>CAZPJM010000225.1:0-8225 GCA_964586865.1 uncultured Enterobacteriaceae bacterium
CACCGCCTCGCGCGCGGCCTCGACCGCCGCCCGCGCCCGCTGCCCCGGCCGGTGCACGCTCGAGGGGTTGGCCGGGCGCCCCCACCACGGGGCCATGGCCTCGCGCACCGCGGGGAGCATGGGCGCCGTGGCGTTGTGGTCCAGGTAGGCCACCAGCCTCTCCGGCTCAGGGGGTGTCGAAGCCCACCCGCTTCAGCCCCTTCTTCGAGCGGGTCCAGTTCTTCTCGACCTTCACGAAGAGCTCCAGGTAGACCTTGCAGCCCAGGAGCTGCTCGATGTCCTCGCGGGCCAGCTGGCCGATGCGCTTGAGCATGGCGCCGCCCTTGCCGATGACGATCCCCTTCTGGCTGCCCCGCTCCACGATGATCCGGGCGTAGATCCGGACGATGGGCCGGTCGCCCTCGCGCTCGGACTCGTCGAAGCGCTCGATCTCGACGAAGGTGGCGTAGGGGATCTCCTGCTCGGTCAGGTGGACGATCTTCTCGCGGATGAGCTCGGCCACCAGGAAGCGCTCGCTCACCTCGGTCCACAGGTCGGTGGGGAAGAGGGGCGGGTGCTCGGGCAGGTGGGCGCGGATCTCTTCCATCAGCGCCGGGACGTTGTCGCCGGTGAGGGCCGAGAGGGGGACCAGGGCGGCCAGCGGCAGGGCGTGCTGGAAGGCGTCGAGCACCGGCAGGACCAGGGGCTTGGGCACCACGTCGACCTTGTTGGCCACCAGGATCACCGGGGCCTCGCGGTCGCGGAGCAGGCCGATGATCCGCTCGTCGAAGGCATCGAGCAGGGGGGCCTCCGGGTCGCTCTCGACGCGGCGCGCGTAGATGGAGGTGTCCACCAGCCACACGACCACGTCCACGTCGCGCAGCGCCCCGAGGGTGTGGCTCACCATGGCCTTGTTCAGCTCGGTCCACGCCTCGTGGAAGCCCGGGGTGTCGACCAGGATGGCCTGCATGCCCTCGGCGTTGTGGATCCCCACGATGCGCTGCCGGGTGGTCTGGGGCTTGCCGCTGGTGATGGCCAGCTTGGCCCCTAGAATCTGGTTGAGCAGCGTGGACTTGCCGGCGTTGGGCCGGCCGAACAGCGCCACGGTGCCGGTGTGGAAGCTCATCCGGTCGCCTCGATGACCCGCCAGCGCCCCCGCGGGAGGGCGGGGTCGGGCTGGACGGAGAGGCCGTCCAGCGCGAACTCGGCGCGCAAGGTCCTCACGTGTTGGTTGAAGGGTCCCCGGGTCCGCGAGACGTCCGCCGGGGCGCACTGCACCACGACATGCCCCGCGGGGCGCTCCGCGTCGAGGAGCTGCCGCAACGTGTCCAGGGCGCGCCGCGACTCGACCAGCTCCCGCAGGGAGGGATGGTGGGGCCCCGCCACCGCCCGGCCGAGGCCATCGGGCCCGGGCTGCTGACCCACCCGCAGGACCCGGACCCCGGCCGGCTCGAAGACATCGAGGAGCGCCCGACAGACGGTCACCGCCTCGCCGAGGGTGAGGGGCGTGTAGGTGCCGTCCATGTGGGCCCGCTTGAGGCGGGCGCCGTGGAGCACCAGGACCGGGTGGATCCGGACCGTGTCGAGCAGCGGCGCGAGGGTGCGGGCGTCGTCGAGGGACTGCTCGAAGGTGGCGCCCGGCAGCCCCGGCGCCAGCACGGCCCCGACCCGGAGCCCCATGGCCCGCAGGCCCTCGAGCTGCTCGAGCACCAGGGCGCGGCGGTGGGTGCGGCCCACCTCGCGGAGGGGCCGGGTGTGGAGGGTGAGCAGGTCCAGTTCCACGGCGCCCCCCCCCGCCTCGGCCAGCCTCCGGGCCTCGGCGCGGGTGAGGAGGTCGGGCCGGACCCGGACCGTGGTGGGGAGATCCCCGGTCGCCGACAGGAGGGCGGGGGAGGGCGGGGCCCCGCCGAAGAAGGAGACCTGGACCGGCTGGCCCGGGGCGGCGCGCTCGGCGCGGGTGTGGTGGATCAGGGCACGCACCGTCGAGGGCTCGGGCGGCTCGGGGGCCGGAGGGCACAGCCGGCACCGGGGGCCGACGGGGCAGCAGCCCAGGTTCACGGGCACCACGGCGGGGCGGGTCATGGCTGGGCCTCGAGGGCGGCCTCGGGCGGCTCGGCCTCCCGATCCGGGCTCCAGCCGTCTTGCAGCAGGGCGTCGAGGGCCTCGAGGGCGAGGCGGGCGGCCTCGCGCTGGGCGATCTTCTTGGAGGGGCCCCAGGTGCGCGCCAGCAGCCGTCCGCCGGCCCACCACCCCATCTCCCAGATGGGCTGGTGCGCGCTCCCCCTGCGCCCCAGCTCGAGGGCGTGGGCCTTCAGGCGGAGCGGCTTGCGGGCGAGGCGCTCGTGCAGGAGGCTGATGGCGTTCTTGTACCCGGGGTCTCCGGGCAGGCGCTGCAGCTCGAGCTCGTCGACGAGGGGCTCGAACCAGCCCTCGATGATGGCGGCGGCGGGCTCGAAGCCCGCGTCGAGCACCAGGGCGGCGGCCAGCGCCTCGGTGGTGTCCTCCACCTTGTTCGGGTTGCGGGCCACGTCATTGCGACGGGCCCCGGTGCCCACCTTGAGGATCCGGTCCAGGCCCAGATCCCGGCCGATCCGGGCCAGGGGGGCCGTGGCCACGAGGCGGTGCTTCTGCTGGGAGAGCAGGCCCTCGGGGAGGTGAGGGAAGGTGCGGAAGAGCAGCCGGGTCACCACCGCGTCGAGGAAGGCATCGCCCAGGAACTCGAGCCGCTCGTTGCTCTCGCCGCCGTGCTCGTGGGCCCACGAGGCGTGGGTCAGGGCCTGGTCGAGCAGCTCCGGCTCCGCGAAGCGGTGCCCGAGGCGCTCCTGGAAGGCGTCGAGGACGGCGGCGCGGTCGTGCATGGGGGTGGAGGGCCTCCCGGCGGCTCCGGCTTCCCTAACCCGCCCAGGGGCGTCCCCGTTCAGGCGCCCACCCGGCCCCGGCCCTCGGCCAGGACGTGCTCGGGGAGCCAGGCCTCCAGGGCCCGATCGATCCAGGCGCCGCCCAGGACCCGCTCGCCCTCGTACAGGACCACCGCCTGTCCCGGCGCCACCGCCAGGGCCGGCTCCCGGAAGTGGACCTGGAAGGTGCCGTCGGCGGCATCGGGTCCCACCGTGGCGGGGATGAGGCCGCCCTTGTGCCGGATCCGGGCCATGACCGGGCGCTCGGGATCCGGCCGGTCGAACCAGGTGGCGTCCCGGGCCCGCAGCCCCCGGTGCTCCAGGCGGTGCCGCGGGGCCACCACCACCCGGCGGGTGTCGGGCTCGATGCGCAGGACATAGGCGGGCACGCCCAGGGCCACGCCCAGCCCCCGCCGCTGACCCACCGTGAAGCGGGTGTAGCCCTCGTGGTAGCCGAGGACCCGCCCCGACTCGTCGACGATCTCGCCCGAGACCAGGGCGTCGGGGCGGTGTCGGGCGATGAAGCCCGCGTGGTCGCCGTCGGGCAGGAAGCAGACGTCCATGGACTCGGGCTTGTCGGCGGTGATCAGGTCGAACCGCCGGGCGTGGTCCCGGACCTCCTCCTTCGTCAGGTCACCGAGGGGGAAGCGGGTCCGCTGGCGGGCGGCCTCGCCGAGGGGGAAGAGGAAGTACGACTGGTCCTTGGCCGGATCCCGGGCCCGGAGGAGCCGGCCGTCCTGCAGGCGGGCGTAGTGGCCGGTGGCGAGGGCATCGGCGCCGAGGGCGACGGCGCGGGCCAGGAGCACCCGGAACTTGAGGACCCCGTTGCACTGGATGCACGGGTTGGGGGTGCGCCCGGCCAGGTAGGTGTCGGCCAGGTCGTCGATGACCGCCTTCTGGAAGGCCTGGCGCAGGTTCAGCACGTAGAAGGGGATGCCGAGCCGATCGGCCACCCGCCGAGCATCGAGGGCATCGTCGAGGCCGCAGCAGGTCTTCTGGGGCACACCGGCGACCGGGGTGACGTCGTGGAGCTTCATGTGGACGCCGATCACCTCGTGGCCCTGCTCCACGAGCAGGGCGGCGGCCACCGAGCTGTCGACGCCGCCGGACATGGCGACCACCACCCGCGCCACGGGCACCTCCAGGGGGCGGTCTAGCCCGTCGGGTCGGGTCCGCGCGAGGAGGGTGGGGGACCCGGAGCCCGCGGATGGGGCCCGCTCACGGTCCAGCCGCCGGCTCCACCGGGTTAGTCCCCCCGACCCTCGCCGCGGAGCCCCCGTGCCCCTCCCCGTCGTCGCCATCGTCGGTCGCCCCAACGTCGGCAAGTCCACCCTGTTCAACCGCCTGGTGGGCTTCCGCAAGGCCGTCGTCCACGACCGGCCCGGCGTGACCCGCGACCGGCTCTACGAGGTCGCCGAGGCCCACGGCCGGCGCTTCATGCTCATCGACACCGGCGGCCTCGAGCCCGTCCCCGACACCCCGCTGCTCGAGGCCATGCGCCTGCAGGTGTTCGTGGCCCTCGACGAGGCCGACGTCATCCTCTTCGTGGTCGACGCCCGGACCGGCTTCACCCCCGCCGATCTCGAGGTCTCCGAGCTCCTCCGTCGCACCGACAAGCCCGTCGTGCTGACGGTGAACAAGGTGGACGGCCCGGCCCAGGAGGACCTCTCGGCCGACTTCTGGCAGATCGGCCTCGACGAGATGTTCACCGTCTCGGCCGAGCATGGCCGGGGGTGGTGGGACCTCACCGAGGCGGTGGTGAAGCGCCTGCCGCCCCCCGACCCGGCCGAGCAGGACGAGATCGACCTGGGCGAGATCCCCGACGAGCCCACCGAGGAGGCCGAGGATCCGGACGCGCCCGCCCGCCAGGCCCCCATGCCCCACGAGCTCCGGGTGGCCGTCATCGGGCGGCCCAACATCGGCAAGTCCACCCTGGTGAACCGCCTGCTGGGCGAGGATCGGCACCTGGTCCACGACGAGGCCGGCACCACCATGGACCCGGTGGACAGCCTCCTCGAGGTGGACGGCCAGCGCTACTTGCTCGTGGACACGGCCGGGGTGCGTCGGAAGACGCGGATCGGCGACCCCCTCGAGCGCTTCGTGAGCCTGCGGAGCATCCGGGCCATCGAGCGCTGCCACGTGGCCCTGCTCATGGTGGACGCCACCGAGGGGATCACCACCCAGGACGCCCGCCTGGCCGAGCTGGTCATCGACCGGGGGCGGGCGCTGGTCCTGCTCATCAACAAGTGGGATCTGACGAAGGACCTGGAGGACGTGGACAGCCGGGCCATCGGGGATCAGATCCACATGCGGCTGCCCCACGCCACCTGGGCCCCGCACCTCTTCATCTCGGCCCGGACCGGCAAGGGCGTGCACCGGGTCCTGCCCCTGGTCGACCGGGTGTTCCAGGCCTTCAACACCCGCCTGCCCACCGGCCGGCTCAACCGCTTCCTCGAAGAGGCGGTCAACGCCCACACCGTCCCCCAGCGCCACCACCGGCCGGTCCGCCTGTACTTCGCCACCCAGGCCCGGGTGCGCCCTCCCACCTTCGTCCTGTGGTCCAACACCCCCCAGGGCGTCCCCCCGAGCTACAAGCGCTACCTCCAGAACCGCCTGCGCGAGCAGTTCGGCTTCGAGGGCACCCCCCTCAAGCTCCACTTCCGGGAGCGCCGTAAGCCGGGCGCCTGAGGGCTTCGGCGCAACATGCGCGGCGCCGATCCGTTCTCCGGGTCCAGCCCCCCGGAGGCTCCCGTGATCCGATCCCGCTGGCTCCGCGCCCTGGCCGCCGTCCCGCTCCTCGCCGCGTGCGGCGACGAGCCCCCGCCCTCGAGCCAGGTCCCCACCTGGCACGCCGACGTGGCCCCGGTGGTGGTCGCGCGCTGCGGCGGCTGCCACACCGAGGGGGGCATCGCGCCCTTCGCCCTCGACGACTACGCCACCGCCCAGAGCTTCCGCGAGGTCATGCTGGGAGCGGTGGACGAGGGGACCATGCCTCCCTGGGGGGCCGTCGAGACGGACGAGTGCACCCCGCCCAAGCCCTGGCGGCACGACAGCCGGCTCACGGACGAGGAGCGGGCCACCCTCGAGGCCTGGGTGGCCGCCGGGGGGCCCGAGGGCGATCCGGCCACCGCCGCGCCGGTGGCGCGGGGTCAGGGGCTCGAGCTGGTGGACCCCTCGCTGCGGGTGATGCCGCGGGCCCCGTTCACCACCGAGGGCGATCGGGATCAGTATCACTGCCAGGTGCTCGACCCGGGGCTGGACCGGGACGTGTGGATCACGGGGGCCCAGGTGGTTCCTGGCGATCCGCGGGTGGTCCACCATGCCCTCCTCTACATCGACGCGGACGCCTCCAGCGAGGAGCTGGCGGGCGAGGATGGGCAGTACCCCTGCTTCGGCGGGGCCATGACCGGGCCCGGCGACGATCTGCTGTGGGTCTGGACCCCCGGACAGCTCCCCATGGAGACGCCCTCGGAGGTGGCGGTGCGCCTGCCCGCCGGGGCCCGCATCGTGGCCAGCATCCACTACTATCCGGTACCCGGCGAGGCCGTCACCGACAGCACCGGGGTGGACCTGCGCGTCCAGGACACCCCGCCGCGGTACGAGAGCCAGGTGGCGCTCCTGGGCAACCGGCGCGGGCCGGCACCGGGCGATCCCGAGCGGGGCCTGCTGCCCGGCCCCTCGGACCCGGCCGACGGACCCGCCTTCTTCATCCCCGCGGGCGCATCGGAGCACACCGAGACCATGGCCCTCCAGATGCCGGCCGGCCTCGGCGTGGCCCGGGTGTGGGCCGTGGGGACCCACATGCACTACGTCGGCACCGACATGATCATCGAGGTGGAGCACGCCGAGCCCGCCCCGGGCGAGCCCCCGCGGGAGTGCCTGGTCCACACCCCGCAGTGGGACTTCAACTGGCAGATGATCTACGCCTACGACGCCCCCATCGACGCGCTCCCCCAGATGCGGGGCGGGGACGTGGTGCACCTGCGCTGCACCTACGACAACACCCCGGACAACCCTGGCGTTCGCCTGCTCATGGAGGAGGAGGGCCTGGAGGCCCCCATCGACGTGACCCTCGGGGAGCAGACCGCCGACGAGATGTGCCTGGCGATGGTCGGGTTCCTCCGCGAGGCGGGGTAGGGAGGGGCGTCGGGCGGGCCACCTCCACGAGAGGCGCGGGCGCGGCCTGTGTTCTCCGTCGCGAGGGCGAAGGCGCGGCGCTATCCTCGGGGCGGAGGTGACCATGCTCCGTGCCATCCCCGCCCTCGCCCTGCTGGTGGCCTGCGCCCCCGCCACGGGCTCGGTGGATCCCGTCGAGACCCGGGTGGACCCGGAGGACCCCCGGCCCTCGGGCTGCTCTCAGGGCCCCGCCGATCTGGCGGTGCTCGACGAGGTGCCCGTGACCGTCTTCTACGAGGGCCCCTTCTACCCCCTCGACGGGGCCTTCGGCGGCCCCACCATCGCCATCGAGACGCCCGTGCAGCGGGAGTGGGGGGTCTGGACCCGCGACTGGCTCCCCGAGGGCGAGGACCCCGGCAACCTGGACGACGATCCCGAGAACGCCGGCCATGGCGTGCTGCTCGGGGCCTACCGCAGCAGCACCTGCGGCCTGGAGGTGGTGGACATCAGCGCCTGGGCCCTCGGCGACGAGGCCGGCACCACCCACGTGGAGCTGGTGGTGGAAGACAGCAGCGGCGGCTGCGCGGACGTCTGCGACATGACCCAGTGGGTGGGCGTGGCCGCGGCGGTCCCCATCGCGGACTTCCCCTTCTCGGGCCCCATCTCGACCTGCATCGTGGTGGAGGACGCCTGCGGGTAGCGCTGACCGCCCCCGGCGAGGGATCCGCTCAGAACACGGCGCCGACGCGCAGGCCGCCCATGTACGGCACCACGTAGGGCGGGTGCTGCTCGAAGGTGATGGACGTGCGCAGGGTCGCGTGGGCCTCGACGAGGACGGGGCCCGCCCGGAAGCCGGCCCGCAGGCCGCCGAGCCACTGGGGCGCGGACGGTCCGACGAAGCCGTTGTGGACCTCGGGGTAGATGGCCTCGTAGGCGTCGGTGTGGAGGAGCAGCGAGGTCAGGGTGCCCTGGGCCCCGACCTGGAGCGCCACGAACCCGCGGGGGGCGTAGTAGCCGGGGCCGGCGAGGAGGCTCAGGTTGAGGGAGCCGCCCCGGTGGACCCGGTTGGCCAGGATCTTCGCCTCGAGGCCGCCGCCCAGCAGGATGTCGAAGCCCTTGCGGCGGGCCCAGGCGCGGCGGGTCGGCGGGCTCCAGGTCAGCGTGGAGAGGTCCGCGTCGGGGTCACAGCGCCGGGATTCTATCTTGATCCAGGGAGCACCCTGTGATCTCCTC
>CAZPJM010000226.1:0-8182 GCA_964586865.1 uncultured Enterobacteriaceae bacterium
GGGGGCGGGTGGGGGATGGTGCGGCCCACCGGCTCTCCCGCAGCCTCCAGGACCTGGGCCTTCGGCTCGGACGCCTCAAGACCGGCACCACCCCTCGGCTCGACGGCCGAACCATCGCCTGGGACCGGACCCGGCGACAAGAGGACACGGTGCCGGACGGGCGCTTCTCCTTCCAGGCCCAGCCCCCGCCCCGGCTGCCCCAGGTCGACTGCCACCTCACCTGGACCCACGCCGGCACCTGCGCCGTCGCCCGCCAGGCGCTGCACCGCTCCCCCCTGCACACCGGCGCCATCGAGGGCCGCGGCCCCCGCTACTGCCCCTCCTTCGAGGACAAGGTGGTCCGCTTCCCCGACCGGGACCGCCACCTGATCTTCCTCGAGCCCGAGGGCCTCGACACCCACCGGGTCTACCCCAACGGCGTGTCCACCAGCCTGCCCGCCGACGTCCAGGAGAGCCTGCTCCGGACCATCCCCGGGCTGGAGGACGTGCGGATCCTCCAGCCCGGCTACGCGGTCGAGTACGACTTCGCCGACCCGCGCGATCTGGGGCCCGATCTGCAGCACCAACGGGTGCCGGGGCTGTACCTGGCGGGTCAGGTCAACGGCACCTCGGGCTACGAGGAGGCGGCGGTCCAGGGCTTCGTCGCCGGGGTGAGCGCGGCCCTGGGCGAGCCCTTCACGCTGGGCCGGGACGAGGCCTACATCGGGGTGCTGGTGGACGACCTGACCACCCGGGGGGTGGGCGGGGAGCCGTACCGCATGTTCACGAGCCGGGCGGAGCATCGGCTCCTCCTGCGCGAGGACAACGCCGACCGGCGGCTCATGGCGCGGGGGCGGGCGCTGGGTCTGCTGGACGAGGCCACCTGGGCGGCCTTCGAGGCACGCCAGGAGGCCATCGCGAGGGGGCTGCGGGCGGCCCGGGAGACGGTGGCGCGCACCGACGCCACCACCTTGGAGCAGCTCGAAGCCGAGGGGATCGGCGGGCTCAAGCGCGCGGCCACCGCCGAGGAGCTGCTCCGCCGGCCGGGGGTGGGCTGGACCCAGGTGGCTCGGGTCCTGGGGCTTCCCGAGCTGCCTCCCGACGCCGCCGAGCAGTTGGAGATCGACATCAAGTACGCCGGCTACATCGACCGGGCGCGACGGCGGGCGGCCCGGGTGGGGCGGCTGGACCGGATCCGGCTGCCCCGGGACACCGACTGGCACGGGGTGGAGGCCCTCTCCATCGAGGTGCGGGAGCGGCTGGCGGCGGCGCGGCCGGCCACCGTCGGACAGGCCAGCCGGCTGCCGGGGATCACCCCCGCTGCCGTGGACGTGCTGGTGGCGTGGGCGGGACGCCGGGGCGCCGCGTGACGCTCGCCGCGGTGCATCGGGCCGCCCTGGAGCGGTTCCGCCACAGCATGAACCTGGTGGGGCCCGGGCCCATCGAGGACCAGCTCGCCGACTGCCGCGAGGCCCTGGAGGGTCTCGTGCCCTCGGGCCGCTGGGTGGATCTGGGCTCGGGGGCCGGGCTGCCGGGGCTGGTGCTGGCCGATCGTTTCCCGGACCTGGCGGTGGAGCTGGTGGACAGCCGGCGGAAGCGGTGCTGGTTTCTGGAGCACGTGCTGGCCGAGGCCGGCCGGACCGACGTGGGCGTCCGGTGTCAGCGGGTCGAGACGCTCCCGTCGGCTGCCTACGACGGCATCGTGGCTCGGGCCTTCGCCCCGCCCGAGGCGGTGGTGGCCCACGCCCGCCGGCTGCTGGTGCCCGGGGGGCGGGTGGTCCTCTTCCTGCAGGCCGATGCGTCCCTCGACGCGCCCGCCGACTTCACCGTCGAGCGGGTGCATCCCTACGCCGTCGGCCCCCTGCGCCGGCGGAGCGAGACCTGGCGGTGGACCCCCTGACGCCCGGGCCGGGCCCTCGGGCGGCCGGGTGGCTTCCCGGGGGTCGGGCGGGTACAATCGACTCCCCTCCGCGCCCTGCGCACCCCCGCCCCCTCCCGCTCCCCCGCGGCGCCCGCCCCCACGGCGCCCTCCTCCCTCCCGAGCCCGCCATGGCCCGCATCCTCGCCCTCTCGAATCAGAAGGGTGGCGTCGGCAAGACGACGACCGCCATCAACCTGTCCGCCTCCCTGGCCAGCGCCGGCCAGCGGGTGCTCCTCGTGGACCTGGACCCCCAGGGCAACGCCACCTCCGGGGTGGGCCACGACCGCAACTCCCTGCCACGGGGGGTGTACGAGGTGCTGCTCGGCTTCGCCGAGGCCGAGGACTGCGTCGTGCCCACCGGGCGACCGGGCCTGGACCTGCTGCCCGCCACCGCCGGCCTCGTCGGGGCCGAGGTGGAGCTGGTCGATCAGCGCGGTCGGGAGCGACGTCTCCGCCGGGGTCTCGCCGGGATCCGGGCCTCCTACGACTGGGTGCTCATCGACTGCCCACCGAGTCTGGGGCTGCTCACGGTCAACGCCCTGACCGCGGCGGACCGGGTGCTGGTGCCGCTGCAGGCCGAGTACTACGCCATGGAGGGCCTGTCCCAGCTCCTGCGCACCATCACGGCGGTGCGCCGGGGCCTCAACCCCGACCTCCGGCGCGAGGGCATCGTGGTCACCATGTACGACCAGCGGACCAACCTGTGCCGCGAGGTGGACGGCCAGGCCCGCGAGCTCTTCGGGGCCGAGGTCTTCCGGACGGTGGTGCCGCGCAACGTCCGCCTGGGCGAGGCGCCGAGCTACGGCCAGCCGGTGCTCGACCATGCCCCCACCTCGAGCGGGGCGCGGGCCTACACCGCCCTGGCCCACGAGCTGCTGGCGCGGCACGGCCTCGCCGCCGCGACCCCCGCACCCACCCGCCGGGAGGCGTACTGATGGCCCCGACCGCTGCGCGCAAGAAGGGCCTGGGCCGCGGCCTGGCCTCGCTCATCCCGGACACCGCCTTCGACGCCGAGGCCACCGGACCCATCGGGCAGGGGCTGCGCCAGGTCCCCCTGGACGAGATCCGCCCCAACCCCGAGCAGCCCCGCACCCGCTTCGACGCCTCGGCCCTCGAGGCGCTGGCCGACAGCATCCGTGAGCACGGGGTCCTGAGCCCGCTGGTGGTCCACCGCCACGAGGGCGCCTACGTGCTGCTGGCCGGCGAGCGTCGCCTGCGGGCCGCCGGCCTCGCGGGGCTGCACGAGGTGCCGTGCGTGGTGGTCGACGCGGACAGCCCCGATGCCTGGCTGGAGCTGGCGCTCATCGAGAATCTCCAGCGCGAGGATCTGGACCCGGTGGAGGCCGCGCGCGGCTACGACCGGCTCATCCGGGTCTTCGGCCGCACCCAGGTCCAGGTCGCCCGGGCGGTGGGGCGCGATCGGAGCACCATCGCCAACGCCGTGCGGCTGCTCGGGCTGCCCGATGCGGTGCTGGCCCGGGTCCAGGACGGCACCCTCTCGGCGGGCCACGGGCGGGCCCTGCTGCCCCTGAAAGACCGCCCGGCCGAGCTGCACCGGCTCGCCCGTCAGGTCGAAGCCCAGGGCTGGTCGGTCCGGCGGACCGAGCGCGAGGTGGCCCGGCGGCTCCGGCCCGAGCGCCCGCCCGCGCCGCCCGACACCACCTTCGACTACGCCACGCGCCTGCTCACCGACGCACTTCGCACCTCCGTCAGCATCCAGGGGCGGCGCGACGGCAGCGGGCGGATCGTCCTGGACTACGCCGACGCGGAAGACCTGGAGCGGCTCATCGACCAGCTCAAGGGCACCGCGGGCTGATCGTGCGCGTCATCGGCATCGGCGGTGGGACCGCCTCGGGCAAGTCCACCCTCTCCCGCGCCCTGGTGGCGCGCCTGGGGGACCGGGCGGCCCTCCTCCTCCACGACCGCTACTACCGAGACCCGCCGGAAGGCGTCGATCCGGCGGCCTGGAACTACGATCATCCGGATGCCCTCGAGACCGGACTGCTCGTGGCCCACCTGGACGGCCTGCGACAGGGCCAGGCGGTGGAGGTGCCGCGCTACGACTTCTCCCGGCACGCCAGGGCCGTGGGGCGAGAGCGCCTGGAGCCCCGCGATGTGGTCGTCGTGGAAGGGATCCTCGTCCTGGCCGACGAACGGCTGCGGGCGCGGATGGATCTGACGGTCTTCGTGGACACGCCGGCCGATCTGCGCCTCGCCCGGCGGCTGCGCCGCGATGTGGCCGAGCGGGGGCGTCAGCCCCTCGGGGTGATCGAGCAGTATCTGGCCACGGTCCGGCCGATGCACGAGCGCCACGTCGCCCCGAGCCGGGAGCAGGCCGCGGTGGTGCTCGACGGCACCCGCCCGGTCGGGGAGCTGGTGGATGCCGTGCTGGCGTGGCTGGGCGCCCCCGGACTCACCCCGCCCGCGACACGCGGCCCGGGTCCATCCGGCCGTTGACCGACGCGCCCTGGGTGGGCTCCGGGCCCGCCCCGTCGACCCGGTCCCAGGGGGGCGGCCCGTCGTGCGGGTCGTCGAGATCGTGGTCGACGTCGTCGTCCAGGTCGTCATCCTCGGCCAGGAGCTCGCGCAGCAGCTCCCGGTCCTCCTCGGAGAGGTCGTAGCGATCCGCCACGTCCGCCGCCGGGTCGGCGTCGGCCTCCTCCAGGATGTGTGCTTCCGGTCCCTCGGCCAGGCGGAAGCCGTCCAGCCACGGGAAGGTGTGCACCAGGGCGCGGTGCTCGCCGCGGGTCAGGGGGCGGGGCAGGTCGTCCAGGTCCAGGGCGTCGAGGGGGACGCCGCCCCCACGGACGAAGGACTCGAGGCAGGTCCCCGGGTCGGTGGGGCAGGTGGTCTCGAGCTGCCCGCCGTTCCACCACACCACCCCATGGACCCGCCCCCCGCGGGGCAGATCGGCCCAGGCCCGGATCTCGGTGCGCAGGGTGAGGGTGGCGGGCAAGGGACCCGAGATGGGGAGCATGAGCCGCGCCGACAGGGCCTCGCCGGAGCGGGCCTGGAGCTCGATGGCCACGCCCTCGACGTGCACGCCGGAGGCCTGGGGATCCAGGCGGACGGTGATGAACACCCGGTCGGCGTGCCGTTCCTCGAGGTCGAGCTGGAAGCGCATCGGTCCCTCCACGGCGGGTCTGCCTGGATCGGTAGACGCGACGGGCCCCACCGGCAAGGGAAGGGGCGCCGGTCGGGGGCGCCCGTGCTAGAAAGCGCCCTCGCTGGAGGCGGCATGCGACCTGCCCTGTCCTTGTGGCTGGCCCTGACCGGGACGGCCGCCTTCGCCACCGAGCCCTCCTCGGAGGAGCCGGGGGGCACCGATCCGGCCGATGCGGCCGAGGCCGTCGACGGCGAGGAGCTCGAGGCCTGGCAGCGGACCGGGATCGGCTTTGGAGGGGTGCCCGCCGTCAACTACAACAGCGACGAGGGCTTCGGGTTCGGCGTCATCGGTGCCTTCTACCGGTACAACGGCGACGTCGACCCCTACAAGTGGGCCATCGACACCCAGATCTTCGCCACCACCCGCAATGTCCACCACCACCGGGTCATCTTCGACGTGCTGGAGCTGGCCGGGGGGCGCCTCCGCCTGTCCGGGCGGGTGAAGTTCGAGGCCAGCCGGGCCGAGCACTACTGTGGACTGGGGCGGGACGTCTCGTGCGACGTGGCCGAGATCGACCGCCGGATCGACGAGCTGGGTCTCTCCGGGGACGAGGCCGACAGCTTTCGCCGCCGCTACTACAAGCTCCGCTACATCATGCCCTACGCCATCACCACCGCCCGGTGGATGCTGCGGGACAAGCCCCACCGGGTGGAGCTCTTCGGCGGCTGGCGCGGCAACTACACCACGCCCGGCGACCTCGGCGAGAAGGGCCCGTGGGAAGACACCCTGTACCAGCAGGACTACCCCGACGGCGAGCAGGGCCTGGTGAGCGTGCTCCAGGCGGGCGTGATGGTGGACAACCGTCGCAACGAGGCCGCGCCCTACGACGGCTACTGGATCGAGGCCTCCATCCGCGGCTCCTCCCGCTACTGGGGCAGCAAGCCCGACTGGGAGTACTTCGGGATGAACCTCATCCTGCGGACCTACACCCCGCTGCTCCCCGACGACGGTCACTTCGTCATCGCCAACCGGATCGTCTTCGACGGGATCATCGGCAATACCAGCGTCCAGGACCTGGCCTGGGCTGGCGGGTCGGACCTGCTCACGCTGGGGGGCGGCGTGTCCTCGGCCCGCGGGATCCGGGCCCGGCGCTTCCGCGGGCGGGTGGACCTGGCCGAGCAGGTCGAGGCGCGCTTCCGCTTCGCCAAGGTGAAGATCGCCAACATCCCCTTCGAGTTCGGCACGGTGGGCTTCCTCGACGTGGGCATGACCAGCCTCGAGTGGGCCGACTTCTTCCGGACCCGCCCCTACACCGGCTTCGGCGGCGGTCTGCGGATCACCATGGACCAGAACTTCGTGGTGCAGGCGGACATCGGCTTCAGCCCGGTCGAGGACTACAGTCCCGGCATCTACATCGAGACCGGCAACACCTTCTAGCCCGCATCCCCTGATGCGTCCTCGGGGGCGGCCGCGGTGGGTGCGGCGGGCTTGGCCGGGGGGCCTGGGACCATCCCGCCGATGGAACAGTCTGGCCCGATGTGTCGTGGTTGTCGCACGCGGCCTGGGGGGCAGGCTAGGGGTGTGGAGTGACCATGCCTGCCCTGCTTCGCCCGCTGCTGACCCTCATGACCGCCATCCTCCTGGCGGTGGGGCTCGCGCTCGGGTCGCCCGCCCACGCCGACGGGCCCGTGGCCAGCGCCTCACCCGTGCCCATCGAGGTGCCCGAGGCCTCGAAGCTCCGCATCCCCGAGGGCTGGATGCGGCAGCGGGGGGTCTTCGTCGACGTGCACGCCCCGCCGCGACACCAGGGCCTCGTCGAGGTGCTGGTCGCCCACGCCGATGCGCGTGTCCCCGAGCTCGCCGCCCGGATGGGCGTGCCCATGGGCGGCCGGATCCACGTCTTCCTGGCCTCCACCGACGGGCAGTTCCGCCAGGTCCAGCCCGGCGCGCCGCCCACCTGGGCCGACGCCACCGCCTACCCGGGCCTGGGCGCCATCTACCTGCGGGCCCCCCTGGCCCGGCAGGGCGACCAGGAGCCGCTCACGACCGTGCTCGACCACGAGGTGGTGCACATCCTCCTCGGCCGGGCCTTCGCCCCGGCGCGACCGCCCACGTGGGTCCAGGAGGGCCTGGCCCAGCACTACGCCGAGCAGCACGACTTCTCGACGGTGCAGCGCCTGGCCACCGTCGCGGCCACGGGGCCGCTGCCGCTCCACCGGCTCGAGCGCGGCTTCCCCGCCAACCCCCACGCCGCCAGCCTGGCCTATGCCCAGTCCGCCGACTTCTTCGTCTGGCTCGAGCGCGAGCACGGGCCCGAGGCGGTGCCGGCGCTCATCGGTGGACTGGCCCGGGGCGCCTCGCTGACCGACGCCGTCGAGGCAGCCACCGGCGCGCCGCTCTACGAGGTCGATCGGGCCTGGCGCGCCCGCTTCCAGGGCTGGGAGGGGCTGGCCCTGTCGAGCATCCACCTCACCGATGGGATCTGGGCGGTCACCGCCGTGCTCGGCATCGTGGCCATGTTCGTGGTGCGCCGCCGCCAGCGCCGTCGCCGGGACGCCATCGCCGCGCGGGAGGCCGCGGAGGACGAGGCGGTGCTCGCCGCCATCTGGGATGGCCGCCTCCGTCCCAGCCGCCGGCCCGGCCCGGCCGACGGACGATGGGGGCCGGCCGAGCGGGGGTGGCTGCTGGTGGAGCCCCCCGAGTCCGGCGCCGGCTGATCCCCGGGGGTCCGCCCGGAGCCCGGCTTCCCCCGGGTCGGCGCGAGCCGCGCAGGTTACGGGCGCCGGTCAGGAGGCGCGATGCGGCGGAGCATGTGGCTGTGGGCGGCGATCCTCGGGGCCGGATGTGTCGTCACCGAGGGTTCCGGGGACCTGCTGGCCCCCGAGC
The DNA here is from genome assembly GCA_964586865.1 of uncultured Enterobacteriaceae bacterium. Taxonomy (GTDB): domain Bacteria; phylum Myxococcota_A; class UBA796; order UBA796; genus REDI01. The sequence continues at coordinate 7,893 of CAZPJM010000226.1, forward strand.
GCGACGCCCGCCCGACGGCCAGCGCCGAGGGCACCGGCCCGGGCGTGGACGACGGCTTCGCCTTCGACAGCTACAAGGACGCCCAGGCCGAGGCCGACGCCGAGGCCAGCGCCCAGGTGGACGCCGAGACGGTCCTCGAGGGCCTGGGCACCGAAGGCGTGCGCCCGCCGCCCGACGGCAGGTCGGGTGGAGGGACCGACCAGGCGATGCGCGGGTCGATGAGCGCGGACGCGAGCGGGTCTCCGGGCGGTGATGCGCCGTTCCCTGCACCGCCGGGTTCCTCCGCCGGG
>CAZPJM010000227.1:0-8173 GCA_964586865.1 uncultured Enterobacteriaceae bacterium
CAGGCGGGCGGCCGGCTCGGGCTCGGGCCGGGCCCTCACCTCGGGGGCGCCGCCCTCCATCCGGGCGCGCAGGGCCTCGTTGCCCAGGTGCGCCTGGTCCACCAGGCTCGGGTCCCGGGCCGGGCCGGTCTCCGGGCCCGCGGATCCCGTCTCGCGGTGGGGAGAGCGGTGCTCCGGCCCCTGGGGGCTTCGCTTCTTGGCCATGCGGCCTCCGGACGTCGAGAGAGCCTAGCGCGGCGCCGGCCCCGGCACCGTGTACGTCGGCTGCATCGCTCTTGTGACCGTTCCCGTTCGGTCCCCGGATCCGGGGCTCTCCCCGCTGGCTCATCGCCACCCCACTCAAGCCGGCGGCCCTGAATCCGATCCCCCGGGGGCACCGCGCCCCCCGGGGTCCGTGGGTGCCCCCCCAGCCCACGAGGAGGAACCGTGCCCCCCAGACGACGCTTCCAGGCGTTCGGGTCGACGGCGCGCGCCGACGAGGTGCCGTCCCTGGACCTGCAGCCCCTGGTCACCCGGACCATCCGCTTCCTGGAGAACAGCCCCCGCGGCGCCAGCCGGCGGGACATCCTGGCCGCCATGCACCTCCAGCCCTCGGCCTGGCCCAGCCTGCGCGCGGCCCTCGAGCGGTCCGGCAAGGTGGTGGCCCGCGGCCGCGGCCCCGGCCTTCGTCACGTCCACATCCAGTTCATCGACGAGGACGAGCTGCCGGACCGGGAGAACCTGCCCCGGGCCCAGGCGGTCCGCGCCCTGTGCCATCGGCTCGAGGAGCTGGGCGAGATCGACAGCGCCATCGCCCAGGAGGCCACCGGGCTCGACGCGGAGCAGGTGCGTCGGCTGCTCCACGGACTCATCGACGATGGGCGGGTGGAGCGACACGGCAAGAAGCGGAGCACCCGCTACCGCTGGATCGGCTGAGGAGCCCCCGGGCGCGCTCCGCCGATGGCAGCGGGTCCGCGGGGGCGTCGGCCCACGTCGAGGCCCGCCGACCGAGGAGGGACGGGCGCCGTGGAGGAGCTAACGCGACAGCCGGAACCCGAGGGCCGGACTCCAGCTCCCCGGGCGCTCCAGGACCCGGGCCTTGGCCCACGCCGCCATGGAGGGCTGATCCCAGGCGCCCGGGTGGACCCAGCGCTCGTCGCCGACGCCGTCGGAACACCACTCGGCCACGTTGCCGGCCAGATCGTAGATGCCCTCCGGGGTCCGATCCCGCTGGTACAGGCCCACCGCGCAGGGCTGGCCCAGGACCTCCTCCTGGGTGTTGGCGTTGCCCTCGCCGAAGGGGGAGCCCCAGGGGTAGGGCCGCTTCTCGGGCCCGCGGGTGGCCCACAGCCGCTCCTCGAACTGGGGCAGCCGGGCGCCCACCCAGCGGGCGTAGGCGGTGGCCTCGAACCAGGTCACGCCCACCACCGGCTGGTTGGGGACCACGAAGGGGCGGGCCTCCTCGGTGGTGGAGAGCTGGCGCCAGTCCCGCTCGACCTGGTCGCGCCAGGCCCGGCCCTCGTCGTCCCACAGGGCGTCGTCCTCGTAGCCGCCGGCCTCGACGAAGCGATGGTACTCGTGGTTGGTCACCATGAAGCGACCCATCCGGAGGTCGCCGTCCTCGGTGCGGACGGTGGCCCAATAGCCGTCCTCGGTGGGGAGGCGCAGCCGGGGATCGCCCAGCACGCCGAGGGCCGCCCCGAGCGCCAGGCGCTCCTGGGCCGAGCCCACGTCCTGCTGCACCAGATCCACCAGGGACTTGACCAGGGGATCGCGCCCCTCCTCGGGGGGTGGGACGGCCTGGCCCATCAGGGCCCGTCCCAGGTCCGCCAGACGAGCCACCCGGTCGGCGGGCGTGAGTTCGTCGAGCCCGTCGAGGGTGGTCAGGGTGCGCGGTCGGTCGGTCGACACCACGTCCTCCGTGCGGGCGGCAGCCATAACCCGTCGAGGGGAGACGACGCCTACAGGATGACGCGCCAGGAGGAGGGCCACGCGTGAAGCGTGCCGTTGCCGCGGACATCCTCGAAGTCGCCGGGCTCGAGGGCGCGCTTCAGCCACCGCTCCACCACGTCGCGCTCCAGGTCGTACCACTCCACGTAGCCAGGCCCCGGATCGCCGGTGGGGTGGTAGAGGAACCAGTGCACGTGGCCATCGGCGAGGACCCGCTTGCGCTCGCTCGAGAATGGTGCCCCTGGCCGGGCGAAGTAGATGCGCCGGACGCTGCCCTCGGGCCGCAGCCCGACGAAGAAGCACCGGGTGTCCCCGCACAGGTCGCTGGAGAGGGCCTCGGCCCACTCGAAGAGCTGGAACTCGAAGCGGTAGCGGGCGGTGCTGGGCACGGGGCGGTCCTCGGGGCGGGAGGCCGGGAAGGTATCAGCGGTTGCCACCGCCGGGGGAGGACCGGGGGCCTCCGGGGAGGCGCCGGCGGATGTCCTCGATGGCCTCTCGAGCCTGTTCCTGACGGCGTCGCCACCGCTCCTCGAACGGCGTGCGCGACCCCTCCGAGCCCTCGGCTGAATCCGAATCCGGTACCGGGCTCTGCGGCGCGGGGGCGCGCTCGACGGCCACGGGCGACTCACCCTGTCGCTGGAGCCGTCGAGCGGTACGCGCGCTGCGGGCCGGCGCCAGGAGGGCCTCGATGGCGGCGTCCCGGAAGTCGTCCAGGGGCGTGAAGGCCGGGTCGTCGAGCCGCCCGAGCGCCTCCGTCCGGGCGCGGGTGTCGGCCTCGCCGGTCCAGGTCTCGACGAGGCGGCGGGCGGCCCGGTCCGGGTTCTCGCTGCCCGCCTCCACCAGTGGGCCGTCCAGCTCGAGCCCGGCGGTGAAGCCCAGATCCACCCCCTCCTCCTCGACGACGACCGCGGCGTGGGCCGTCCCGCCGGCCAGGACCACGCCCGCCTCGGCGAGGGGCGGGCCCAGGTAGGGCGCCAGCCGAACCAGCGGCAGGTCGGTGATGTCGAGACGGGCACGGAGGGTCCCCTCCCGGTCCAGGCCACCGTCCATGATGACCCGGGCCCCGTTCAGGTCGCCCAGGCCGGTGAGGCGCCACTGCCCGGGCGCCTCGCGATCGGCCCGGCCCTGCTCGAAGCGCACGGTCCACTCCACCTCGTCGTCCTCGATGGCGTGGGCGCGGTCGAGCAGGCGGACCGCGCCCGACTCGACCACGAGGGCCTCGAGGGGGGCGGGGGAGGTGGTGGCGGCGTCCTCGAGCCAGGAGCGCCCCTCGGCGGCGGTCCCGCCGAGCCAGGTGGGGACCCCGTCCTCCACGACCGGAGGCCAGTCGATCCAGCCGTCGGGGCGGGTGCGCAGCCACAGCTCCAGGCCCTCGAGCCGGGCCGAGCCCTCGCTCACCTCGACCCGGGCCAGGTCCAGGATGGGCACGTTCACGTCGACCGCGATCCCGGTGGCGGTCCACCCGGTGGCGACCCAGCCCTCGGTCCGATGAGCCAGGTCGGTGAGGGTGAGCCCGTCCAGCCGGGCCCGAAGGGTGCCGTCGGCGTCGCGCGCGGTGAGGGTGGAGGGGCCCAGCACCACGTGTACGCCATCCTCGGCGCCGGGGCGCGGCTCCCCGGCCCGCCCCTCGGTGAGCAGGGCGAGGGTCCGGGGGGGCACCACCCAGGCGCCGTCCCGCTTGCGCAGGTCCACGTCGAGCCCGTGGATGGCCACCTGCTCCAGCCGCCCGGCCCCGAGCAGCCAGGCCCACCCGTCGGCCTGGAGCTCCACCCGATCCACCTGGATGACGGCGTGCCCATCGGGCCCGTCCACCGAGACCTCCCGGAGGGTGACCCCGGCGGCGCCGACCTCGATGGCACCGGCGTGGGCCTCGCCCCCGGTGAGGCGCTCGAGGGCTCCGGCCACGCGGGCCCGGTGCCAGGCCTGCAGGCCGTACCAGCCGCCCACACCACCGCCCACCAGCACCACCAGGGTGCCGAGGCCCACGGCCCCGGCCAGGAGGGCCCCGGTGAGGGTCCAGCCCAGGCGACGGGTGGTGCCCGGGGGCAGGGACACCCCGGAGCGGGAGGTGGAGGCGGCCCCCCGGGCCGAGCGGCCCGGCTCGTCCTGGCGCGGCGCGTCGCTCGTTCCGGGCAGGTCGGGGGCGTGCTCGGTGGTGTGGGCGCCCGGCTGGGAGAGGGGCGCCAGGGTGCCCCCGCCCCCCCGCACCGACGGCTCCGACGGCTCCGACGGCTCCGAGCGGGGCGGGAGGGGTCCGATCTCATCGGTGACCGGGGTGACCCAGGTCTCGCTCGAGTCCATGCTGCCACCGGCGCCCCCGGCGGCCAGCGACGGGACCTCGGGCGCGGCCCAGGGCTCGCCGTCGAGGACGCGGCGCAGCGTGGCGCAGTCGGGGATCCGGCGGTCGGGATCCACGACGATGCAGCCCCGGATCGCCCGATCCACCGCCTCGGGGAGCTGGGGGAGGCGCCGGAGCGGGGGCACGTAGGCCCCCGACGAGACCCGGTTGAACACCGAGAGGATGTCGGGGCCGTCGAAGGGCGGCTCCCCGGTGACCAGCTCGTAGAGCATGCACCCGAGGGAGAAGAGATCCGCGCGCTTGTCCACCTTGCCGGCGTCGCGGATCTGCTCGGGGGCCATGTACTTGGGGGTGCCCATGGCGATGCCCGAGCGGGTGGCGCCGTGTCCGGCGTTCTCCTCGGCGAGGGCCTTGGCCAGACCGAAGTCGGCCACCTTGGGGAGGAAGGAGCCGCTCATGGGGCAGAGGAGCACGTTGGCGGGCTTCAGGTCGCGATGGACGAGATCGGCGGCGTGGGCGGCCTCGACCGCCGCCACCACCCCGCGGAACAGGGCCAGGGACTCGTCCAGGGTGGGGCGGTGGGCCTCGAGCCAGTCCTCGAGGCTGGGACCCTCCACGAACTCCATCACCAGGGCCGGGTGGCCGTCGATGTCGAGGACATCGGTCACGCTCACCACATTGGGGTGCCGCAGGGTGGCCTGGACCTGCCCTTCCTGCAGCAGGCGCTTGCGCAGGCTCTGGCTGGTCATGGAGAGGATCTTGAGCGCGTGCAGGCTGCCGAGGCGGCTGTGACGCACCCGGTAGACCACCGCCATGCCGCCGCGGCCGAGCTCGGCCTCCACGACGTACCGGTCCAGGGTCCGGCCGACCTCGAGCATCACTAGCGGAGCTCGAGGATCTCGACCGGGCCGTTGGTGGTGATGTCGATCTCCACCAGGCCGCGGCCGCGAAGCCCGCTGAAGAAGCCCTCGCCGAAGCGGGCATCATCCCAGCCGAGCTCGGTGATGACCATCTCGTCGGCGGGGTCGCCCCGCACGGTCAGGTCGTACTCGAGGCCGAAGGGCAGGGCGAGCCGCACGCGCCCGTCGGAGCGGATGAAGGCGTCGGTCTCGGTGTAGGGGATCAGTCCCAGGTCGATGTCCTGGGTCACGTCGATGTCCACGTCGCCCACCAGGGTCCCGCGGACCCGGTCGGCGGTGATGACGTGGACGCCCTCCACGTTCCCCCCCACGAGGGTGCCGCGGTCGAGGATCACGTCCAGGTCCATCCGGGCCGGCAGGCCCACGTCGAAGTCGACGCCGGAGCGCTCGACGGGGGAGCGCGCATCGAGGAGGACCGTGTCGCCCTCGACCCGGGCATCCCAGACCACCCGCTCGGAGCGCTCCTGGGCGCGCACCTGCCGGCTGCCCCGGCCCCAGCGGGTGGCGATGATGTCGATCATGCCGGCCTGCGGCAGGGTGTAGAGCTCCATGTCGCCCCGGTCGATGCGCGCGGACAGGATGCGCGCGCCGGTGGCGTCGAGCTGCATCTCATCGATGTCGCGGACCGAGACGCAGGCGGTCGTCGACAGGGCGAGAGCGAAGAGAAGGGCGGCGCGCACGAAGACCTCCGGGGGGCGTGTAGCCTGGAGACGCGCGGGGTGCGCCTGGTATTCGGAGCCGTGCCGGACCCCGAGGCGGCGCCCCTGGCACCCCCAGCAGGAATCGAACCTGCATCTGAGGATTAGGAATCCCCTGTTCTATCCGTTGAACTATGGGGGCGCGGAGGGGCGCGGCCGAGGGCTTATCGCCTCGGGGGGCCCGATGGTAGGGAGCCCGGCGAGCCCCGGGGGCTACCAGCCCTCCACGTGGGGCCGGATGTCGAGCTCGAAGGTCCAGGCGGCCCGGCGCTGGTGGACCAGGAAGGAGACGGCCTCGGCGTAGCCGGCGGGGCTCACGAAGTCCTCGTCGGGGCGGTCGGGCATGGAACGGCGGGTGCGGGGCAGATCCACCATGCCGTCCACGATGAGCAGGGCCACGTGGATCCCCTTCGGCCAGAGCTGGCGGGCCAGGGACTGGGCGAGGGAGCGCTGGGCGGCCTTGCCGGCGGCGAAGGCGGTGGTGAAGGGCTTGCCGCGCAGCGAGGCGGTGGCGCCCGTGATGATGAGGTTTCCGCCTCCACGCTCGGCCATGGGACCGGCCAGGCGCCGCGCCAGCAGGAAGAGCCCGCGGGCGTTGGTCTCGAAGGCCAGGTCCAGGGCGTCCACGTCGACCTTGTCCAGATCGCCGAACACCCCGCTGCCCACGTTCCAGCACACGGTGTGCACGGGCCCCAGCTCGGCGTGCACCCGGTCCAGGCCGGCGTGCAGGCTGTCCGGATCCCGCACGTCGATGGACACGGCCAGCCCGCCCAGCTCATGGGCCAGATCCTCGAGGCGATCGCCGTTCCGCGAGGCGACGGCCACGGTGAAGCCATCGGAGGCCAGGCGACGGGCGACGGCCTCGCCGAGGCCGGGACCGACCCCCACGACGAGGGCGACACGGGGAGAGTCGGACATGGGGCGCTCCAAGGCGGTCCCCAGCGTAGCGCACCGGGACCGGCCGGGGCCTCCCGAGACCGGCTCAGCCCACCGGGGGGGCCTCGCCGGGCTCGAACAGCAGGCAGCCGCTGGTGCGCCAGCTCCCGTCGGCCTGCTGCTCCATCAGGTAGAGGGCCTTGACCCGGGTACCGTCGTCCCCGACCACATCGAGCCATTGACCGTGGGTGGCCTCGTCGATGCGGATGAGCTCGCCGTACCGGTAGGAGCGCGGCGAGAAGACGGGGGCGTAGCCGGCCTCCACCACGTGGAGGAAGCGGTCCGCGGTGCCGAACTTCTGCTGCAGATCCGGGTCGACGAGGCGCCAGGCGGCCTGGGCGTCCCGCGCCCGGAACGCGGCGATCTGCTCGTCGATGAGCCCTCGGACAGCCCGCTCCCGGGGCGTGACGGTGCCGGGGGCGGCGACGGCGGGGGCGCCGAGGCCCAGGGCCAGGATGACGAGCAGGATGCGCACGGGACCTCCAACACCGGGTTCCTATCGGTGCCCCGCCCTCTCCTGGCGGTGGGCGAGCCTACGCTCCACGGGTTCCCCACCTGGGACCTCGCCGATGACATCGATCAGCACGACATCGGACAGAAACCGACCGCCTCGGGTCCTCCGCGCTGGATCCGAGGGCCCGTAGGCCCTACATGCTGAACATGCGTTCATGAGGAGAGGCCGGCATGCCGTCCTGGGAGTTCGACGCCCCCGTGCCCTACCGGGCCTACGGGCGCTGGTGGTTCGTGATCGAGGGTCGGACCCGCCAGGCCCATGGCCCCTACCCGTCCGAGGGCGGGGCCCTGGCCGCGCGCGAGGCCCTGTTCCGCAGGTGGGTGGACCGGGCGGCGGTCCTGGGGGGCGAGGCCCTTCGCCTGCGGGACACGGTGTGGGTGGTGACCTTGCCCGCCGGCCATCCCTGCGGGGGCCGGCCCTTCCGCGGGCAGGCGGTGGCCGGCCACGACCCCTCCCCCGCCGGCCCCCCCTCGAAGGAGCCCTCGTGAGCCGCCTCGCCCACCCGTCCGCGCCCCGCGGCCTCCCCGCTGGGGCGACCGGCGCGCGGGGGGCAGCGGGTATTCCGACCCGTCGGATCGTTTGCATGCCCACTGTGTTGGATGCAGACCTCGCCGGAGCCCACCGCGACCCAGGCCCACCCCCGCCGTACCGGGTCGGCATTCCGACCGGCCGGTCGGAAGCCGACGGGCGTTGCGTGCCTCCATCCTCGCGTTTGCCCGTGCGAGCGGTTGACCGCGCCCCCGCGATGCCCTAGAACGGCCCCTCTTCGGACCTGGCGTCCACACCGCGGCGGGTCCCCCCTTCCCCGCGCCCCCACCGCGGTGTGGACGCCAGGTCCGAAGAGGGGACCCGCCGCGGTGTGAGATCGGAAGAGCAC
>CAZPJM010000228.1:0-8135 GCA_964586865.1 uncultured Enterobacteriaceae bacterium
CGCCGGCGACGCCCTCTTCGCCGCCGAGGACGGGGTGATGTTGCCCCCGGCCTTCCTGAACACCGACACGGCCATGGCCGCCCGCTCGGTGGAGCGCTTCGGACCCCTCGACCCGGTGTGGATGGCCGACGGCCACGCCGGCATCACCCCCGACGCCGACCAGGCCATCGATGCCTGGCTCGCCCGCGAGGGTCCGACCGGGAGCCAGCCATGACCCCCCTCGGCGACCGCATCCCCGAGACGGGCCTTCCCACCGACGAGGCCCTCGACGCCATCCTCGCCTGGATCGGCGAGCGGGGGATCACCCCCTACGACGCCCAGGAGGAGGCCATGCTCGAGCTGGCCTCGGGCCGTCACGTCATCCTCGCCACCCCCACCGGCTCGGGCAAGTCCCTCGTGGCCGTGGCCCTGCACGCGCTCCACCTCGCCCGGGGCGAGCGGAGCGTCTACACCGCGCCCATCAAGGCCCTCGTCGCCGAGAAGTTCTTCGACCTCTGCCGCATCTTCGGCGCGGCGCGGGTGGGCATGATGACCGGCGACGGCACGGTCAACCGCGATGCGCCCATCCTGTGCTGCACCGCCGAGATCCTCTCCCGGATGGCCCTGCGTGACGGGGCCGACACCCCCGTGGATGGCGTCGTCATGGACGAGTTCCACTACTACGGCGACCGGGACCGGGGCATGGCCTGGCATGTGCCACTCATCACCCTGTCCCGGACGCGCTTCCTGCTCATGTCCGCCACCCTCGGCCCCACCCGCGACGTGGAGCAGTCCCTCCTCGAGCTCACCGACCGCGAGGTCGCCGTCGTCCGCGGTGCCGAGCGGCCGGTCCCGCTCACCTTCGAGTACAGCGAGAAGCCGCTCCTGGACACCATCGCCCGGCTGATGGACCGGGGGAAGGCGCCCATCTACGCCGTCCACTTCTCCCAGCGACAGGCCACCGAGCTCGCCCAGGCGCTGCTGTCGACCAACTTCTCGACCGACGACGAGAAGGACGCCCTCAAGAAGGCCATCGGCGGCTTCCGCTTCGACAGTCCCTTCGGCCGGCACATCAAGCGCATGGTGCGTCACGGCGTCGGGCTGCACCACGCCGGGCTCCTCCCCAAGTACCGGATGTTGGTCGAGAAGCTGGCCCAGCAGGGCTTGTTCAAGATCATCTGCGGGACCGATACGCTGGGCGTCGGCATCAACGTGCCCATCCGGACCGTCCTGTTCACCCAGCTCTGCAAGTTCGACGGCCAGGACGTGGACATCCTCACGGTGCGCGACTTCCAGCAGATCGCCGGTCGGGCTGGTCGCAAGGGCTACGACGACGAGGGGCTGGTGGTGGCCCAGGCACCCGCCTGGATCATCGAGAATGCCCGCGTCCAGTCCCTCGTGGATGCCGGCAAGAAGAAGAAGCCCAAGGTCAAGGCCCAGCCGCCGACCAAGGGCTACAAGCACTGGGACGAATCCATCTACGAGCGCCTGATCGACGGCCAGCCCGAGGCCCTGGACCCGGTGTTCACCCTCGACCACGCGACCGTCCTGGCCCGGCTCGAGCGCGCCGAGGATCTGGGCACCGACCCGCTGCACGAGCTCGATGCCCTCATCGAGGCCAGCCACGTGGGCCGCAAGGAGACGGCGCGGCTCCAGGAGGAGGCCCGGGAGCGCATCGAGCAGCTCGTGCGCGCGGGGATCGTCGAGCCCGTCCAGACCGACGAGGGCCTGCGCTACCACGTCTACGAGGATCTCCAGGAGGACTTCGACCTCTACCACGCCCTGTCCCTGTTCCTCGTCGATGTGGTGGGCCGGCTCGACAAGGAGGCGCCGACCTACGCCCTCGACGTCGTCTCCTGCGTGGAGGCCATCCTCGAGCACCCCCGCGTGCTCCTCCGCGCCCAGGTCCGCCGGGCCAAGGGCGAGAAGATCGCCGAGCTCAAGGCCGCCGGGATCCCCTACGAGGAGCGCATGGAGATCCTCGAGGAGGTCACCTGGCCCAAGCCGCTCGGGGAGTGGCTGTACACCCGCTTCGAGATCTGGCGGACCACCCGCCCCTGGATCCAGGGCGAGCCCGTGCGGCCCAAGGCCATCGCCCGCGAATTCGCCGAGACCCGCGACAGCTTCGGCGCCTGGGTCAAGCGCCTGCAGGTCGATCGCGCAGAGGGCGTGCTCCTCCGCTACCTCTCCCAGGTCTACAAGACGCTCGAGCGCGGCGTGCCCGTCGACCACCAGACCGACGAGGTCCTCGACGTGCTCGGCTACTTCCGCGCGCTCCTCGCTCGGGTCGACGACAGCCTGGTCACCGCCTGGGAGGACCTGCAGACGCCCGCCGTCCCCACCGAGGAGGCGCCGCCGGTCCCCGTCGACATCTCCCAGGATCTCCGCGCCTTCCGTGCCCGTATCCGCGCCGAGCTGCACGCCGTCGTTCGCGCGCTGGCCGAAGAGGACTGGAAGGAGGCGGCGGCCACGGTGAAGCAGGATGGCGCGCACCCCTTCCCCCCCGAGGCCTTCGCCACCGGCCTGGCCGGCTTCCTGGACGAGCTCGGCCCCGTGGCCTTCGACGGGCGGGCCCGGCAGGCGTGGCACACCACCCTGCAGCCCGACGGAACCCACCGGTGGCGGGTGAGCCAACGGCTGGTCCCGGCCGATCCGGACATCGACCCGGACGAGGTGTTGTGGATGCTGGAGGGGCTGGTGGATCTGACGGCCGACACCAACCCCTCCGGCCCCATCGTCGAGATCCTGTCCATCGGCGAGTGATCCCCGGCGCGCCGGGCCCCATACGCTACCGTAGGGCGGCCCCCTGGAGGTCCCCGTGTCCAAGCCCATCGCCTTCGTCCTCGGCGCGCCGCGCAGCGGCACCACGCTGCTCCGGGTCATGCTCGAGGGCCACCCGGGCCTGTTCGTGCCGCCCGAGATGGTCCTGGGCCCCTACGAGACCATGGCCGAGCGCGAGGCCGGCCTCGAGAAGCGCTTCTGGGAGAAGGGCGGGCTGCGGCGGGCCATGATGGCGCTGCGGGACATCGACGTGGCCTCGGCCCGGGCGCTGGTGGCCTCCTGGCGGGACAAGACGGTCCGCGAGGTCTACGCCCTCCTCCAGGACGAGATCGGAGACCGGATGCTCGTCGACAAGTGCCCCCACCTGGGCATGCCCGACGGCAGCCTCGAGCGCCTCCACGGCTGGTTCCCCGCGGCCCGCTACGTCTGGATCGTCCGGAACCCGGCCAGCGTGATCCGCAGCCTCCAGAACATGCCCATGGCCGAGGTCATGCTCCAGGGCTACCCGGGCGGCCCGCGCCAGGTCTGGGAGACGGCCAACCGCCGCATCCGGTCCTTCCTCCAGGATCATGTCCCGGAGGATCGCTGGGCGATGATCCGGTACGAGGACCTGGTGACCGACCCCCCGGCCGCGCTCCGGACGGCCGCCCGGGCCCTCGGGGTCGACTACGTCGAGGCGATGGCGGATCCCTACGAGGGCGACCGCATGCGCACCGGCCCCAAGGGCGCCCGGGCCATCGGCGATCCCAACATGGCCGGCCGCAAGAAGGTCGATCCATCCCTGGCCACGAAGTGGCTCGCCGGCTTCGACCATCGCACGGTCAGCGAGGCCACCAAGGCCCTGGCGATGGAGTTCGGCTACGACCTCGAGTCCATCCCGCTGCCCGGCGTCACCGCCATCGACGCCAACCTCGAGCAGCTCTTCGCCACGGCCCGCGGGCTGCTCCGCGACCTGGACCTGCCCCAGGACCTGGACGCCCTCGAGGGCCGGCGCTTCCTGGTGCGGATGATCGGGGCGAGCCTCGAGCAGTTCACCGAGCACGCCGACCCGGATCACCCGGTCTTCCACCACGCCGAGGGCCCCACCCGCAAGATGTTCGCGGACAACCCGGACACCGACTACCACCGGGCGGTGATCCGGACCGGGTCCGGGCAGCGCTACCGGCTGACCGGACGCATCCCTCCGGGCACCACCTACGTGGGGGTCCTCCTGTACGGGAGGGGCGGCCGGATCGGGAACCGCCTGGTGGACGACCAGCTCGGCGCCGACGAGGACGGCCGCTTCACCCTCACCATCGCCACCGAGGATCCCGGCGACGACACCACCTGGCTCCGCGCCGACGGCGACGAGACGGCGGTGTTCGTGCGTCAGTACTTCGAGGACCGGGCCAGCCAGCCGCCGGTGGAGCTGGCCATCACCCGGATCGACGGCCCCCCACCGGGGCCCCTCACGGTCGAGGACTACGCCAAGGGGGTGGAGCGGGCCGACCGGATGCTCAAGGCCGTGTTCGCCCGCACCCGGCAGGCCTACCAGATGGCCACCGGCGCCGCCCTCAACCGCTTCATCCAGATCCCCGGCGAGGCCCTCTTCCCCACGCCCGACAACACCTACCAGGTGTGCTGGTACCGCTTCGGGCGAGACCAGGTCATGCTCGTCCGCTCCACCCTGCCCGAGAGCCGGTACTTCAACCTGGCGCTCTACAATGCCTGGATGGAGTCGCTGGACTACCTGCACCATCGGGTGGCCCTGAATCACACCCAGATCCGACACGAACCCGACGGGCGCTACGAGATCTGCCTGGCCCACCGGGACCCGGGGCACCCCAACTGGCTCGATACCACCGGGCACCACGCGGGCTACCTCCTCGCCCGGAACCTGCTCCTCGAGGGCGAGCCGCCCGACTTCGAGATCCAGGCCATGTATGAACACGAGTGGATGGCGGAGCGTTCACGCCGGGGCTGGGACGGCTGAGATCCGGCTCGGTCCCCGTGAGCCGGGCCACGGGGCGGGGTAGGGGACTGGACGCACCCCCGGGTGGGGGTCATGCTTGCAGTGTACCTGATGGTGCACTGCAACCCTTTCCCCGTGAGCACTGCATGCAGACCTTCAAGATCGACCTCGAGACCATCCGACAGCGCGCCCGCGACAAGATGCACGACGGTGCCGTGACCGGCGCCTACAAGGCGGACCGCGAGAAGGTGATCGAGGTCCTGAACGAGGCCCTCGCCACCGAGCTCACCTGCGTCCTCCGGTACAAGAACCACTACTTCATGGCCGAGGGACTCCACGGCGAGGTCGCCGCCGAGGAGTTCCTGGAGCACGCCAAGGAGGAGCAGGAACACGCCGACACCATCGCCGAGCGCATCGTGCAGCTCGGCGGCACGCCCGAGATGGACCCGAAGGGCCTGCACACGAAGGCCCATGCCGAGTACGTGGAGGGCGGCGCCCTCCTCGAGATGGTCAAGGAGAACCTCGTCGCCGAGCGCATCGCGGTCGAGACCTACACCGAGATCGTCCGGTGGCTCGGCGACGCCGACCCCACCACCCGTCGCATGATCGAGGGCATCCTCGACACCGAGGAGGAGCACGCCGACGACATGGCGGGGCTCCTCGAGCGGATCGGCGCCGAAGAGGCCACCGCTTGATCCCTCGGTCGACGTGCCTCGGCACGTCTTCCCTCGGTCGCTCGGCGAGAACCGCGCTCACGACGGCATCTCGCCGGCTCGCGACGAGCTGTCACGACGGATGCGGGCTAGCCTGCGGGGCCGTGGAGGTCCCATGCGTGCCCTGGTCCTGCTCCCCCTGCTCGCCGCCTGTTCGGGCGGCGACACCGATGAGGTCGTCGAGCCCGGCCCGTTCCGGGTGACCCAGGGCGATCCCGAGGATTGCGAGCCCTCCGCCGCCTTGGCTCCGGCCTCCGACGACGACATCAACACCTGGGCCGTGGCCCGCCTCGACCCGCCGGGCACCCCGGCCCGGCTCGACGAGGTGGTGGTGCGCTTCGACAACCGGCTGCCCTGCACCACCGCCCAGCCCTCCCTGGTGCGGGTGAGCATCGACGCGGGGGACCTGCCCGCAGAGCCCGACTTCGTGGGTGCGGCCACCCTGGACGCCAGCGATGGCTCCTCCGCCATCATCGTCACCATCCCGCTCTCCGATGGGCCCGTGGTCGAGGAGGGCGAGTCCATCTTCGTGCACGCCCGCTACACCGGCGATCCGAACGGGATGCGCTGTGTCACCCTGTGCCAGGACACCGACCGGAGCGACGCCGTGTGGTGGTCCGGCGCCTCCGAGGTGCCGTTCAGCCCGCGCACCATCGCCTCGGACGGCACCTCGGGGCAGCTCGCGGTGGCCGTGTCCGGCGAGGTCCTGGCTCCGGCCGAGGGCGAGTAGCCAGGCCGTCGCTCGCGCCTGCACTCGGGCCTGCACTCACGCCTGCAGGACGGCATCCAGGAGCGTGTCCCAGGTGCGGGCGAAGTCCTCCGGCCCGAAGCCAGCGCCGCTGGGCAGCCAGTCGTAGTGGGGCGGGCGCGCCTCGCGGCCGGCGTAGTGGCCCAGGATGTCCAGGTGATCGGCCTCCACCCCCAGCAGCACCCGCCCCCAGGGCTGGCTGCGGGTCGGGACGATGGCGTCGTTGGCACCCTTCTCGGGGAGGGCCCCGAAGGCCAGGCGCAGCCCCTCCTCGGCGTCCCCGGACAGCCGCAGGGGCACCCCGGGTCGGGCCGTGGCCCGGTAGAGGGCCGCGTACAGGGCCAGCGCCGCCTGACGGCCCACCCGGGGTCCCGCCTGGACCGAGTCGGTGATCCGCGGGGCCGGGGACCGGGTGATGATGCTCTGGTAGCGAATCCCGGGCCGGTCGGGTGCCAGGGCGGTCAGCGGCTCGGTGGCCTCCGGGGGGAGCTGACCCACCAGCGAGGTGTCCCGCCCGACCTCCTCGAGGAACTGGCGCACCTCGTCGCGGCGGCCGTCGTCGAAGCCGTCCAGCAGCGACGAGAAGAGCTCGTCCACCAGATCGGGAGAGCCCACCGTGTTCTCGGCGAGGCCACGGACCACCCCGGCCAGGCGCAGCACGGCCCGGACCGGGCGCTTGCCGGTCCGCAGGGTGACCAGGCTGGCGGCGGACAGGGCCCGCAGGAGCCGGCGGCCGCGCACGCCCTGGAAGAGGCGGGCGATGGGGGTGCCTCGGTGCGGCGTGGCGAGGGTGGTCACGGTGCGGACCCGGTCGGCCTGGGCCGCGACCCGGCCGCCGGGCAGCCGCACCCCGGGGGTGCACAGGATGCGCGCGTCCAGGCCTCCGGTGCTGTGCCCCACCAGGTGGACCGGGCCATCGTCCTCGATGTCCGCCAGGGTGTCGCGCAGGCGGGCGGCGCGCTGGACGAGCGAGGCGGTGGGCGCCGTCCGGACCTGGTGGACCCGGATGTCCACCGCCCTCCGGGTGGCCGCGCGAAGGATGAACCGCCGGACGTGGCCGAAGTAGCCCAGCTCCCCCAGGTCGGTGAAGCCGAAGAAGCCGGGGACCAGGACGATGTGGTGCAGGATGGGAGCCTCGGGATGGGGGTCAGCGACAGTCGGTGGGGGCCAGCCGCAGGCCGACGGCCTGCTCTCCGGTGCGGGCGATGAGCTCGAGCTGGCCCTGGTCGTTCCGGCGGTAGGTGATCTGCTCGGGCGCGCCCTGGCCCTCCCGCCGAAAGGTGGCGTCGCCAGGGCGTGAGCGTTCCGGAAGCAGCCGGTAGCGGGCCCGGGGGATGCCGGCGGCCGTGACCACCACCGCCAGGCGCCCCTCCTCGTCCGGGGCGAAACGCTCCACCTCGTCGCGCAGCAGGCGCCCGCCGCGGATCTGTCGGGTCGTACCCAGGACCACCCCATCCATGGGCAGGGTGTAGTGGACGAGCCAGGTGTCGTCGGGTGGACCCTCGGCGCGCCAGCAGCCCGCCAGGTGGACCAGGACCTCGGCGACGCCGGGGCCGGGGAGCGGACGCCCCGTGTCGGCCTCCGACGCCGACGATCCCACCTCGGCTGGGGGGGCCGTGTCTCTGACCGCCACTTCATCGCTGTCCCCGACACCGTCCGGAGCGGGTCCGGCGGAGGGCCCGGGACAGGCGAGGAGCGCCAGGGCGGCGAGGGGCGCCAGACGGACGAGGGACACGCGAGCTCCAGGGAACCCCCACACCCTAGCCTGCGCCCCGAGGGGCGCCCCCGACGTGCCCGCCGGGACGGCGGGCGATAGCCGCCGGCCATGTCCCTCCACCCACGTCACCTCGTCCTCCTGCTGGTCCCGCTGGCGTCCTGCTCCTCTCCGGGCCCGACCACCTCCCCGGCCCCGGCCCCGGCCCCAGATCGGAAGAGCACACGTCTGAACTCCAGTCACGTGAAA
>CAZPJM010000229.1:0-8096 GCA_964586865.1 uncultured Enterobacteriaceae bacterium
GGGCCCCCCCGCCGCCGTTGGGGGGCGCTTTCCCGGGGGGGCGCCTTGTTGGGGGGGGGGCCCGCCGGGGAAAGGGGGCCCTCCCCCCCCCGCTCCCCCCCCCGCCTGTCCGAGTCCGAGCGGCGGGAGCGGGCCCAGGCCCGCCTCGAGCAGGTCGACCTGCCCGATGTCTACGACCGGCCCACCCCTGCCCTCTCCGGCGGCCAGCGCAAGCGGGTGGCGCTGGCCCGGGCCATCGTCCTCGAGCCCGAGGTGGTCTTCTTCGACGAGCCCAGCTCGGGCCTGGACCCCATGACCGCCGAGACCATCGATGCCCTCATCGTGCGCATGAAGGAGGCCCTCGGCATCACCTTCGTGGTGATCACCCACGACATCGTGAGCGCCCTGCGGATCAGCGATCGCATCGGGGTGCTCTACGGGGGGCGGCTCGTGGCCTGGGACGACCCCGAGAGCCTGCGCTGGAGCCGGCACGAGGTGGTGCGCCGATTCCTCGGCCGCTTCGTGGAGCTGCCCGACGAGGACGAGCTGGATGGCCCCATCGTGCGGGTCGATCAGGCGGGCTGAGGCGACGCCTCGCCCCTCACAGCGCCAGGATTCCGGCCACCGCGTCGAGGAGCCTGAGGCGGGCGCAGGTGCTGGGGTGCTCGCCGGTGCGGAGGCGGGCCGTGTGCCGGGCGACCTCGTCGAAGGGGTACCAGGTCACCCGCGGGTCGAGGGTGGGCTGGCCGCCGGGCTCGCGGGCATCCCAGCCACACATGGCGCCCCGCACGCCCCCCAGCAGCGCCTGGATGCCGGCGTGGGCCAGGCGGCTGGCGATGAGGCGGTCGAGGCGGGAGGGGGCCCCGCCGCGCACGATGTGGCCCAGCACGGTCGCCCGGACCCCGACACCGGGGGCCGCCTCGGCGAGGGCGGTGGAGAGGTGCTCGGCCAGGTCCGCGATGGGGATGTCGACGCCCTCGGCCTTGAGGATCAGCAGGTGGGCCCGGGGCCGCTCGCGGGTGAAGGCGCCCACCACCCGACGGCCGAGCTCCTCGACCAGGACGTCGCGGCCCAGGTCCCGCTCGGGGACGAGCACCGCGTCGGCGGCGGCGGCGATGCCCGCCCCCATGGCCAGGAAGCCCGAGTCCCGGCCCATCACCTCGACCAGGAAGACGCGCCGGTGGGAGCGGGCCGTATCGGCGATGCGGTCGCAGGCCTCGACGATGGTGTTGCGCGCGGTGTCGACGCCGATGGCGAGGGAGGTGCACCCCACGTCGTTGTCGATGCTCGCGGGCAGCCCCAGCACGGGCACGTCGTGCTCCCGGGCCAGGTGGGCGGCCCCGGTGAGGCTGCCGTCCCCCCCGATGACCAGCAGGCCGCGCAGGTCGGGGAGCGCGCGCAGGGTCTCGGCCCCCCGGGCCCGCCCCTCGGGGGTCTCGAACGCATCGCAGCGGGCGCTCCCGAGCAGGGTGCCGCCCCGCCGCCACCCGTCTCGGACGGTCTCGGCGTCGAGGTCCACCCACTCGGCATCGAGCAGGCCCTGGTAGCCATTGCGGATCCCCACCACCCGGTGCCCGGCGGCGAGGGCCACCTTGGTGGCGGCCGCGACGGCCGTGTTCATCCCCGGCGCATCCCCGCCCGAGGTCAGGATGGCGACGGTGCCCATGGCGCCTCCAGCCGGGGTCCGCCCGGCATGCGGGGTGGAGGGTAGCGGGTGGCGAGGCCTCGGGGGCGCCTCATCCCGCCCGATCGGCCGCCTCCAGGGCCCCGGGAAGGTCGAGCAGGATGGCGATCAGCTCCGGATCGGACCGACCCGCATCGGTGAGCCGCGCGTGACCGTCGCGCACCGCGAGTCGCCCCAGGTCCCGGAGGGCGGCCACCCCCGGGAGGTGGGGCAGGTGGCGCGGACTCCGCAGGTCGAGGCCCTCCGCCTCCAGGCGCCGCATCACCGCCCCCGTGCCCGCGGCGGCCGGCGGGCGCGGTACCCGACCCGCGGCCAGGGCGGGGGCCAGGGTCGGCTCGGGCCGGGGCAGCCACCGACGCAGGACCCGAGCCAGCAGGCGCCCGTGCTCGCCGTCTTCCAAGGATGCGTCGTCGAGGGCGGCTGCGTCGGGCACCAGCACCACCTCGCCGCTGCCCAGGACCAGGTGCAACAGGAGCCAGCCGGAGGGCTCGGCCCCGACCCCGTCACCCGTCTGCACGGGCGCATCCTCGGGCACCGGCCAGGCCGCCAGCACATCCAGGGTGCGGTCCCATCGGAACCAGCCTCGCCCTCGGGGCCAGAGCCGCCCGTCCCGACCGGGACCCGGCGGGTCGAGCCGGGCCCCCGCGCGCCGATCCACCCCCCCCCCCCGCCACCGGAGGGTCAGATCCACCGCCCGGACCCGCCCCTCGAGGCGCCGGTCGGGCAGGTCCAGGCCGGGCACCACGAGGCCCGCATCGCGCGACAGGTCCGGCCCGTGCCCCCCGGCCCCCGAGAGCAGCAGCAGGCGCCCGCCCCGCAGGACCCAGCGCCGCCAGGCCCGCACCCGCTCCGGACCGAGGGCGCGACGCGGGTCGGCCAGCACCGCCACCGGGCCCGCGGGCGGCCCCTCGACCGGCCCCACCGAGAGGCATCGGCGCTCCAGGGCCGCCGCCATCCGCCCGTGGCGCCCGTCGGGCCGGGCCGCCTCGTCGTGGCCGGCACTCCACCCGAGCTGCACCTCCGGCCCCTCGACCCGACCCATGGGGACCTCCGCCGCCCGAAGGTGGCACGGGGCGCCCCGGCCGTCCACGATCCACGCGGCCGCAGCGAGGTGGGGCACGGACGGCGCCGGGCGGAGGCGCTAAGCCCCCACCCCATGCTGGCGCCCCTCCACCATCACGCCCGCCGTCTCCTCGACCAGGGCCACCCCTGGGCCGGCCTGGGCGGCGACGGGCTGGCCTTCGTGCTGGCCGGGGTCGCCGCCGAGGGGCGCTGGCTCGTGGTGGTGGACGAGCCCGACCGGGCCTCCGCCCTGGTGCGGGGCCTGCGCTTCCTCCACCCGGACCCGGACCGGGTGGTGCACCTGGCGGCCGACGATGCCCGCCCCTACGACGGCTTCTCGCCCGACCCGTCGGGGCCGCGGGCCCGGCTGGCGGCTCTCCGGCAGGTGGATCAGGGGGGCGATGTGGTGGTGGTCGCGCCGGCCCGGGCCCTCCTCCAGCGGGTCCCGGCCCGCACCTTCCGGGACCGCCTGTGTCTCGAGGTGGCGCGCGGCGGCATCCTCGAGCGGGACGATCTGGTCCGCTGGCTCTCCGACACCGGCCACCTGGCCGCCGAGCACGCCCAGGAGGAAGGCTTCTTCGCGGTACGCGGCGATGTGGTGGACGTCTGGCCCGCCGGGTCCCGACGGCCGGTGCGGCTGGACTTCTTCGACGACGAGGTCGAGTCGCTGCACACCCTGGATCCCCGGACCTGGCGCACCGCCGCCCCCCTCGACCGCCTGGTCCTGCTGGCCCCCCGCGAGGAGCTGCTGGACCGGGACGCCCTGGAGCACGCCTCCACCGCCCTGGCCCGGTACAGCGCCGAGCAGGGCCGCGACGCCCGCACCCGTCGACGGGTCCTCGAGGATCTCCGCGCGGGGGTGCGGCCGGCGGGCCTCGAGGCCTGGCTGCCGGCCCTGGGGCCCGTGGAGGCGCCCCTGGACGCCCTGGAAGGCCTGCGCCCCGTGCTCGTCCACCCCGACGACGTGGGCGCGGTGCTGCGCGAGACCGAGCGCACCATCCACGAGCGCTATGACCTGCTCGACCCCGATGACCGCCCCCTCGTGCCGCCCGCGGATCGCTACGCCACCGCCGAGGGGGTCCTGGGGCGCCTCTCCGACGCCCACCCCGTCCAAGACATCCCCCGCGACGGCCGCTCCGACCTGGGGATCCGCGCGCCCGACGGCCTGGCCGCCCGCGGCACCGAGCTGGCCCCCGCCGTCCGCCGTCTGGAGGGCTTCGCCGAGGAGGGCGCCCGGGTGGGGCTCGTGTGCGGCACCGCCCGCCGCGCCGAGAACCTCCGGGAGATGCTGGAGCCCCACGGCATCTACCCCATCGTGGTGACCCACCCCCGCGACCTCCCCCCCGAGCGCGTGGACATCGTGGTGGGCGATCTTCCCCGCGGCTTCGTGGCCCCCGCCGCCGGCTGGGTGCTCCTCCCGGACACCGCCCTGTTCGGCAGCCGGGCCCGCCAGGGGCTCGCCGACCGGATCCACGCCTTCTTCGACGCTTCCCTCACCCACGTCAGCCAGATCAAGGAGGGGGACCACGTGGTGCACAAGCGGCACGGCGTGGGGATCTACCGCGGCCTGGCCCGCATGGAGGTGGGAGGCAGCGAGCAGGATCTCGCCCGCATCGAGTACCGCGGCGGCGACCTCATGTACCTGCCCGTCTCCCAGCTCGGCCAGCTCTCCCGCTACGTCCCCAGCAAGGAGGGCGCCGAGGTCCGCCTGGACCGGCTGGGCGGGGCGACCTGGGAGCGGCGCAAGGGCAAGGTCCGCGACTCCCTCCTGCAGATGGCCGACGAGCTCCTGCGGATCCACGCCAAGCGCGAGGTCGCCACCCGGCCCCCCTACCCGCCGCCCGGCGATCTGGTCCGCGCCTTCACCGCCCGCTTCCCCCACGACGAGACCCCCGATCAGGCCGCGGCCATCGACGCGGTGAACGCCGACCTGGAGCGGGACCACCCCATGGATCGCCTGCTGTGCGGCGATGTGGGCTTCGGCAAGACCGAGGTGGCCATGCGGGCCGCGGCCCGGGTGGTCGAGGCCGGCCGGCAGGTGGCGGTCCTCTGCCCCACGACCGTCCTGGCCTACCAGCACGTCCGCACCTTCGAGCGCCGCTTCGAGGGCCTGCCGGTCTCGATGGGGCTCCTCTCCCGCTTCAACACCCCCGCCGAGGAGCGCCGGGTCAAGCAGGACCTGCGCGAGGGCCGCCTGGACGTGGTGGTGGGGACCACCAGCCTGCTGGGGCGCGGTGTCCGCTATGCCGACCTCGGCCTGATGGTCATCGACGAGGAGCACCGCTTCGGGGTGCGCCAGAAGGAGAAGCTCAAGAAGCTCCGGGCCCAGGTGGACGTGCTGGCCATGTCCGCCACCCCCATCCCCCGCACCCTCCAGATGGGCCTCTCGGGCATGCGGGACATGAGCGTGATGGCCACGCCCCCCAAGGCCCGGCTGGCGGTCCGGACCAGCGTGGCCCGCTTCAAGAGGGCCCGGATCCGCGACGCCCTCCTCCACGAGCTGGACCGGGGCGGCCAGGCCTTCTTCGTCCACAACCGCGTCGAGACCATCGGCCGGATCGCCGAGCGCCTCCGCCGCTGGATCCCCGAGGCCCGCTTCGAGGTGGCCCACGGGCAGATGGCCTCGGACCAGCTCGAGGAGGTGCTGGTCCGCTTCACCCGGCACGACTTCGACGTGCTGGTGTGCACCGCCATCATGGAGGCGGGCATCGACCTGCCCAACGTCAACACCATGGTGGTGGACCGGGCCGATCGCTTCGGCCTGGCCCAGCTCTACCAGCTCCGGGGGCGGGTGGGCCGGGGCAGCGTCCGGGCCCAGTGCCTGCTGCTCCTCCCCGAGAGCGCCAACGCCGACGCCCGCCGCCGGGTGCAGGTCACGGTGGAGCACAGCGGGCTCGGGGCCGGCTTCCAGGTGGCCGCCGCCGACCTGGAGATGCGTGGGGCGGGCAACCTGCTGGGGGATGCCCAGAGCGGCAACATCGACGCGGTCGGCTACGAGGTGTGGCTCGAGCTCCTCGAGGAGGCGGTCCACCAGGCCCGCGGCGAGATCGACGCCGGGCGGGTCGAGACCGAGGTGGAGGTCCCGGTGCCGGCCTTCATCCCCGACGACATGGTGCCCGACGTCCACGAGCGGCTGGCCTGGTACCGCCGCCTGTCCACGGCCCGCACCCCGGCCGAGGTGGACGAGGTGGTGGAGGATCTGGAGGCCGAGCGCGGCGCCATCCCCGCCGAGGTGGACCACCTGGCCGGCCTGATGATCGTCCAGCTCCACGGCCGCAGCCTGGGCCTCACCCGGGTGAGCTGGCTCGGGGTGCGGGCCCTGCTGGAGCTGCACCCCGGCAGCCCCGTCCCACGGGCGCGCCTGGACCGGCTGGTGGCATCCTCGCCCAAGCGCTGGCGGGTGGTGGAGCGGCGCGGCGAGCCCCTCCAGCTCGAGGTCCGCTTCACCCCCCAGGAGGCCGAGCGGCCCTTCCGCTTCCTCCGCTGGGTGATGGGGCGGCTCGGACGCGACTGATGGGCGCCGCCTCAAGCGCCTGGGCCGGGCGATCCGACGGGCCCGACATGGACGCTGCACACCGATCCCTCGCCGAGGGCCGTCCGCGCGAGGCCCTGGCTCGCCTCCTCCCCCACCTCGAGCGCGCCCCCTGCGACGCCGGCGCCTGGACCCTGGCGGCCCGGGCCTTCCTGGGCACCGGCGCGTGGGATCAGGCCCACGCCGCCCTGGATCAGGCCCGCCGACACGCCCCCGGGGCGCTGGAGCCCCGCCTGGTGCGCGCCCGGGTGTGGGCGCGACAGGGCCGGCTGGAGCGGGCCGAGGCGGTGCTGTCGGACGCCACCGAGGCCTCCGACTCGCCCCGACCCGCCTCGGAGCTGGGGTGGCTTCGGGTGCACCGGGCCCGCCTGGACGAGGCCGAGGCTGCCTTCACGCTGGCCCTTCGACGCGCCCCCGGCATGGTCGGAGCCCTGGCCGGTCTGGCCACCGTGGCCGAGCGCCGGGGCGATCCCGGAGCGGTGGTGGAGGCCCTGGAGCCCGTCATGCGGAGCCCGGCCCCCCCTGCCGCCCTGGCCTGTGCCTGGGGACGGGCCCTGCACACCCTCGGTCGGCCCGGACCGGCCATCCCCGCCGTCGAGCGCGCGCTCCGGGCCACGACCCCGGCCGCGGATCGGGCGGATCTGCTCTACACCCTGGCCGCCCTCCACGACGCCGCCGGCGACGCCGAGGCCGCCTTCGACGCCGCCACCCGGGCCAACGGCCTGCGCCCCAGGTCCTTCGACGGACCCCGCCACCTGGACGCGGTGCGGACCCTGGCCAGGCTCCTGCCCCACCCCGGCGGGCCCCGGGCCCCGGAGGGTCGGCCCGGCCGCAGCCTGCTCG
The DNA here is from genome assembly GCA_964586865.1 of uncultured Enterobacteriaceae bacterium. GTDB lineage: Bacteria > Myxococcota_A > UBA796 > UBA796 > REDI01. The sequence continues at coordinate 7,101 of CAZPJM010000229.1, forward strand.
TGGTGGGCACCCCGCGCGCCGGCACCACCCTCACCGAGACCATGCTGTGCCGCCACCCCGCCATCGCGGCCGGCGGCGAGCTGGAGGACTGGCGCCACCTGGCCCTCGAGGCGGGCGAGGCGGTGGGCCTCCAGCCCTACTACCGGGAGCCACAGCGGATCACCGGCCCGCTGCTCGGGCGCCTCGCGGAGGCCTACCGGACCCGTCTCGACCGGATCGATCCCCGGGCGGAGCGGGTGGTCGACAAGATGCCGAACAATGTGCTCCACCTGGGGCTGGCCACCTGGGCCCTCCCCGACACGGTGGTGGTCCACTGTGTCCGCGACCCGGCCGACGCCGCCTGGTCCTGCTACCGCCTGCCGCTGGGCCCCGGCCTCGGGTGGAGCCAGGACCTGGTGGACATCGCCCACTGGTTCCGGGCCGAGCGGGAGCTGATGGCCCACTGGAAGCGCACCCTGCCCGTCCCCATCGTGACGGTCCGCTACGAGGATCTGGTCACCGACCCCGAGGCGAGCCTGCGGCCGGTGGTGGAGGCCTGCGGCCTGCCGTGGGACCCGGCGGTCGCCCGCCACCGGGGCTCGGATCGGCGGGTGGCCACCGCCAGCCACGCCCAGATCCGCGAGCCCCTCCACCGGCGCGGCGTGGGGCGCTCCCGGCCCTACCACGGGCCCATGCGGGCCTTCTTCCAGGCCTGGGAGGCCTTCGGACCCTTGCCCGCGGCCGACGGGGTGACCCGGGCCGCCTGATGGACCGGTGCGGGGGGCCCTCGGGCCGGAGTAGGCTCGGAGGGTGCGACCCGAGACCCGCCGACGCGTGCTGGCCGTGGGGCTCGCCGTCCTGGCCCTGGGCGGGGTCCTGGTGGCGTGGTGGCTGGCGCCGGGCCTGGAGGGCTCGCCGGGCCTGGCCGGCCCCGACGATGCCTGGCCCTACCCGCCGGTGGAGGGGATCAGATCGGAAGAGCACACGTCTGAACTCCAGTCACGTGAAACGATCTCG
>CAZPJM010000230.1:0-8044 GCA_964586865.1 uncultured Enterobacteriaceae bacterium
CCCGAGCCGCCCGGCGAGGCGCCGGAGCACCGCCGTCCGCCCGCTGCCCCGGGGGCCCGCCAGCCGCACCACCCCGCCCCGGGAGACCGCCGCCACCAGGGCCTCGAGCACGTGGTCGTCGCCGATCCAGGGGAGGGCATCCAGGGGGTCGGCCTGCTCCGCCTCGCGAAGCGCCCGGACCACGGCCACCGCCTCGGGGAAGCGGCGCACCGGGTCCGGGTCGAGGAGCCGGTCCAGCACCTCGGCCACCGGCGCCGGCACCCCGGTCACCAGGACCGCCAGCGGGGTGGGGGCCTCGCGGATCCGGGCCGCGATGAGCCCGCGGGGGCGATCGGCGTGGGGGGCCACCCCGGTGAGGGCCTCGTAGGCCATGGCGCCGATGGCGTAGAGATCGGCCGAGGCGCCGGGGCGGGCGCCCATGAGCAGCTCGGGGGCCATGTAGCGGGGGGTGCCCACGACGGCCCCGCTGGCGGTCACCGTGTCGCCGGGTCGGGCCCGGCGGGCCAGCCCGAAGTCGAGGAGGGTGGGCACGCCCCGGTCGTCCACCAGGATGTTGCCGGGCTTGAGGTCGCGGTGGACGATGCCCGCCTCGTGGATGCGCGCCACCGTGTCCAGGAGCGCGTAGAGCGGCCGGCGGAGGGTGGGCCAGTCGCACGGGGTCGGGCCGCCGGGGAAGGGGCCGCCCGTGAGCAGCTCGGTCACGAAGAAGGGTCGCCCGTCGGCCTCGCCGTGGTCCAGCAGGCGCACCACCCCGGGCAGCCGGAGCACCTGCAGGGCGGTGAGCTCGCGGCGCAGGCGGAGCACGTCGGCCTCGGCGGGGGTGCGCATCCACTTGACCGCCACCGGCTCGCCCGACAGCCGGTCCCGGGCCCGGTGGACCACCCCGAAGCCGCCCTGGCCGATCACCTCGACCAGCTCGTAGCGATCGGCGAGCACCCCGGCGGATGGGCGGTTCACGGGGCGCCCTGCCTGCGGAGGCCGAAGCCGTCCAGCAGCGTGTAGAGGTGGGAGCGGGTCAGGTCCAGGCGGCGGGCGGTGGCGCTCACATTGCCGCCCTCCTCGTCGAGGACCCGGGCCAGCAGGTCCCGCTGGAAGGCCCGGGTCGCCTCCTGCCAGGTCTGGGGCTCGGCGTCGGGGGCGGGGGTGTCGGGGAAGAGGTGGCGGGCCGTGATCTGGCGGCCGCCGTCGGCCTGGCTGCGGATGAGGGCGGCCTGGACCGCGTTGGCGAGCTGGCGGACGTTGCCCGGCCACTCGGCGGCGTGGATGGCGCGCAGGGCCGAGGGGGCCAGGCGGGCGGCCGGCAGGCCCAGGCGACGGCAGGCGGTGCGCAGGAAGTGGGTGGCCAGGGCGTCCAGATCCTCGGGCCGCTCGGCCAGGGTGGGCATCCGCACGGGCAGCACGCACAGCCGCCAGTACAGGTCCTCCCGGAAGGTGCCGTCGGCCACCGCCCGCTGCATGTCCACATTGGTCGCGGCCAGGATGCGCACGTCGGCCTGGGAGGGCCGATCCGCGCCCACCGGCCAGAAGGTGCGGGACTGGAGGAACTGGAGCAGCTTGGCCTGGGCGGGCGGGGGGAGCTCGCCGACCTCGTCCAGGAAGAGGGTGCCGCCCTCGGCCGCCTCCACCTTGCCGGTGATCCGCCGGGAGGCGCCGGTGAAGGAGCCCGGGAGGGCCCCGAAGAGCTCGCTCTCCACGAGCTGCTCGGGGATGGCCGCCCCGTTGAGCTCCACGAAGGGCCCGCCCGCCCGGCGGCTGTTGGCCACGATGAGCCGCGCCACCTCGGTCTTGCCGGTGCCGCTCTCCCCCGTGAGCAGCACGTCCACGTCGAGGGGCGCCACCAGCGCCACCTGCTCGAGCACCCCGGCGATGGCCGCCGAGCGACCGATGAAGTCGCCCGCGTCGAGGCGCTTGCGCCATGGCAGGGTGGGATCGGCGCTGCCGGCGGCTGGCGGGGTGAGGAGGCGGCCGGCCAGCGGCGCCAGGTGCAGGGCCAGATCCTCCACCATCCGAATGTCGTCCTGGTCGAAGGTGCCGTCCGCGGTGCGGGTCTGGAGGTAGACCACCCCGAGGGGGGGCTGGCCCACCGGGGCGCACAGCACGGCCTCGATGCGGTGGAGCTGGACGCTCTGGCGACCCTGGAAGCGGTCGTCGTCGAGGGCGGAGACCGTCACCACCGTCTCGCCGGTGGTGAGGGCCTCGGAGAGGATCCCCGAGGAGAGGGAGGCCCGGACCAGGTCGAGCTGGGCATCGTCGAGGGCGGTGGCGAGCGACCAGGTGTGGTCCGGCCCGCGCAGCTCGAGGTAGCCGCGCCGGGCCCCGGCGGCCTCGCACAGCAGCCGCAGCGCCTCCTCGAGGAAGGGCTCGACGGCCTCGGTCGAGGCCAGGTCCAGCAGCCGCCGGTAGAAGTCTCGCTCCCGGCGGAGCCGATCGGCGGTGCTTCCCATGACGCTCCTGGCGGGACGTGGTCTGAACCGTATCAGGGCCTCCCCGATCTCCGGCATCCCCCGATCGGGGTAACGGTCGGATGGGGTGGGCCGGGACGGCGCCGATCCACGTCGGGCTCTCCGACACCAGGGCCACCGTGGGACCCGCGAGCGGGGCGTCCGGTGGAGGGGACGGTGGCTCGGGCCCGGTGTGGGGCAGGCCGGACGGTGCGGGGGGCCGCCGCGGGCGTCGGATCCGTGCTGGACGCCCTCGATGCGGGTGGCACGGACCCTGCTTCTCCACCGGGCGGCCACGACGGCCGCCACCGACCCGGAGGATCCCATGACCCCCCTCGCCCGACTCCCCTTCGTCCTCGCCTCCCTCGCCCTGGGCGTCTCCGCCTGCGCCGACGGGGAGGCCGAGCCCCTGGAGGCCGCCGCCCTGGCGCCGCCCACCCTCCCCGACGCGGCTCCCGCGGCCGGCCAGGCCGCCGTCGAGGAGGTGGACACCGGCTTCCCCGACACCGCCGACCCGGTCACCGCCGGGCGGACCCTGCTCAACGGCTTCGACGTGCCCCTCTGCCGGGTGGAGACCTCGCCCTGCGGCGAGGAGGGCTTCCTGGAGCGCCTGCCCGCGGGCGCCCGCCTGGCGCCGGGGGCGGAGCTGCCCCTGGCCGGTGCCCGGTGCCAGGATCTCTTCGTCGAGAGCTGCGACGGCACCGTCTTCGCGATGGTCACCATCGTGCCGGGGCCCGCCTCGACCGGGCTGGTGCGGCTGGAGTGACCCCGGCAATACCGCCCCGGCCGGTGCGTTGTCGGGGGCGAGCGCGGAGGACGTCATCACCGCCCATCTCGCCCTGAACCGCTTCGGCCTGGGGGCGCGCCCCGGAGAGGCCGCCCGCCTGGACGACCCGCGCACCTGGCTGCGGGCCCAGGTGCTCGCCCCGCCGGCGCCGCTGGCCCACGAGGCGGTGCTGCCCGGCACGGCGGCCGTGATGGAGACGCTCCTGGCCGCCCGGGGCATGGGCGACCGACAGGACGTGGCCCGGACCGCCCGGGAGCGGTTCCGCGCCGACGTGGCGGCCTGCTGGACCACCCGCGCCCGCTCGGACACCCACTTCTTCGAGCGCTGGCTCGGCTTCTTCGTCGACCACTTCACCGTCTCCGCCGTCCGCACCCCGGTGGCGGGGCTGTGGGGGGCGTACGTGCGCGATGCCCTCCGTCCCCGGGTGCTCGGCCGCTTCGAGGATCTCCTCCTGGCGGTGGTCCGGCATCCGGCCATGCTGCTCTACCTGGACAATGCGGGCTCCATCGGCCCCGACAGCCCGGCGGGGCGGCGCCGCGGGCGGGGGCTGAACGAGAACCTGGCCCGGGAGATCCTGGAGCTGCACACCCTCGGGGTGGACGGCGGCTACGACCAGTCCGACATCCAGGCCCTGGCCGCGGCGCTCACGGGCTGGACGGTGGCACGGCGGCCGGAGCACCTCTCCCGGGGGCCGTTCCGCTTCGCCGCCCGGGCCCACCAGCCCGGCCCCAAGACCGTGCTGGGCCGGCGGGTGGCCGAGGGCGAGGCGGGCGGGGTCGAGGCCCTGCGTCACCTGGCCCGCCAGCCCGCCACGGCCCGCTTCGTCTGCGGCAAGCTGGCCCGGCACCTGCTGGGCGCTGGGGCCCCCGCCGCCCTGGTGGAGGCCCTGGTGACGACCTGGCGCGACACCGCGGGCGATCTCTCGGCGGTGGCCCGGACCCTTGTGGACCACGAGGCGGGCTGGGAACCTGGGCCGGGGCGGGTGAAGAGCCCGGACGATCTGGTGGCCAGCCTGGCCCGGGCCCTGGGGGTGGACGAGGGCGAGAAGCTGGCCCGCGCCGTCGAACGGCTGGCCCAGCCCACCGGTCGGGCCCCCTCCCCCGCGGGCTTCGAGGACACCGAGGCGGCCTGGCTCGGGCCCGAGGGGCTGCTCACCCGCATCGACCTGGCGGTGAGCGTGGCCAACCGCCATCACCGACGCCTCGCCGATCCGGTGGGGTTGGGGCGGGACCTCCTGGGCCAGGCCCTCGATGAGGCCACCGCGCGCCGCCTCGCCGGGGTCGGGCCCCGCCGCGGCCTGATCCTCCTGTTCGCCAGCCCCGCCTTCCAGCGGAGATGAGCATGATGCACCGCCGCGCCTTTCTCGCCGCGCTGGGGGCTGCCGGCGCCCTGGCCGCCACCGCGGGCCTCCCCGCCGGGGCCCGGGCCTCGGTGGGGGGGTCTCCCCGCCTGGTGGTGGTGGTGCTGCGCGGGGGCCTGGACGGGCTGCACGCGCTGGTCCCCCACGGCGACCCCGCCTACGCCACCGCCCGGCAGGGCCTGGCCCTGCCCCGCGAGGCGCTGCACGACCTGGACGGCACCTTCGGGCTCCACCCCGCCCTGGCCCCCCTCGCCCCCTGGTACGCCGAGGGGTGCCTGCTGCCGGTCCACGCCGTGGGCGTGCCCTACCGGGACCGATCCCACTTCGACGCCCAGGACGTGCTGGAGGGCGGCGGGGATCGGCCCGGGATCCTGCGGGACGGCTGGCTGGGCCGCGGGCTGGCCCACCGGCCGGGGAGCGTGGGCCTGGCCCTGGGCCGGACGGTGCCCCACGTGCTCCGCGGTCCGGTGGGCGCGCGGGCGCTGGATCCGGGCCGGCGGCGCGGGGCGCACGCCGATCTGCTCGATGCGCTGGCGGGCCTCTACGGGGCGGATCCGGCCTTCGCCGGGGCCCTGCGGAGCGGGCGGGCCTCGCTGGCGCTGCTCCCCGACGAGGCCGTGCGCGGCGAGGGCGGGGCCCTGGGGCCGCGGGGGGCCCACGTCCTCGGGGCGGTGGATCGGCAGGTGGAGGGGCCGGTGGCCGTCACCGTCGAGGCCGGGGGCTGGGACACCCACGCCCGCCAGGGCACCACGGACGGGGTCCTGGCCCGGCGTCTGGGGGCCCTGGCCGAGGGGCTGGTGGCGCTGCGCCAGGGCCTGGGTCCGGCGTGGGATCGGACCGCGGTGGTGGTGGTGACCGAGTTCGGACGGACCATCCGGCCCAATGGGACCGGGGGCACCGACCACGGGGTCGGGGGGGCGGCCTTCTTGGCGGGGGGGGCCGTGGCCGGGGGGCGGGGGCTGGCCGACTGGCCCGGCCTCGGGGAGGGCCAGCGGCTGGATGGCCGCGATCTGCGGCCCACCTTGGATGTGCGCGATCTCCTCGCCGGGGTCCTGGCCGATCACCTGGGCCTGGGGCGCCCGGGGCTCCAGGCCGCCTTCCCCGGGCGCGGAGGCAGCCGGCGGGTCCGGGGGCTGATCCGGGGCGCCTGAGCCCGGCAGGCCGCCGGGGATCGGTTACCGACAGGTGGCCCCGTCGCTCCTCGGAGGCCTGTTGACCGAGCGCGATCGCCGCGACGACGCGCAGGAACCGGCGTCCCTTCCCCTGCTGTGCGGGCACGTGGACCTGATCCGGCTCGAGGTGCACCGCCCGGACGGCCCGGTCCGCCTCACCGCCCGCGAGGCCCGTCTGCTGCGCTACCTGGCCGAGCGTCCGGGCCAGGCCGTCCCACGCGAGGAGCTGCTGGTCCAGGTCTGGGACTACAAGCCCGGCGTGGTGAGCCGGACCCTGGACACGACGGTGCGCCGGCTCCGGCGCAAGGTGGAGCGGGACCCGGGCGACCCGGAGCACGTCCTGTCCGAGTACGGGGTCGGCTACCGCTTCGCGCCCGTGCCCCCGGAGCGCGCGACCCGCCACGGGGCGCCGGCCCCCATCCCCCGCCCCGCCATCGAGGCCCGCCTGCGCGAGGCCCTGGCCGAGCACCGCCTGGTGACCCTGTGGGGACCGGGGGGGATCGGCAAGACCACCCTCGCCGAGGGCTACCTGGCGGCCTCCGTGGGGGTCGCCCGCCGGGCCGACCTGGGCGAGGTCGCCGATCCGGACGGGCTGGTCGCGGCCATCGCCGCGGCCCTCGACCTGCGGACCGGCCTGGAGGACCCCGCCGAAGCCCTGGCCGAGGCCCTGGCGGGCTGGGAGGGGGTGCTGCTCCTGGACGAGGCCGAGGGCGTGGTGGGGCCCCTGGCCGAGCTGCTGGGGCCCGCGGTGGCCGGGCCGGGCCTGGGGGCGGTGCTGATCACCTCCCGGCACCGGCTGGGACTCCCCGAGGAGGTGGTGGTGGCCGTCCCCCCGCTCTCGGCCGCCCAGGCCGTGGCCCTCTACCGCTCCCGGGCCGCCCGCACCGGGGTGCAGATCGACCAGGGGCCGGTCCTGGACGCCCTGGTGGAGGCGCTGGACCGCCACCCCCTCGCCCTGGAGCTGGCGGCGGCGGGCAGCGGCCTGTTCTCGCCCGACCAGCAGCTCGCCCGCCTCGAGGCCGGCGAGGCCCCGGCCCCGGGCGAGCCGGATGGGGCCCTCCGGCGGGCTGTGGATCAGAGCTGGGAGCGCCTCGAGCCCCTCGCCCGCGGAGCCCTGTCCCGCCTCACCCTGTTCCGCGGGGCCTTCTCGGCCGAGGATGCCATCCAGGTCCTCGACGGCGAGCAGGCCCGGGTCCTGGACGGCCTCGTGGCGGCCAGCATGCTCCAGGCCCCTGGGGATGGTCGGCTGCGCATGCTCCGCCTGGTGCGGCGCACGGTGCAGGAGCTCCGGCCTCCCACCGAGGCGGATCGACAGGCCCATGGGCGGTGGCTGGTGGCGCGCGCGACCGACCTGGCGGGCCAGGTCGCGACGGTCCACGTGGCCCGGGCCCTGGACGAACTGGGGGAGCGCCTGCCCGAGATCCTCGACCTCCACCGTCAGAGCGTGGACCGGGGGGACGGGGCCCTGGCCGCCCGCCTGGCCCTGGCCGCCCACGCCTACCTGGACGCCCGGGGGAGCCAGCGCCTGCGCGGGGCCATCCTCGAGGATGCGGTGAAGCTGGGCGAGGCGGTGCCGGCTTCCCTGCGGGCCCGCCTGCTCGAGGCGCTGGCCATCACCCGGCTGGACGGCGCCCAGGACCCGCGGGCCCTGGAGCTGGTCCGCCAGGCGTCGGCCCTCCTCGGCCAGGATCCGCTGGAGCTGGCCCGGAACCGCATCGCCGAGGGGCGGATCCTGCGCGTGTCGGGGCGTCACGCCGAGGCCGTCGAGGTCCTGACGGCGGCCCGGCGCGCCCTCGAGGGGCAGGTCGGACCCGAGATCGAGCGCCAGGCGGCCCTCACCGGGGCCCACCTGGGCGTGGCGCTCCACCAGCGCGGGCGGGCCCACTGGTCCGAGGCCCTCCAGCGGCTCCAGGCCGCCGTCACCCACCTGGCCACGGTGGATCCGAGGGCGGCCGCCGGCTTCCAGAACGACCTGGCCCGCATGCACCTCGAGGCGGGCCGCCGGCGGGCGGCGGTGGGGGCGCTGCGGGGCGCGGCCCGCGACGCCGAGCGGGTGGGGGATGTGCGCATGGCCTCCAGCGTGCGGGCCAACCTGGGCATGGTCCTCATCGAGCACGACCCCGAGGCGGCCCGCGAGGTCCTGGAGCGCTCCCTGGACGGCTTCCGGCGGCTCGGGCGCCGGAGCGTGGCCGCCCTGGTCCAGGGCAACCTGGCCTGGCTCGACCTGCGGGCCGGCCGGCCCGAGGCCGCCGCACGGCGCGCCGCCCTGGCGGCCAGAACGGAA
>CAZPJM010000231.1:0-8043 GCA_964586865.1 uncultured Enterobacteriaceae bacterium
GGCCCACACCGGGCCCCCGGCCGCCTCCCCGGAGCGATGACAGCCTGTCAGGGCGCGAGGGGGCCCCCCAGGGCCCCTGACACATTGTCGAAGCCAGCGTCCGCGACCCGCCCTGGACGCGCTCCACGAGCTGGCCCGCCCCTTGCAGTCCCCCCGGGAGAGCCTCCACCTGGAGCCGGCCGTGAAGCCCTACCTCCTCCCCATCTCGCTGCTGGTCGCCGGCACCCTGCTGGCCCTGGGCGCCGGCGCCGGTGTGTCCACGACGGCGGGCATGCTCGTGGGCCTGGGCGATGGCGAGGTCCTGACCGCGCTGGACGCCCCGCCCCCCGCCGCCGACGAGGGCCCGGCCGACGGGGACGGCGACGGTGTGGCCGCCGCCAGGAAGGCCCAGAACGCCCGCGCGAGCCAGGGCGCGGCCGGGGACCGTCCGGCCCGTCGCGGTGGCCTGTCCCGGCAGCGCTACGTCGAGACCATCCTCGAGCGCAACATCTTCGACCACACCAAGGTGGGTCAGGAGGCCACCGCCGAGGACGAGCCCTGCGTGGGCGAGGAGTGCGAGCTCGGCGAGAAGTCGGACCTGCCCGTGACCCTTCTCGGCACGGTGGTGGCGGTGCCCATCGAGATGTCCGCCGCCCTGATCCACCACGACGACGAGAAGAAGTCCTACGGCTACGGGATCGGGGACCGCATCCTTGACGCCACCGTCCTGGCCATCGCCGCCGATCGGGTCATCGTGAAGCGCGGCGACGGCAGCCAGGAGTACATCGCCCGCGGCGAGATCGAAGAGCCCGACCGCCGCCGCGCCCCCGCCGGCGACCTCGACGAGGACGATCAGATCTCCAAGGAAGGCGACGACCGGTACGTCATCTCCCGCGAGCTGGTCGACCAGACCCTCGGCGACATGAACGCCATCATGCGCATGGCTCGGGCCCGCCCCCACAAGGACGCCGACGGCAACGTCGATGGCTTCCGGCTCTCGGGCGTGCGCCGCAACAAGCTCATCTACAAGCTCGGTGTCCGCTCCGGCGACATCATCCACTCGGTCAACGGCCAGCCCCTGACCTCCATCCAGGAGGCCATGGGGGCGTTCGAGTCCATGCAGCGGGACTCGGAGTTCAGCTTCGAGATCACCCGCCGCGGGCAGAAGAAGACCATGCAGTACGAGGTGCGCTGATGGCGCCGCGCCCCGCACCCCCCTCCTCTCCCCGTCCGACCTCCCGCCCCGAGCCCCTCTCGATGCTGCCCTTCCCCCGGCCCCGCCCCGGCGCCCTCACCGCGCTCTTCGCCGTCCTGGCCCTGCTCGGCCTCTCCCTCGCCCTCCCGGGCACTGCCCTCGCCCAGGACGACGATCGCCAGACCCCTCCCAGGGCCCTCACCGGCGATGGCCAGCTCGTCCTCAACTACTTCGAGGCCGACCTGGGCGACGTCGTCAAGTTCTTCATGGAGCTGCGGGACGCCAACTACATCATGGGCGACGGGGACGCCTTCAAGGAGAAGATCACCATCGTCAGCCAGGATCCCGTGAGCCCGGGCGCGGCCTGGCAGGCCTTCCTCTCGGCCCTCGAGGTCAACGGCTACACCCTGGTCCGCACGGGTCAGTACTACAAGATCATCAAGGCCAGCGAGGCCACCCAGGCCCCCCTGCCCGTCCGTTCTGGCGACGAGGACATCCCCTTCACCGACCAGGTGATCACCCAGATCCTGCCGCTGCAGAACATGTCGGTGGGCGACGTCCAGTCGGTGGTCAACGCCATGAAGAGCCGCCACGGCAACATCATCGCGTACCAGCCCACCAATACCCTCATCATCACCGATCACGCCTACAACGTCCGCAAGATCGCCCAGGTCCTCAACGAGCTCGACGTGGGCAGCCCCCGGGCCGAGCTGGCCATCATCCAGCTCCGCTTCGCCGACGCCCAGGAGGTCCAGACCATCATCGAGCAGCTCTTCAGCGTGGGGGAGAGCAGCCAGGCCAACGAGGACGACGACCGGCGTCGCCGCCGCCGTCGGCGCCGCCGCCGCCGCCGCCGGGACGACCCGCCCGAGCCCAACGTGCCCGACTCCATCAAGGCGGGCGAGGAGGCCAAGTACATCGACAAGGTGCTGGCCGATACCCGCACCAATGCCCTCATCGTCCTGGCCAACGAGGAGGGGGTCGAGGCGGTGCGCGACCTGGTGTCCAAGCTCGACGTGGACGCCACCGACAACAGCCGCAGCCAGATCCACGTGGTCCGGCTCGAGCAGGCCAAGGCCCAGGACGTGGTCGACGTCCTCTCCCGCCTCTCCGAGGGCGGCAACCAGTCCGGTGGCAGCAGCCGCAACCCGCGGGCCTCCACCCGACGGACCTCGCCGGCGGCGGCGGCCCGGGCCGGCCAGGACGGCGGCGGTGACGACGACTCCTTCGGCGCCATCGCAGCCTTCGACTCGGGCATGCGCATCGCCCACGACGAGTCCACCAACAGCCTGGTCATCATCGCCTCGCCCGAGGACTTCCGCGTGGTCAAGCAGGTCATCGACGAGCTGGACCGCGTCCGCAAGCAGGTCTTCGTCGATGCAGTGATCCTCGAGATCAGCTCCGAGGACACCTTCGACTTCGGCTTGGCGGTCCACGCCCCCCAGCTCGGCGGCCCCCCCGAGGACTTCGATCCGTCCACCGACACCTTCGGCATCTTCTCCGGTCAGCTCGGCGCCAGCTCCACCGGCATCTCCCAGGACCTCCTCTCGGGCCTGGCCCTCGGCGTGTTCGGCCCCCAGATCACGGTGCCCACGGGTGTCGGCGAGCCCCTGACCATCCCGGCGTTCGGCGTCGTCCTGCAGGCCCTTAAGACCTACACGGGCGTCGAGATCGTCAGCAACCCGAACCTGCTGACCCTCGACAACGAGGAGTCCAAGATCGTGGTCGGCCGGAAGGTGCCCTTCCCGACCAACACCTCGTTCAACAACCTGGGCCAGCCCATCGTCACCTTCACCCGCGAGGACGTGGCGGTCTCGCTCGAGATCACGCCGCGGGTCAACTCGGAGAACTACGTCACCCTCGAGGTCCGCGTGGAGGTCAGCGAGGTCGAGGAGGACGACAGCAACCTGGATCCGCTCCTCTCGGGCGGCCCGGTCACCTCGAAGCGCGAGGTCGAGACCACCGCCCTCGTCAAGGACAACCAGACCGTCGTGCTGGGCGGGCTCGTGAGCACCACCGAGACCGAGGTGGAGACCAAGGTGCCGGTCCTGGGCGACGTGCCGCTCATCGGCGCCCTCTTCCGAGGCTCGCGCAACCAGTCCCGCAAGTCGAACCTGCTCATCTTCCTCACCCCGCACATCGTCGAGGACGAGGAGGACATGGTCGAGATCATGGCGGTCAAGGAGGCCCAGTTCCGGGAGTTCCGGCGCCGATTCTATGGCAAGTCCCGCGAGGAGGCCTACAACGAGATCCAGGACCTGCTGCAGTACAGCATGAACGTGGTGGGCCGTGAGTCCCTGTACCGGGGCAGCACCACGCGGGACAACGTGAGCGTGCTCGGCCAGGACGTGGACGAGGACACGGCCGAGGCCATCCGGATGCAGCTCGACCGTGATGGAGACCCGGTGGGCCCGCCCCCGCCGGCCCCGGATCTGGCCATTCCGGTGGACGATCCCCCCGCTCCGGATCAGGATCCCGGGGGCGGGGCCGGCCCGGATCCGGCCCGCGACCCCGAGGAGTGACCATGGGAATCCGCCGCGCCATCCACGCCACCGTCCCCGAGGCCACGGCGCCCCATCGCGGCCCGCTCTCCGATGCGGAGCGCACCGCCGAGGCGGTCCGGGGGATCCTGGAGGCGGCCAGGGCGCCGGGCAACACGGTGCGCTCGGTGTGGCACCAGCGGCGCGATGTGGACGCCACCGCCCTGGCCCACGCCCTGGCCGACCTCTCCGGCCTGGAGGTGGTGGAGTCCTTCGACGTGAACAAGGTCGAGGTGGACCTCATCCGGCCCGTCCCCCTCACCCTGGCCCGGGAGCACGGCCTCCTCCCCCTCTACGTCGACGACCGCGGCGACCTGGTGGTGGCGGTGGCCGACCTCTCCTCGCTGCCCCGCCTGGACGATCTGCGGACCCTGCTCCGGCGGCCCATCCGCCCGGTGCTCATGCCCATGGACGTCCTCGACAAGGCCATCAACCAGTCCTGGGACAAGGCGGCCCAGGATGCCCAGTCGGTGCTGGCCGAGGCCGGAGAGGATGAAGAGGAGGACGACGACGACCTCTTCCTGGACGAGGCCGACCTGTTGGACGACCCCAACGAGGCGCCCATCATCCGCTTCGTCAACGCCCTGCTCACCCAGGCCATCAAGGAGCGGGCCAGCGACATCCACATCGAGCCCTTCGAGAAGGAGCTGGTGGTCCGCTACCGGGTCGATGGCGTGCTGCACGAGAGCATCCAGCCGCCCTACAAGTTCAAGGACAGCATCGTCGCCCGCATCAAGATCATGGCGGGCCTCAACATCGCCGAGAAGCGCCTGCCCCAGGACGGCCGGATCCGGCGTCGCATGGGCGGCCGCGAGATCGATCTGCGCGTCTCCACCGTGCCCGTCCGCCATGGCGAGCGGGTGGTCATGCGTATCCTCGAGAAGGGCGAGGTCTTCAGCCTCGACCGGATCGGCATGGAGCGGGACACCCTCGAGGGCTGGCGGGAGCGGATCCGCAAGCCCAATGGCATCCTGCTCGTCTGCGGTCCCACCGGCTCGGGCAAGTCCTCGACCCTCTTCTCGTCGCTGGCCGAGGTGAACAGCCCCGACAAGAACATCCTCACCATCGAGGATCCCATCGAGTACGAGCTCAAGGGCCTGGGCCAGGTGCAGGTCAACTCCAAGATCGACCTGACCTTCGCCAGCGCGCTGCGCGCCTTCCTGCGCCAGGACCCCGACGTCATCCTGGTGGGCGAGATCCGCGACCACGAGACCGCCGCCAATGCCATCCAGGCCAGCCTCACCGGCCACCTGGTGCTCTCCACCATCCACACCAACGACGCGGCGGGCGCCTTCACCCGTCTCATCGACATGGGCGTGGAGCCCTTCCTGGTGAGCGACCAGCTCCTGGGGGTGCTGGCCCAGCGCCTGGTGCGCCGGCTCTGCAAGCACTGCAAGGAGCCCTACGAGCCCACCGACATCGAGCTGATGGAGCTGGGGATCACCCGCGAGGAGCTGGGTGGCAGGCCGGTGTGGGGCCCGGTGGGCTGCGAGCACTGCAATGGACTCGGCTACCGGGGCCGGTGCGGCATCTTCGAGTTCCTGGCCGCCACCGACTCGGTCAAGGCGGCGGTGGCCAAGGGCGGCAACTCGGTCCGCATCAAGGAGGCCGGCGTGGCGGCCGGCATGCGCACCCTGCGCGACGATGGCATCGTCAAGGTCCTGGAGGGCACCACGTCGGTCGAGGAGATCGTCCGGGTGACCCGCGAGAACGCGAGCGAGTAGGGGGTCGGTCGTGGCGGTCTACCAGTACCAGGGAGTCGACAAGGGCGGCCGGAACGTGGCCGGCATCATCGACGCCGACAACTCCAAGATCGCGCGCGCCCGGCTGCGCAAGCAGGGCGTCTACCCCACCACCATCGACCTCCAGAAGAAGGGAGCCCTCAAGGGCTCCGGCCTGGACGTCGAGGTCGACCTCTCCAAGTACCTGCAGTTCGTCTCCGGCCGCGACATCTCCATCCTCACCCGCCAGCTGTCCACCCTGCTCGGCGCCAGCGTGCCCATGGCCGAGACCCTCACCGCCCTGGTGGACCAGTCCGAGAAGCAGCGCCTCAAGGTGGTCCTCTCCGAGGTCAAGGAGCGGGTGAACGAGGGCTCCACCCTGGCCGACGCCCTGGGGCGCCACCCCCGGATCTTCAACGACCTCTTCGTACAGATGGTGCGGGCCGGCGAGCGCTCCGGCGCCCTCTCCGAGGTCCTCGACCGCCTGGCCGACTTCAACGAGGGCCAGGTCAAGCTCAAGGGCAAGGTGTGGGGCGCCATGCTCTACCCCATCCTCATGGCCCTCATCGGCGGCCTCATCCTGACCGGCCTCTTCGTCTTCGTCGTCCCCCAGATGCGCGAGCTCATCGAGGGGTTCAACAACGGCAAGGAAGCCGCCATCCCCATCATCACCTCGATCGTCTTCTTCATCGGCGACAGCCTGACCTCGGGTCTGGCGTGCGTGTTCGCGGTGGTGGCGGTCATCGGCTTCTTCATCTTCCGCTGGTGGGCCCGGAACCAGGGCAAGCGCTCCTGGCACGGCTTCCTGCTCAAGGTCCCGCTGGTGGGCAAGCTCAACCGCATGATCGCGGTGAGCCGCTTCTGCCGTACCCTCTCCACCCTGCTCGTCTCGGGCGTGCCCATCATCTCGGCCCTGGCCATCGTCAAGGACGTGGTGGGCAACATGGTCATCCAGGACGCGGTCGAGGACGCCAGCAAGAACATCCAGGAGGGCCAGTCCATCGCCGCCCCCCTGCGCAAGTCGGGCCAGTTCCCGCCCATGGTCATCCACATGATCGCCATCGGCGAGCGCACCGGCCAGCTCGAGAAGATGCTGGTGAACGTGGCCGACGCCTACGAATCCGAGGTGGACGCCACCGTCGAGGGGCTCACCAGCCTGCTGGGCCCCCTCATGATCGTGGGCATGGGCGGGGTGGTCTTCTTCATCGCCCTCGGTCTGCTCCTGCCCCTCGTGAACATGACCCAGCAGTTCCTGTGAACACGTCTGCCCTTCCCTGACGCATCCAGACCCGCATCCCGCCGTCGAACCGGACACATTCCCCTCCCTGGAGGCCCCATGAAGCACCTCGACCCCGCCGCCCTCCGCGTCGCGCTCAGCCGCGCCCAGGCCCGCCGCCGTCGCCGCAAGGGCATGAACCTGATCGAGATCATGATCGTCGTCGCGATCATCGTCATCCTGATCAGCGTGCTCTCGGTCGGCGCCTTCCAGGCCTGGGAGGCGTGGAAGGTCCGCCAGACCCAGCTCAAGATCAACCAGCTCGGCCAGATGGTCTTCTCCGAGATCATGCTCGCCGGCTCGGACGTGCCCCAGTCCCTGAAGGACGTGGAGGGCGTGAACGAGGACATGATGAAGGACGGCTGGGGCCGCGACCTCGAGTACGTCACCCCCGGCCCCGGCGACGCCCCCTTCGAGATCATCAGCTACGGCCGCGACGGCGCCGAGGGTGGCTCCGGCCGCGACCAGGACCTCAAGTACACCGAGATGAAGTAGCGCCATGCGCCTGCTCGTCCGCCCCTCCCCGCCCCGGCTCCGGACCCTGCGTCCGGCCCGGGGACGTGCGCGTCGTCGCCGTCGGGGCATGAATCTCATCGAGATCATGATCGTGGTGGGCATCCTGGTGGCGCTGGTGGCGGTGACCATCCCGCTCGCCGGCTACACCCTGCGGCTCGAGCAGCGCGAGGCGGTGGCCAACCTGGCCATGGTCTACGAGCGCCTCCACAAGGAGGCCATGCTGCGCAACCTCACCTTCCGCGTCGCCTACCACCTCGACGAGAACTACTACCAGGTCGAGGTGAGCGAGGACCCGGCCCTCCTCTTCAAGGAGCCCCGGGCCCGTCTCGAGTACGAGGCCGCCCTCCAGGAGAAGATGGAGCGGCAGGCCAGCCGGTTCGCCGATCCCTCCGAGGTGACCATCGACGAGTCCGGCATGGCGGTGGACCAGGCCAGCTTCTCGGCGGTGCAGGACAAGTTCCTCAAGAAGTTCGAGCTGCCCTCCAACACCCGGTTCGGGGGCGTGTACACGCCGGCCTACGGCGAGCTCGTGGAGCCCTCGGGGGACGACCCCGAGGAGGTCGACGAGGAGGACCGGGTGGTGGTCTACAGCTACATCCTGCCCTCGGGGCTCACCGAGCACACCGTGGTCCACCTGGTCCGCGCCGGCGACCCCAACAGCGGCTTCACCCTCGAGGTGGAGCCCATGACGGGCCAGGTCCACATCGACAACGAGCTGCTCGACTGGGACGAGCGGTTCGCCTTTGTCCCCGACACCCCGCCCGACCTGGATTGAGCGTGATCCGCCGACACCGCCGTGCCTTCAGCCTGCTCGAG
>CAZPJM010000232.1:0-7940 GCA_964586865.1 uncultured Enterobacteriaceae bacterium
CGGAGCCCGCCGTGCCCCTCCTGGACGGTCCCCTCCCCGACAACATCCGCTCCGTGCACATCCTCGGGGTGTGCGGCACCGCCATGGGCGCCCTGGCCGGGATGCTGGCCGACGCCGGCTACCAGGTCACCGGCTCCGACACCGGCTGCTACCCCCCCATGTCCGACTACCTGGCCGAGCTGGGCATCGAGGTGATGCCCGGGTGGCGCGCCGAGAACCTGGATCACGACCCGGACCTGGTGGTGGTGGGCAACGTCATGCGCGCCGAGTACGCCGAGTCGCGGGCCACCGTCGAGCGGGACCTCTGGTACTGCTCCTTCCCCCAGCTCCTGGGCAGCCGGTGGCTCTGCCGGGCCCACAGCACGGTGGTGGCCGGTACCCACGGCAAGACCACCACCACGGCCCTGTGCGCCTGGCTCCTCGAGGCGGGGGGCCTGGAGCCCGGCTTCCTGGTGGGCGGCCGCATGGCCAACTTCCCCCGCACCGCCCGGGCCGGGGACGGCCAGGTCTTCGTGGTGGAGGGCGACGAGTACGACACGGCCTTCTTCGACAAGCGGCCCAAGTTCCTCCACTACCACCCCGACACGGTGATCCTCACCTCCATCGAGTTCGATCACGCCGACATCTACGACGACCTGGACCAGATCGTGGCCGCCTTCGAGGCGCTGGTGGACCTGATCCCCGAGGACGGCCTGCTGGTGGTGCGCGGGGACGACCCGGTGGCGGCGCGGGTGGCGGCCGGCTGCCGGGGTCGGGTGATCCGATACGGCCCGGATCAGGACTGGGATGGCCGGATCGAGTCCATCGATCCCAACAAGGGGACCATGACCTTCTCGGTCCTCCGGGACAGGGCGCCCCTCGGGCCCTTCGAGAGCTGCATGGTGGGCACCCACAACCTCTACAACCAGGTGGCCGCGACCGCCGCGGCCCTGGACGCGGGCGTCCCCGAGGAGCGGCTGGCGGACGGCTTCCGGACCTTCTTGGGGATCAAGCGACGGCAGGAGGTCCGGGGCGAGCCGGGCGCCGTCACCCTCATCGACGACTTCGCCCACCACCCCACCGCCGTCCGGGTCACCCTGGAGGCCCTGCGCCAGCGCTTCGGGGGGCGGCGCCTGTGGGCCGTGTGGGAGCCCCGGTCCAACACCTCCCGGCGTCGGGTGTTCCAGCATGCCTACGCCGAGGCCTTCGACGCTGCCGATCAGGTGGTGGTCGCGGCGCCTTACGACCTCTCGCGCATCCCCGAGGCCGATCGCTTCTCGGCCGAGGAGCTGGTGCGGGATCTCTCGGCCCGCGACGTGCCTGCCCTGACCCTGCCCTCGGCCGAGGCCATCGCCGGCACCCTGGCGGCCCGGGTCCAGCCCCATGATGTGGTGGCGATCCTCTCCAACGGCGGATTCGACGGGATCCACGAGCGCCTGCTGGAGCTCCTGCGCGCCCGCTTCGGCGACGAGCGGGTCGACGGGTCGGACGACGGGGGCGAGGCGGCATGAGGGCGGCCCTGGCCGGGCTCCTGCTGCTGGGCTGCACCGGGGGGAACACGGTGCGGGTGGCCGGGGTGACGGTGGCGCTGGTGACGCCGGCGTCCGAGGATCCCCTGGCGGGGGCCGACGCGCTGGTGGTCCGGGTGCTGGACCTGTCCGGGCGCGAGCTGGAGCGGGTCGAGGGCCCTCCCGAGGGCGGCCTCTCCATCCCGCCCCTCACCACCTTCGGCCGGGTGGAGATCGAGGTGACGGCCCGGGCGGGCGACACGGTGCTGGCGGCGGCCCGCACCGGGCCGGTGGCGGTGGGACCGGGCGACGAGCGCACCCTGGATGCCCTCTTCCTCCCCGTGAACCGCGCCATCCGACTGGACTGGACGCCGCGGGCCGACCGGATCGGGCACCTGGCGCTCCACGCCCCCGACGGACGGATCCTGCTGCTGGGCGGGCGGGTCCCGTCGGCCGCCACGCCCCGGGGCGACAGCGAGTGGTGGGATCGGCGGCTGGGCTACGACGGCGACGGACCCGACCTGCCGGCCCCGGTCACCGAAGCGGCCTGGGCGCGCCTGGACGGGGCCACGGTGCTGGTGGCGGGCGGGACCGGCTCGGGCGGCGCCACCGACCGGGTCCTGGCGGTCGACCTGGGGGGCCCGGCGGTGCGGCCGGCCGGGACGCTGGTCCAGGCCGACCCCGACCCCTGCGTGGTCGCCCACCCGAGCCTGGGGGCGCTGATCTTCCGCGACGGCGCCACCGAGGTCTGGACGGCCCTGGGACGGGTGGGCGTGGACACGGGCTTCGACGGCGAAGGCGTGGCCACCTGCGCCGAGACCGGCGGTCGGGTGGTGGTGGCGGGCGCCGCCGACGGGGGCTGGGGGGTCCTGGACCTGGCCGAGGCCACCTGGCCCGTCGACCTCGCGGAGCGCTTCACCTCCCTCGACGACGTCCCCAGCCTGGTCGGCCCCATGACCGTGGCCCTCGACGACGGCCGGGTGTGGGTGGCCGGCGGCTTCGGCTTCACACCGGTCGCCACCACGCGCCTCATCGAGCCCTCGACGGCCCGCTCCACCCGCGGCCCCGACCTGGAGCGGCCCCGGGTGTACGGACGGGCCGCCCCCTGGCGGGATCGGACCCTCGTGGTGACCGGAGGCTTCGTGGACGAGATCCGCTCCGACGCGGTGGAGTGGCTCGAGATCCACCACCCCGACGACGGGCCCCTCCTCTCGGTGCCGGTCCCGGTGCGCGGGGCCTCCACCACCGTCCTCCCCGGCGGCGCCGTGCTCTACACCGGCGGTCTGGACGCCGAGCGATCTCCCGCCGGCGCCTGGGCGGTGGTGCCCTGGCTCCCGGAGACCCCCTGATGCCCGTGCCCGATCTGCCGCCGCCCCCGCCGCCCATCCAGGCCCCGGCCCCCGAGGCGCTGGTGGCCCGGGAGCGGGTCGACCCGGGCGAGGAGGTGGCCGACTTCAACCCGGGCGACTGGGATCTGAAGGTGCGCCTGGGCTTCTCGGGCAACTCCTACAGCCCCCTCACCCTGTTCTCGGCCTTCCTGAACTGGTTCGACCTGCAGCTCGTGGCGGACCGGGGGGTGTGGGAGCGGGACTACCTCTCCATCGGGGTCGGCGTGGAGGCCTTCGTGGGGCGCCCCTGGCTGCCCGAGGCCACCTCCACCCTCCGGAGCGACGGCGGGGCCGATCTCTCCTGGCGCGCCGCCACCCACGGCCTCGCCTTCCGCGGGACCGCCCACTACACCTGGCTCTCCGCCTTCGACCCCTACGTCGTGGTCCTGGCGGGGCCCACCGTGGACACGGTGCGGGCGGTGCGGGCCGACCGGGCGGCGGTGGGTCGCTTCACCACCGGGGGGCTGCGCCTGGGAGCCGGGGTGGGCGCCTCCTACGTGAGCGCCGACCGCATCCTGGGGGGCCTCGAGCTCCGCTACCTGGTGGCGCCCCGCTTCCGCTCGGGCACCGACATCCCCCTGGTCACCCCCGGCGGCGACACCCTCGACCGCTACGACGTGGGGCGCGCCCAGCGACCGCCCCGGGGCTTCTCGTGGGTCTTCTACGTGGGGATCCGCCTCTAGCTCTGTGACGCGCTCCGCTGCGCCGGCGAGCTGCCAGGATGCGGGCCAGCACCGCGGATCACACGGGCGAGACGTCCAGGATCACCAGGTGGAGCAGGCCCTCGTCCACCACCACCTCGCGAACGGCCAGGGGACCGGCGGGCAGGCTCAGGGAGACGGGCTCGGTCAGGCCCCCGTCCAGGGTGTCCCCGGCCTCGACCGCGTCGAAGAGCACCCCTTCGCCACCGGGCCAGGGGATGCGACGGACCGGCTCGGGCAGCTCGATGTCGGCGGCCACCTTCTCGGCCAGGCCCGGGGAGGGCGCGGCGCGCTGGACCACGAGCCGCAGACCGTCCTCGCGGGGCGCCAGCCCCACCGGTCCCTGATCGGCGAGGGCCAGACCCCCGATGTCGAGCCCCACCCAGGCCCCGTCGGCCAGGCCGCGCTGGACGGCCTCGTAGGCTGGGGTGAAGCCTCGCTTCGGGTGCTGGCCGCGCCAGCGGCGCACCACGTCGCGGGGCAGGAGGAGAACCGGACCACCGATGGGATGAAACCACTGCATGCCGCACCCTACCCCGTCGCGCTACCCGGGCTCCATGACCCCGCTCGGCCGCCGCCTGCCCCACCTGGCCACGCCGGTCCCCGGCCCGGCCTCGCGGCGCGCGGTCGACGTCCTGGCCCGCCACGAGTGCCCCGCCATCACCGCCCGGCGGGCCCGGCGCGCCGCGGCCCTCGGCGCGGCCGACGACGACCCCATCGTCTGGCGCGAGGCCGTCGGCGCCAACATCGTCGACGTGGACGGCAACACCTACGTGGACCTGGCCGCCGGCTTCGGCGTGGCCACCCTGGGGCACCGGGACCCGGAGGTCCTGGCCGCGGTGCGCGACCAGCAGGATCGACTGCTGCACGCCATGGGCGACGCCTACCCCGACGCCACCCGCATCGCCCTCCTGGAGGAGCTGGCCGCCGCCGCCCCGCCCGGGCTGGGTCACGCCATCCTGGGGCTGTCCGGCGCCGACGCCATCGACGCGGCGGTGAAGACGGCGGTCCTGGCCTCCGGCCGCCCCGGCGTCCTGACCTTCCGCGGCGGCTACCACGGCCTCTCCCTCGGCGCGACGCCGCTCCAAGCCTACAAGGCTGCGTTCGCCGAGCCTTTCCGGGAGATCCTCCACCCGGGCGTCCGCCACCTCCCCTATGGCGTCCGCGCCTCGGAGATCCGTGCCGTCCTGGAAGACCGGGAGATCGGGCTCGTGCTGGTGGAGCCGGTGCAGGCCCGGGGCGGCTGCCGGACCCCGCCCGAGGGCTGGCTCGCCGAGGTGGCTCACCTGGCCCGGACAGCCGGGGCGGTGGTGGCCTTCGACGAGATCTACAGCGGGCTCGGCCGCACCGGCGCCCGGTGGGCCGGGGAGGTCTCGGGGGTGATCCCCGACCTGCTCTGCACCGGCAAGGCGCTGGGGGCGGGCTTCCCCCTGTCGGCCTGCCTGGGCACCGCCCGGGTCATGGGGGCCTGGGGCGCCTCCCGCGGCGAGGCCCTGCACACCCAGACCTTCCTCGGCCACCCGGTGGGCTGTGCCGCCGCCCGGGTGAGCCTGCGCCGCCTCGGCGCGACCGCCGCCTCCTGTGCACGGGTCGGGGCCCGGCTCGTCGACGGCCTGCGGGCCCGGGGGCTCGGGGTGCGGGGCCGCGGCCTGCTGCTCGGGGTGGAGCTGGGCGCGCGGAGCCTGCCCATGAGCCGCGCGCTCCTCCAGCGGGGCTTCCTGGCCCTGCCCGCCGGGATCGACGCCGAGGTCCTCTCCCTGACGCCCCCCTGCACCCTGAGCGAGGCCCAGCAGGACGCCTTCCTCCAGGCGTTGGACGACCTCTTGCCGACCCTGAGCTGATCGGCGCCGCCGCCGGCCTCCAACCGGTACCGGCCTTTCCGGGATGCACACACCACCCTGGGTCGAGGTGAGTCGAAGCCCGGTTCAGGCCCCGATTCTCGCTTGCCGGCGCCTGTCGGCCGGTCCTGTGGGAGGCACGACCGGCCGATCCCACGATCACCCATGGCCCACCCCTCCGCCACGCCCCGGCCCGCCCCAGACACCCTCCTCCAGCCGGTGGACGGGGATCCAGCCTCGAACCCCGGCTCCCTGGAGCCCGGCGAGCTGGTGGACCGCTACGAGATCCAGGGCGTGCTGGGCACCGGCGCCTCGGGGATCGTCTACCGGGTCCGACACCGCACCCTGGGCACCGTCCACGCCCTCAAGGTGCTCACCTGGGCCCACCCCCAGCTCCAGGCCCGGCTCCTCTCCGAGGGGCGCGCCCAGGCGAGCGTGCACCATCCGAACGTGGTGCCGGTGACGGATCTGCTGGAGGTGAGCGGGGCGCCGGCGCTGCTGATGGATCTGGTGGAGGGGCCGAGCCTGGAGCGCTGGCTCGAGGAGCACCGACCCGACATCCCCGAGGCGGAGGCGCTGTTCCGGGCCATCCTCGCCGGCGTGGAGGCGGCGCATGCCCGCGGGATCGTCCACCGGGACCTGAAGCCCGCCAACGTGCTCATGGAGCGGACGGCCGACGGGTGGACCCCCCGGGTGACCGACTTCGGGCTCGCCAAGTGGACCGAGAGCGACCTGGGTCTCACCCGCACCGGCATGACCATGGGCACCCCGGGCTACATGGCCCCGGAGCAGATCCGGTGCGCCCGGACGGTGGACCACCGGGCCGACATCTTCGCCCTGGGCTGTCTCCTCTACGAACTGCTCACCGGGGAGGCCCCCCACGCCGGCACGGACCCGCTGACGGTGATGAACGCGGTCGCGGAGGGCCAGGTCCGCCCGGTGCAGACCCTGGTGCCGCGCCTGCCCCGTCGGCTGCTGAACGCGGTGCGGTGGTCCATGGCCCGGGAGGTGGAGGAGCGGGCCCCCACCTGCGCGGCGCTGCGGGCGTGCCTGGACGGGGCCCCGGTGCGACTGCCGTCGAGCTGGCGCCCCCGGGGTCCGTGGCGGCGATCGGCGGGCCTCTTCGTCGCGGTCCTGGCCGGGGTGGGGATCGGGGTGCTGACCGGCGCGGGGATGAGCCTGGCCCTGTCGGCGACGGCGGAGCCCGCCCCCGCCGCGGTCAGGCCCATGGACCGGCTGGAGGCGGTGCTGGCGCGATGGAGCCCCGCGGACGCCGCGGGGGAGGCGACCCCGGTGGACGATGTGGACCCCACCCTGCGCCCGCCACCCGAGGCCCCCGCCCCGGAGGAGGCCCCACCCGACGGGGAGACGGCCGCTCCGCCATCCTCGGCGGTCTCCCTCCCGAGCCCCTCGTCGTCGCGCCGACCCCCGACGACCGGCCAGACCCTGGGCTGCCCCCACGACCGGCTCGGCGATCTGGGGGTGGTCGCCCTCCCCCGCCTGTGGCTCCGCCCCCGGGACGGCATCTGGTCGCCGAGCCGCCCCCTCGAGGTCCACGAGGGCCCGGACGGCGCCGTCCGCTGCACCCTCCCAGCCGAGGCGAGCCTGATCCTCCGGGACGAGCCGGTGCGGGTCGGGGGGCGGCGCTGGCTGGCCGTCGGGCCCGACGACGTGGTCCTCCCCGACCCGTGACCCACGGCGGGCGTGCGGTTAGCCCGGCGCCGGGAGGCCCCCGTGCCCGACATCTCCGGCTGGACCGGCCCCGCCCGTCACCTGGCCGCCCGGGTGGTGGCCTTCATGGACGCGAGCCTGGCCGGCGCGCCCACCGAGCCGTTCGAGGAGCTGGCCCTGGATCTCCATCGCCATCAGGCCGCCGCCTGTCCGGTCATCGCATCGCTGGTGGAGCGCCCCCCCACCGGCCTGCACGATCTGCCGGCCGTGCCGGTGGACCTGTTCAAGACCCTGCCCGTGGGCACCGTCGACCCGGACGAGGCCGGGGCCACCTTCCGCACCAGCGGCACCACCGGCGGCGGGCGGGGTGTCCACCGCCTGCGCAGCACCGCTCTCTACGACCACGGCGCCGTGAGCTGGGCCCGGGCCTGCGTGGGCGCCCTGCCGCCCCGGAGCGTCAACCTGCTGCTGGATCCGGCGCGGCACCCCGACAGCAGCCTCTCCCACATGGTCGCCCGCCTCGCCCCCGACGCCACCTGGCACCTGGGGCCGGACGGCCTCGACGTGGCGGGCTTCGGTCGGGCCCTCGCCGCCGGGGGGCCCGCCTTCGTCGGCGCCACCGCCTTCGCCCTGGCCGAGCTCCTGGAGGAGCACGCCCCCCCTCCCCTCCCCCCCGGCTCCATCCTGATGGTCACCGGCGGCTTCAAGGGACGGACCCACCGCCTGGACGGGGCGACCCTGCTGGAGCGGGCCCGCGCGCGGCTCCGCCCCGACCACCTGGCCACCGAGTACGGCATGACCGAGCTGTCGAGCCAGCTCTGGGGCACGCCGGACACGCCGTACCGGCCTCCGCCC
>CAZPJM010000233.1:0-7823 GCA_964586865.1 uncultured Enterobacteriaceae bacterium
GTCTTCGACGCCGCCCAGCTCGGGGGTCAGGTTGCGGGCCAGGGCCACCTTGGAGCGGCCGCGTCCATCCACCTCGACCACCACGAGCGCCGCCACGCCCACGCGCCCGACGGCCACGTCAGCGAGTCGCTCGAGGACGGCCTCCGGCGGCACGTCCCCCTCGCTCACCAGGCGGCTGAACCCGACGAGGACGTCGATGGCGGTGCGGGGTTGCACCCGGCGCCCCTACCGTGGCGCACCGGGGTTGTCCCCTCGACCCGTGCGGATGCGGGCCCGTTGTGCGGCCGGCCCGGGTGAGGTACCCCACGGAGGCGCGCGGAGCGGACATGGTGGAGCACCACGACTACATGAAGCGGCTCGACCTCGACGAGGACGAGCTCCAGCGTCGCCTGGACTGGTTCCAGATCACCCCGGGGGACCTGGAGGTCCTCGCCCGGGAGCGCGGCTTCGCCGAGCGGCACATGGACGAGATCGTCGAGGGCTTCTACGACCTCATCATGGCGCACCCCGAGCCCGCCGCCTTCATGGAGGATCCGGAGCGGCTGCGCCGGCTCAAGCGGACCCAGCGGGCGTACTTCCTGGACCTGTTCCAGGGTCGGGTGGATCTGGACTATGTCGAGGATCGCCTCCGGGTGGGCTTCGCCCACGAGCGGATCGGGCTGCCGCTCAAGTGGTACATGGGCGCCTACAGCCGCTACCTCCGGCTGGTCCTCCACGCCCTGCTCGACAGCGACGAGCCCGCCCGGGCGGTCCGGGTGTTCGAGGCGCTCCAGAAGCTGGTCTTCTTCGACGCCACCCTGGCCATCGACACCTACCTGGCGGCCCAGCTCGACACCCTCTCCCGCCACCAGGCCGCCATCCGGGAGCTCTCCACGCCCGTCATCGAGGTCCATGACGGCGTCATCCTGCTGCCCCTGGTGGGCACCATCGACAGCCACCGGGCCCAGCAGATCATGGAGACGGTCCTGGCGCGCGTCACCGAGGCCCAATCCCGGGTCCTCATCCTGGACATCGCCGGGGTGCCGGTCGTGGACACCCAGGTCGCCGACTACCTCCTCAAGGCGACCGCCGCCGTCCGCCTCCTGGGGGCCCGCACCATCCTCACCGGGATCAGTCCCCAGGTGGCGCGGACCATCGTGGAGCTGGGCGTCGACATCTCCACCATGGACACCCGGAACAAGCTCTCGGACGGCATCCAGCTCGCGCTGCGCCTGGTGGGCCGGTCCATCCAGCCCCTCCAGACCGACCCCCGCGGGGAGGCCTGATGCGACGCCCCGGGCCGGTCCCGATCCTCAAGGTCAAGGGCACCCTCATCGCGGCCCTGCAGGGCGAGCTCTCGGACAGCGTGGCCGAGCGCTTCCAGCAGGACGTCCTCGCCCGCATCGAAGGGACCGGGGCCCGGGGGCTGATGCTCGAGATCAGCACCCTCGAGATCGTGGACACGTACGTGGCGCGCGTGCTGGCCGACACGGCCCGCATGGCCCAGCTCATGGGCACCACCACCGTGGTGGTGGGCATGCGCCCCGAGGTCGCCGCCACCCTCGTGCAGATGGGCTACGAGCTCGAGGGGATCGCGGCCGCCCTCGACGTGGACCACGGGCTCAAGGTCCTCGAGAAGCTGCTGGGCGAGGGCTGAGGCCGTGGAGCGTCGCCTGGGCACCCACACCATGTGCATCGCGGCCGAGGCCGATGTGGTCGACGTGCGCCGGCGGGTCCGGGACCTGGCCGAGCGGCACGGCTTCGACGTGTTCGCCACCGCCGCCATCACCACCGCCACCAGCGAGCTGACCCGCAACGTCTGGACCCACGGGGGCGGCGGCGAGGCCCACATCGAGGAGCTGGAGAAGGATGGCCGTCGTGGCCTCCGCATCACCTTCGCCGACGAGGGGCCTGGAATCCCCGATGTGGAGCGGGCGCTGGCCGGGGGCTACAGCACCCGCCGCTCCCTGGGCCTGGGCCTGTCGGGCAGCCGGCGCCTGGTGGACGAGTTCCGCATCGACACGGATCCCGGCCGGGGGACCCGGATCACCATCGCCAAGTGGGCCCGGTTCGCCCGCCCCTGATGGACGCCTCGCCCCGGATCCTGCCCATCGAGGACGCGGCCGGCGTGGCCCTGGCCCGCCAGGTGGTGCGCGCGCTGGGCGCCGAGCTCGGCCTGCCCGAGGACACCCTCGAGGCCGGCGCCATCGTGGTGAGCGAGCTGGGCCACAACCTGCTCCGCCACGCCCGCCTGGGCGAGGTGCAGCTCGCGCCGGTGCACCGGGGCGGGCCGGTGGGGATCAGCATCATGGCCCTGGACAGGGGCCGTGGCCTCCGGGATCCGGTGACGGCCTTCCGCGGAGCGCCCCGCCCCGAGAGCCCGGGCCTGGGGATCGGGCTGGCGGGGGTCCGACGCCTGGCCGCCGAGGTGGACGTGGAGACGCGCGCCGAGGAGGGGCTCCGGGTGACGGCGCGGGTGCTGCGCCCCGGCAGCCCGCGCCAGCCCGAGGTGGCGGTGGTGGGGCGCCCCCACCCCGACGAGATCCTGAGCGGGGACGATGCCCTGGTGGTGCGCGCGTCGGATCACCTCCTGGTGGCGCTGGCCGACGGCCTGGGCCACGGCCCCGAGGCGCGTCGGGCCAGCGCGGCCGGGTGCCGCTGCGCCCGGGACCACGCCGATCGGAGCCCGGTGGCCATCCTGCAGGCCTGCGACCGGCACCTGCGGGGCACCCGGGGCACGGCCATGGCGGTGGCGCGGCTGGACCTGGCCACCGACGATCTCACCGTGGCGGTGGCGGGCAATGTGCGGGTCGGCGTGTACGGGCCCGAGGGGGGGCGGCGGCTGGGCTTCGCGCCCAACATCCTCGGGGCCCGGGGCGGTCGGCGCCTCCGCGAGGAGGTGCTGCCCAGGCGGGGTCGGGCGCTGGTCCTGTTCACCGATGGGCTGCCCGACCGCACCGACCCCAGCGTGGATCGGCCCGGCGTCACCGGCTGGCCCCTCCCCCTCGCCGCCCGCCTCGTGGCCCGCCACGCCCGCGACAGCGACGACGCCACGGTGCTGGCCCTGCGCTGACCGCGCGCCTCCACGCCCCGTCGTCCCGGCCGCTCCCCTGCCCCACCGATCCCGTCCGAGACGGCCTCGTGCTCCAACCACCTGCCCCGCCTACCCCGCGGTGCCATCCTCTCGCCCCGAGGAGGTCCGATGGCCGAGGAGGAGCTCGAGGCGCTGCTCACCGACTTCGATGTGCGCGCCCGCCACGCCCAGGCCCAGCTGGACGCCCAGCGCCGCCACCTGGAGCGGTTCCGATCCGCCGCCGAGACCTGGCTGATGCCCCTGCTCCACCACATCGAGCAGCGGCTCGAGCGGTCCGGCCACGAGACCGAGGTCTCCGCGGGCCTCGAGGCGGGCCTGACGGCCTCGGAGCCCGACCCGAGTCAGCACGTCCAGCTCCGCTTCATCCCCCGGGCCCTGCCCGGCCAGCGCATCGTGCGGTCCGCCGAGCGCCAGCCGCTGGTGCGCTTCCAGCTCGACGCCCCCGAGGGCGTGGTCCGGGTCTGGGTGCGCGACGTGAGCCTGGACGGGCGCGAAGTGCGGGTCGGCTACCGCAACGGCGAGGACGGCGCGCCCCTCGGGATCCCGGTGGACGCCCTGGACGAGGCCTTCGTGTGGCGCCACGTCCTGGACACCGTGGACTTCGCCCTGCGGCAGAGCGCCCAGGAGCCCCTGTTCGAGGGCTGATCCCGTCCGGGAGGCGGTGGCTCAGACCGGCATGGCGACGCCGGTGAGCTCCTCGCTCACGGTCCAGAGCCGCGCCGCATCGTCCTCGTCGCGGGCGTGGTCATTGGGCTCCACCTCGACCGGGGCGCCGCCGATCTCCATGAAGCCGCCGGGGCCCCAGTAGGTGCCGCTCGCGGCGTCGGGATCGGTGGCGGCCCGCAGGGTGGGGAGGGCGCCGCCTTCGGCCGACTGGGCCACCAGACGGTTGGCCACCTTCATGACCGCACCCATCACCCGGCTCCCCCGGACCCGGGGCCCGACCTGCTGGAGGTCGGTGTCGGCATAGCCCGGGTGGCAGGCCAGGCTGCGCACCTCGTGCCCGGCCCCCCGCAGCCGCCGATGCAGCTCGAAGGCGAAGAGCAGGTTGGCGAGCTTGCTCTGGCCATAGGCCTTCCAGTCGCCGTAGTCCCGCGCGAGCTGCAGATCGTCGAAGTGCATGCGGCCCATCTTGTGGGCGGTGCTGGAGACGGTCACGACCCGCGTGCCCCCCTGCTCGATGAGCCGGGGGAGCAGGAGCGCCGTCAGGGCGAAGTGCCCCAGGTGGTTGGTGCCGAGCTGCATCTCGAAGCCGTCGGCCGTCTCGCGGCGGGGGATGGCCATGACGCCGGCGTTGTTGACGAGCACGTCGATGCGCTCGTGGGCCTCCAGGACCCCCTCGGCGAAGGCGCGGACGCTCGAGAGGTCGGCCAGGTCGAGGGCGCGGACCTCCAGGTCGGCCGAGGGGTGGTCGCGCCGGATGTCGTCGGCCGCCCGCTCGGCCTTCTCCAGGTTGCGGCAGGCCATGACGACGCGGGCCCCCCGGTCGGCCAGGACCCGGGCAGCCTCGAGGCCGATCCCGCTGTTGGCCCCCGTCACCACGAAGACGCGGCCCTCCTGGGGGGGCACCTGGTCCGCACTCCAGCCTCGCCGGGTCATGACACCTCCGTCGGCCGGGAGGGTGGGCACGAGGGGCCACCCGGCAAGGGCCCGCGCACCGGCGCGCCCAGGCAAGCGTACACGGCGTGGGACAGGGCGCGAGGCGGGAGTGGCCGTACCCGAGGTCGGAGGCGGTTCATCACGTAGCCCAGGCTGATCCCGACCCGGGGGTCGGCCATCCCCAGGAAGCCCCCGGTGCCGGGGTGCCCGAACCACTCGGGGTGCGGCGCGAAGAGCCCGGGCTCCTCCTTGAGGAAGCCGTGGCTGAAGCCCATGGGCTTGCGCAGGGTCTCGTCGCAGGCGGACCAGGAGCCGGCCACCCGCGGTCGGGCCGCCGCCGCCGGAGAGAGGACCCGTACATCGCCGACGGAGCCGTCCGAGGCCAGGGGCGCGTAGAGACGCGCGATCCCCCGGGCACTGGCGTGGGCATTCCCCCACGGCAGCTCGGCGCGGCGCACCGGGGGGAGGGCCCAGTTGGCCAGGTGGAAGCCCCCCAGCGCGCGCGGGTTGGCCGCCGCGCGGGAGCCGGGCGAGCCGGGCCGCAAGAGCACGTTCCGGAAGAAGCGGCCGTCCAGGCCCCCGAGCACCAGGCCCCGAGCCAGGGTGGCCGGCCCGGCCAGGCGACCGGGGGGCAGGAGGGTGGCGACCCGCGGGTGCTCGGCGTCGGGGAGCCCCAGGAAGACGTCGGCGGAGAGGGGCTCGGCCAGGAGCTCGCGCAGCCAGGAGCCCACCGAGCGCCCGGTCGCCCGCGGCACGAGGGCGCGGAGGATCACCCCCCACGTGACCATGTGGTAGCCCTGGCGGGTGCCCGGCTCCCACAGGGGGGCCTGCTCCACGAGGGCGTCTTCGACGGGCTGCCAGGAGAGCACATCGTCCAGGGTGAGGGGCCGGTCCACCGCCACCACGCCCGCGGTGTGGTGCAGGACCTGGCGCAGGGTGATGCGGGCCTTGCCGGCCCGGCCGAAGTCGGGCCAGGCCTCGGCGATGGGCGCGTCCGGATCGAGCTTGCCCTGGTCCACCAGGGCCAGGATGGTCGCCGCCACCAGACCCTTCGTCACGCTGAAGACATTGGCCAGGGTGTCGGGCGTCCAGGGCGCGCCGGTGTCCGGGTCCCGCACCCCACCCCAGAGGTCGACCAGCACCTCCTCGCCGCGGAGGACGCACAGGGCCGCCCCCACCTCGCCGTGGGTGTGGAAGTGGCGCGCGAACACCTCGCGCACCGGCTCGAACCCCGGCGCCACCCGCCCGTGCACGTCCATGAGACCTCCGCCCCGCCGCATCACGCATCCCACGCCGGGCCGCCACCCGGTCCGGGACCGGTTAGGCCGCCGGCATGACGCGGTTCCTGCCCCTGCTGCTCCTGTCGGTGCCCGCCCTGGCCGGCCCCGAGGCCGATCGTCTGATGGCCGAGCTCGAGAGCCTGGTGGATCGGGGCGCGTGGGACGGGGCCGACCGGCTGTACGAGGATCTCCTCGACGCCCACGAGGACGAGGGCGACTTCGCCCCCGCCCGGGCCCACCAGCTCGGCGCCCAGGCCGCCGCCCAGCGGGGCGACGCCATCGCCACCCAGCGGCGCCTGCTGTGGGCCGAGCGCACCGAGCCCGGGATCACCGAGGGCGACTGGACGCGCTACCGCACCGAGTGGGGGCGCCTCACGGTGCGCCGCCTCGACACCACCTGCCTCTCGCTGGCGCCCACCGAGCGCCCCTTCGACCCCGTCAAGGCCGCCGCCGTGGACGCCGCCACCGCCGAGCTGGCCGACACCGGCGGCTTCGACGGACTGCTGCCGATCGGCGACTACGTGGTGGGCGGCCAGCCCCTCACCGTCACCCCCGAGGGCGGCGTGGCCCGGCTCCAGCGCGAGAAGGGCGACAGCGACTGCTGATCCGCGGTCTGCTAGCCTGCGGGGCGGCCCCCGGAGGACCCATGCGCCCGCTCCCGCTGCTCCTCCTCCTCGCCGCCTGCGAGATCGACCGAGACGAAGACGGTCTGCTCCTGCGCGAGGAGCGCGCCGCCGGCACCGACCCCCGCGCCGCCGACTCGGACGGGGACGGGGTGAGCGACGGCGACGAGGCGGAGCGCGGCACCGATCCCCTGGACCCGGACACGGACGCGGACGGGGTCGAGGATGGGGAGGAGGCCGACGCCGAGACCGATCCCCTCGACGCCGACACGGACGACGACGGCCTGTCGGACGGGGAGGAGCGCGACCTGGGCACCGACCCCCGGAGCCCCGACAGCGACGGGGATCGGGTCGGCGACCGGCACGAGCTGGACCAGGGCCTGGACCCGCTGGCGCCCGACTCGGACGCCGACGGCTTCGATGATGGGGACGAGCTCGACGCCGGGGCCGATCCCCTGGACCCGGACACGGACGCGGACCGGCTGGAGGACGGCGACGAGGTGGGCCGCGGGACCGATGTGCTGGATCCGGACAGCGATGCCGACGGCTACCTGGACGGCGACGAGGTCATGGAGGGCACCGACCCCCTCGACCGCCTCTCGCGGATCTACGAGGGCGGCTGGCCCTACCGTCACGACAAGGACGACCTGCTCGCCCCGTCCGCCGAGGATGCATGGAGCATCGGGCTCCGCCCACCCCGGGTCTCGCTCCCGGATGTGTACGGCCAGCAGGTGGACCTCTACGACCTGGCCGGTGCGGGGACCCCGGTCGTGATCCTGCTGGGGGCCGACGGCGAGGCCACCCGCGCGCTGGTCCGGGTGGTGCGGGGCGACGAGCCTCCGCCCGAGGGGCTCGAGGGCCTGCCCGAGGCCGTCGACGACGCCAGGGTCCTCTGGGCCCACCTCCTGGTGGCCGACAGCGAGGGCGGGCCCGCCGACCTCGACACCGCCCGCCGCCTCGGGGCCGACCTCCCCGACCCCCGGGTGCCGCTCATGGCCGACCCGGACGGCCTGCTCGCCCCCTGGCGGGGCGCGCTGGAGCTGCCTGCGGTGGTGTGGTGCGACGCCGACCTGCGCGTCCAGGCCGCCGGCCCCCCCGGAGAGGTCCTGCCCGAGATGCTCGACGAGCTCTAGGCCGCGTTCTCCGGGGGCTCGACGGCTCAGGGGGGAGCGGGGGCTCGTGCCCTCGTGGACTCGTGGGCACGCGGATCGTGGGCACGCGGATCGTGGGCACGCGGATCGTGGGCAC
>CAZPJM010000234.1:0-7817 GCA_964586865.1 uncultured Enterobacteriaceae bacterium
GGCCTCCCCCCGCCGCCCCCCTCCGCGCCTGGGCTGCCTCGTGCTGGGCCTGGGGGGTGTGATCGCGGTGGCCGCCGGGGTGAGCACCGTGGTGCTGCAGGGCCGGCAGGCCGAGGCCGACCTGGCGGCCCAGGTCGCGGCGGAGGGCTGGACCTTCGACGACGACGCCGAGGGGCGGTGGTGGTGGACGGTCGCGGGAGAGCGCGCGGGGGCGTCCTTCACGGCCCGGGCGCGGGGGGCCCGTGGCGAGCGCGAGGCCGCGGCCACGGTGGTGGTGCTCGAGGGCGCGCACGGGCGCCAGGGCTGGGCGGCCCTCGACGGCGCGGGCTGGCTGGCCCCCGACGCGGCCCTGGGACGGGCCGCCCTCACCACCGTGGCACCCGAGCTGGTGGATCTGCCCCGGGTCAGCCCGCCCCCGTCGGACACGGTGGCCGTCTTCGGCGAGGCGGGCCCCTGCTGGACCCCGGCGGTCCAGGCCGCCTGGGGCGAGGCCCGACGGCGGACCGAGGACCCTCCGGTGGTGCTGTGGCGCGACCGCACCGTCGAGGTCCGCTCCGGCACCGCCGTCCGGACCTTTCCGCCCCTCGAGGCGCTGGTGGAGCTGGCCGCCGCCGCCCGCTGCCCCGCGCCGTAGCGGCCCGGCCGTCGGCGAGCCCAGCTGGCGGGGTCGATCAGCCCTCGAGGCCCAGCGCCTCGCGGACCGGGGCGGGATCATCCAGGTGGTTGCCGGCCTCGCGGAGGAAGGCCCGGCGGACCGGCTCGGGACGATCCGCGAGGGCGCGGGCCACCTCAGCCAGGCGGTGCGGGGCGCGGGCGCCGATGCGCCAGGCCAGATCGTCGGCCTTGGCCGGAGACGGATCCAGGTGGGCCGGGATGGCCCGCACCAGGAAGTCCACGGCGCGGCCGTCGGGCTCCTTCAGGGCGAGCCAGGAGGCCCAGTCGCCGAGGGTCCCGTCCTCGTCGGCGCGATCCAGGGCCGCATCCAGGATGGCGGGGGTCCGCAGGCCGGCCTGGACGGCGTGGGCCAGCTGCTGACCGAAGGGCACCCCATCGGGGCCGGTCTCGGTGAGCCACGGGGCGGGGTCGGTGAGCCACCGCAGGGTGGCCGCCCGGAGAGCCTCGGTGTCGCTGGAGGCCATGCGCAGGGTCCGCAGGGCCGCGGCGCGCGACCGGGGGGGCCCCTCGTCCACCACCCGGACGAGGGCCTCCTCGATGACGGGATCCATCGTCTGGCCGGCGATGGCCTCCTCGGGGCCGGACTGGGCCGGGTTCAGGCCCACCTGGCGCTCGGCGTGGTCCCGGAACCACGCCACGAGCTCGTCCACGGACTCGACACGGGTGTCGCCGAGCTGCACTCAGCCTCCGAAGCGTCGGGTGGCGAAGCCGAGGCTCACGCCGGGGATGTCGGGGTCCTCCTGGGTCACGCCCAGCGCGGCCCACGAGGCCTCCCGGACCAGGGGGTCGGTGGGCGCGGCGTCCAGGACGAGGGCGCCCGCCTCGTAGGCGTCTTCCGCGGCGATCTCCAGCACCATGGCCGGGCCCGCGTCGAGCACCGCCTCGACCTCCACCGGGACGCCCTCCTCGAAGGGCTCGGACTGGGGCTCCCGGTCCTCGGGCGCCAGGTGGAACCAGCCGTGGGCGTCGACCCGGCGCCAGTCCTCCCAGTCCAGGCGGAAGGTGGCGCGGATCTCCTGGATCTGGCCGTCCTCGCGGACCAGGCCCAGGCCCAGGTCCCGCACCGGGATGGCCTCGCCGTCCGGGCCCCGGAAGGTGTGCTCGGGGGCCACCTTGATGCGCTGGATCCGCTCGCCCACGCTACTCACCCCACTTCTTGAAGAACAGGTTCTGCACGTTCTCGAGCGCCACGTAGAGGTAGCTCCGCTCGCTGCCGCCGAGCTCGATCTTGCTCACCTTCTCCACCGCGAGCTCGTGCGACCACCCCGCGCCGGCCACCCCGGTGGCCTTGTAGACGATCTTGATGCCCACCTTGGCGTCGGCGGCGTCGAAGACGGTGTGGTTCTGGATCGCCTCGAAGGCATCCTTGGTCGAGCTGGTCAGGGCCAGGGCCGGCCCCACCTTGCCGCCGAAGTGCCGGGCCAGGCTGCCGACCTGCCGGGGGACGCTGTCCGACTGGGCGCCGAGCCCCTGTTCGAGGGCCTTGCGGGCCAGCCCCAGGCTCTGGACGGTGAAGCTGCCGGCCACGAGCAGGGCCTCGAGCTCGGCCAGCGAGACGGAGCCCTCGCCCGACAGCTCGACCTCGAGGGAGCTGTGCCCCCCGTCGAAGCCCTTGCCCACGAGCTTGCACTCGACGCCCACCGGGCCGACCTCGCCCTTGACCACCTTGGTGAGGGAGGAGAAGCGCTTGATCTCGTCGGCGCCGTCCAGGCCGGTCTGCTCGGTGCCGACGGCGATCTGGGTGCTGCTCGCCCCGCCGCCCCCCGGACCGCCCTTGACCTGGGCCTTGGCCCCCACCGCGAAGCCACCGCCGCCCTCGTCGACCAGCTTCTCGCCGTCCACCAGATCGTCGATGGGGAAGAGGGTCTCGGCGTCGAAGACCCGGGCCGCCACCCACCGGCCCACCCGGCCACGCTTGCTCCACCGCTTGTGGAGGGCCGCGCGCATCATCTCCATGGCCCGGCAGCCATCGGCGGCGGTGACCGAGACCTGCCCGAAGGCGTTGGCCCTGATGAAGGCGGAGATCTCGGCGATGCCGGCGTCGGCCTTCACGGCGCCGGTGGCGGCGCCCTCGTACTTGAACTTGACCGTGACCAAGCCCTCGTCGTTGCGCTCGATCTCGCCCGTGAGCCCGAGACCCAGGGTCACCTCGCCCGAGCCCACGCCGATGTTGCCCCCCGCGAGCGGCACGTTGACCGCGAACTGGCCCTTGCCCTTGTCGCCGTTGTTGGGGACCAGGGTGTCGATGACGGTGCCGGCGGCGGTGCACCAGCCACTGCCGAGCTGCTGCATGGTCCCGAGGTTCTCGGTGGCCTTTCGGAGGCGGGTGGTCCTCTCCTCCTCGCCGGCGCGGGTGAGGGCCTGGCCGCGCCGCGCCCGCTTCTCGGCCTCGGAGCGCTCCACCAGCTCCCGCGCGCTCTGGGCCTGCTCGCCCACGCTGGCGTCCCGGACCGTGCCGTCCGGCTCCACCCGGGTGCCCAGCTCGGCCGCCACCTCGTCGTGGCCCGCCAGCTCCAGGATGGCCTTGATGCGCGCCAGCCGGGCCTCGGCCTTCTTGATGCACGCGCGCGCCTCGTCCTTGTCCTGGTGCTTGACGAACCAGTCCTGGGCCTCGGCCACCAGGGCCTCGACCTCGGCGACCAGCCCGTCGAGCTTGGAGAAGTCACCGTCGGAGACGTCGGGGAACTCCCCGCCGGCCCGCACCGACTCCATGACCGGCATGATCCGGCTGTGCACCTGGGCGATCCCGCCGTTGACCTCGAGCTTGTGGCGCTCCCCGCTGGCGTCGGTGAAGCGGATCTCCTGGACCTCGGGCATGGGGCCCTGGACCGCGTCGAGCTCGCGCTCGGGGATCTGGCCCGGGTAGCCCTGTCCATGGCTCTGGCTCTGCATCCGGTTCGTGTCGTGGCCGATGGTGTTGACGCCGGCCTTGGCGGAGCCGAAGTCGTGCTCGGCCTCGCCGGTGGTGGGGGTGGACTCCCGGATCTGGGTCTCGTTGTCCCGCTCGCGGTTGAGCTGGCGGAGCTGCTGATCGTTCTCGTTGGCGCTGTCGCGCCACGTGACCTCGGCGCCGGTCATGGCCTTGGTACGCGCCGCATCGTAGGCGTTGCCCGAGGGATGGATGGTGATGCTGCCCGGGTCCACCTTGCTGGACGGCACATCGGTGCAGACCCACTCCCGGGCACCGCCGCCGGTGATGCCCCACAGCTCGGCGTTCTCCACCTGGACCCAGTACTCGGACATCATGCCGTCGAAGGCGGTGGGCTTGCGCAGCTCCATGGCCGAGCCGTCGGTGGCGAAGCGGGCCAGCCCGCCGCCGTACCAGGAGGGCTGGAGCGCGCCCATCTGGCACATCATGAGGAACTCGCCCAGGTCCCCGCCGCCGTTCTCGCCGAACTCGATGGCGTCGGCATAGTCCGAGTCGGTCCACCAGGTGGTCCCGCCGCCGCCCGAGAAGGCCGAGCCCGTCAGGTCGCTGCCCTCGAAGGGCCGGGGCAGCCCCTCCTTCTTGACCCACTCGATGGCCAGGTTGATCCGCGTGGTGTCGGTGAAGTGCGGATCCAGGTCGTGCAGCTCGGTGTCGGGCCCGAGGATGCTCCGGTAGTAGACGCCCAGGAAGTAGTCGGGCTTGACGTTCTGGGAGAAGGTCTTGCCCAGGCCCGAGACCCGCCAGAGCCGGCCCTCGATGGTCACCGAGGTGCCCTGGCGCTGGAAGCGATCCTGGCCCGCGGCGGTCTGCATGGCCCGGATGACCGAGAGGCTGGGGCGCATGGAGCGGGACCCTTCGGCCAGGGCGTCGGCCGCGGCCTCGTAGAAGGCCCCGTGCAGGCCGGTGGCCTGGGTGTCCGCCTCGACCTCGGCGAGCTTCCGCTGGGCCACCGTGTCGCCGAAGGCCGCGGCGGCCTCGGCCAGGTAGGTGCGCTTGCCCTGCGCCCAGTCCCGGTGGGCCACCTGACGGGCGGTGCCGTCGCTGACCTGGCTCACCATGGTCTCGTCGTCGAGGGCGCCCACGTGCTCGCCGGCCCGGGCCACCACCTCCTCGAGGTCGGGGAAGCCGTTCATCATGGCCCGGAGCTTCTCCTCGGGCGAGGCGCCGGTGGCGGTGCCGAAGACGGCCACCATCTCGGCCATGAGCCGGCGCGCATTCTGGAGGAGCGTCTCGGCCTGCTCCGTGAGGGCCTGCTTCTGGGTCGGGTCGGTGGCCCGGTTGGCCTCGCCCTCCTTGGCCTGGGACTCGGCGAGCTTCTCCTGGGCCTGGGGGGCGAGCCCCTCGATGCGCGCCCGCGCGGCGGCGTCCAGGCTGGCCATGTGCCCGCCGGTGCCCACCGCGGCCAGGGGCGTCTGGGGGGTCGGGCTGGCCACCAGCAGGGTGACGTTGCCGCCCTGCTCGGCCCCGTAGAGGTGGTGGTCCTCGCCCTGGGCATCCTGGAAGGCCAGCCGGGGCAGGGGCAGGTCGATGGCCCCCTCGGGGGTCCGGCCCTCCTCGCCGGCCTCCTCGGCCCCGTCCACGCCCTCGCCCGCCTCCGGGTCGTCCTCGTCCCCCCCTCGGCCGCCGCCCGGGGTGAACAGGCCGGTGATCTTCTCGATGACCTTGTCGATGGCCTCGTCGACGGCCTCCTGGACCTCCTCGATGATGCCGCGGACCTTCTTGCCGAGCCCGCCCAGGTTGAGGAGCTTGGCCAACAGGTCGATGGCCACCGGCACCAGATCGGCCAGGGCCCCCTCGACCATGTTGGCGGCCGGGCCCAGGTTGCCGCGGGCGATGTCGCCAATGCCGTCGACCACCGCGGTGACCACCCCCCAGATCCGCTCGATCTGGTCGCGGAGGAAGGTGTAGAGGTTCCAGCCCGTGATGATGGCCTGTACCAGCGCCCCCACCGGGTTGAACATGGTCGCGATCTTCGTCACCGCGGCGACGATGATCCGCTCCATGAGCCAGTCCTGGATCTGGCCGACCACCATGTCCCACAGGCCGGTGAGGTGCTCCTCGACGTGTTCCCACAGGCCCTCGATGCCGCCCTGGATGGCCGCGTCGATAAAGCCCCAGACGAACTCGATGGCCGCGACGGCGTCCTCGCCCACGTGCTCGACGGCCTTCTCGCGCAGATCCTCGGGGGTGAGGCCCAGGACCTGCAGGACGATGCTGAAGATGCCCTCGAGGTCGAGCGCATCGGGCATCTCGATGCCCGCATCCCCCACCTCGCCGGTCATCCACTCGAGGAAGCCGGTCTGCAGGTGGTCGAGGAAGTTGTCGGAGAACTGGCCGAAGCCGGTGCCGATGGAGTCGATGATGTTGCCGATGAAGGCGCCGGGATCGTTGACGATGATGTCGATGGTCTCTTCGGCCTCACCGACGAAGCTGTAGAACTCCTCGGGGGGGATGCCCGCCAGCGACAGCGCCGCCTCGAGCATCTTCATGAGGAACTCGTCCCAGTTGCCGGTGACGAGGGCGTTGGCGAGGGCGAGGGCCCCCTGGATCAGGCCCTCGAAGGCCGAGAGCAGCCCGTTCAGGGCGCCCTGCAGGCCGTCGAGCAGGGCGTTGATGCCCTCCTTGAGCGACTCGCCGATGGCGGTCACCGCTTCCTGGGCCTGGGCGACGGCGTCGTCGACGAAGCTGCACAGCGCGTCGGCCAGCTCGGGGAAGACCTGCCCGAGCAGCCCCTGGATGGCGCCCTTGAGCATCTCGCCGAAGGCGCTGATGGCGTCGTTGATGAAGGAGACGGCCGCGTCGATGAGGGAGGTGGCCAGGGCCTTGACGCCCTCGATGATGCCGTTGACGGCATCGCGGACCGCATCGAAGATGTCGCTGACCACGCTGGCCAGGCTGTCGAGGGCGTCGCTGACGAAGTCGACCGCCGCATCCCACCAGGAGTCGCTCTCGGCCTCCCGCTCGGCCTTGCGCTTCTCCTCGGCGGCCTTGCGCTCGCCCTCGGTCTTCTTGGCCCGGGCCTTTCGCTCGGCGTCCTTGAACTCCCGGTCGACCCGGGCGTTGACCTCGTTGCTCCGGGCGTCGATGTCGGCCAGGGTCCGGGCCCGCTCGGAGGTGACCTGGGCCTCGACCTCGGCCCGGGCCTTCTGCTGCTTCTCCAGGGTGGCCTGCTTCTCGTCGTCGATGCGCTGGCGGGCCTCGGCCACCTGGGTGTCCCCCTCGGCCATGGCCGCCTGCATCTCCTCCTCGCGGGCCTGCTCGAAGGCCTGCAGCTCGGCCTCGCGGCCCGTGTCCAGGTCGGACTGGGCCTGGGCGACCTGGGCGTCGGCCTCGGCCAGGCTGGCCTGCATCTCGGACTGGTACATGGCGTCGACCGCGCCGGCCACGTCGGCATCGAGCTCCATGGCCGCCACCTCGGCCACGTTCGCGGGCACGGCGACCTCGGGGATCGCGGGCATGGCCTCGAGCTGGTCGTTCATGGGCAGGCTGGCCTCGACCTCGAGCTCGGGCACCCGCTCGCGACCGGGGAGCGCGCCCACCGCGGCGGCGGCCTCGGCGGAGGCAGCGGCGGCCTCGCCCAGGCCCTCGGTGGCCTGATCGCCCACCCGGCCGGGGTCGGTCTCGCCCTCGAGGGGCACGCTGGGGGTGGGGCCGGGGCTGGTGCCGATGTCGTCGTCGGTGGTGGGCACCGCGGCCAGGGCCTCGCCGATGGCCTGGGCATTGCCCGAGGTGTCGGCCTCTTCCCCGCCGAGGAAGCCCGCCAGGAAGGAGGCGAGAGCCGGTGGCAGGAAGCGCCCCGGATCCTCGGTCTCGGCCACCTCGGCCTCGGGGGCGGGCCCCGGGCGGTCCTCGCCCACGCCCGCGCCGCGGGCCTCGGTGGCGATCTCCCCGGCGGCCTCGGGCTCGGCGCCGGGCGTGATGCGGACCTCGACCTCGGGCAGCTCGCCGCGGAAGGTCTCGTCGCTGCGCTGGGCGGCCTCGCCCACGGCGCCGGAGAGCCCCTCGTGGGCGCGGGCCTGGGCCATGGGGGGCAGCGCCACCCAGGCCTGCATGGCGGCCTCGGCGTTCTCGCCCTCGAGGGCCACGGTGGCCTGGGCGGAGGCACCCCCGCCGCCACCGCCACCCCCGGAGGCCCCGCCGCCCGCGGCGCCACCGCCGGCACCACCAGATCGGAAGAGCGTCGTGTAGGGAAAGAGTGTAGATCTCGGTGGTC
>CAZPJM010000235.1:0-7784 GCA_964586865.1 uncultured Enterobacteriaceae bacterium
GCGTGGCCGAGGTGAATCTGGCCATCCTCATGTCCACCGCCACCACCATGGTGGTCTTCCTCCCGCTGATCCTCATGACCGGCGACGCCACGGTGAGCGTCTTCCTGGGCGCCATCGGCTTCCCGGTCGTCTTCGCCCTGGCCGCCAGCCTGCTCGTGGCCCTCGTCTTCGCGCCCCTGGCCACCCGCTTCATGGGCCGCGCCCAGGTGAAGCCCGACGCGCGCTGGCTGGCCTGGCTCACCGACCGCTACGCCGCCCTGCTGGACCTGGCCCTCCGCCGGCGCACCGACACCCTCTTCGTCATGGTGGGCCTCTTCCTGCTCACCCTGTGGCCCGTGAGCCAGGTGCCCGTGGCCTTCGTCGACGAGGACGACCAGAACCAGTTCGAGATCGGCGTCACCCTGCCCCCCCAGGCCAACCCCCTCGAGCGCTCCGAGCAGGTGGCCCAGGTCGAGGCCATGCTGGCCGCGAACCGCGAGGCCTGGGGCATCGAGGCCTTCTTCGCCGAGGTGGGGGCCACCGCCGGCCGGGGCCGCATCCAGGTCTTCCTCGAGAGCCAGCCGCCGCTTCCCCGCACCGAGGTGATGGATCGGGTGCGGGAGCGCCTGCCCCAGGACCAGGCCGGCACCCGATGGACGGTGGGCTTCGACACCCAGCGCGACGATGGGCGCGTCGACGTCACCCTGTACGGCGAGGACATGGACACGCTCCTCGAGCTGGGTGAGGAGGCGGCCCGGCGGATCCGGGCCATGCCCGGCGTGCTGGGGGCGCGGGTGGACGTGGCCGAGAGCGGGCTCGACGAGCTCCGCCTGATCCTGAAGGAGGACGCCCTGCGTCGCTACGGGCTCGACGCCCGGACCGTGGCCGGGACGGTCTCCTTCTACCTGCGAGGCAACGGCCTCGAGCCCATCCGCATGGACGGCCGCGAGGTGGACGTGGTGAGCCGCTTCGAGCTGGCCGATCGGGACGACCTGGAGACCGTGCTCGACAGCCCCGTCTTCGCGCCGGCGGTGGGGGGGCTGGTGCCGCTGCGGGCGCTCACCGCCGTCGAGACGGGCAAGGGGCCGGGCTCGGTGCGGCGCTATGACAACCGCACCGGCGCCCAGGTGGTGGTCGATCTGGACGAGGACACGACGCCCTCCCGGGGCTTCGCGCTGGCCAGCGCCGCCCTGGCCGACATGGACTTCCCCCGCGGCTACGGCTGGGAGCGCGGCCAGCAGGCCCGCCAGGAGGACCAGGACTTCACGGACCTGCTGCTGGCCCTGGGCCTGTCGGTCTGCTTCGTCTTCCTGCTGATGGGGATCCTCTTCGAGTCCTGGATCCTGCCGCTGTCCATCCTCACCACCCTGCCCATGGCGGCGCTGGGGGCCTGGTGGATGCTGTGGCTCACCGGCACCGGCTTCGTCCTGATGAGCGGGGTGGGCCTCGTCATCCTGGTGGGGGTGGTGGTCAACAACGGCATCGTACTGGTCGACCTGATCACCCAGCTCCGCGCCGAGGGGATCCCCCGCCACCAGGCGCTCGTCGAGGCGGGCCGCCGGCGGTTTCGCCCCATCCTCATGACCGCCCTCACCACCATCTTCGGGCTCGTGCCCATGGCGGTGGGGACCAGCACCTTCGTGGGCATCCCCTATGCGCCGCTCGGCCGCACCGTCATCGGCGGACTGGCCACGGCCACCTTGCTCACCCTCGTCTTCGTCCCCTACCTGTACGCTGCGCTGGACGACCTGGGCGCCTGGGCCGGACGGCTCGGACGCTTCGCCCGCCTCCGGCGCGAGGAGGCTCCCCATGATCCGTTGGCTCCCCCTGCTGGCGGCCCTGTGCCTGGCTCCGTCGGCGACGGCGGCTGAGACCCTCACCCTCGACCGGGCCCTCGACGAGGCGCTGGCCCGCAACCCGGCCCTGGCCACCTCGCGGCTGCAGGTCGACGCGGCCGAGGGCGGTCTGATGGCGGCCCGGGCCGCCTTCGACCCCCAGCTCCGCATCCAGGGAGAGGTCCGGAGCGAGGAGAGCAACCAGCTCTTCGGCGGCCTGGTGTTCGACCAGAGCAGCCTGCGGACCTCGGCCAGCTCCTCCATCACGGGCGAGCTTCCCACCGGCACCGGCTACAGCGTGGTCGGGACCTACAACCAGAACGACCAGGAGGCGCCCGACTTCCGCACCGGCCAGGTCACCGAGACAGTCCGGCAGGCCCCTGGCGTCACCGCCACCCTCTCCCAGGAGGTGCTCCGCGGGCACCGCACCGCCTTCAACCGGCGGCGGGTCCTCGAGGCCCGCAACGCCATGGACGTGGCCCAGCTCCAGGTCGAAGCGCAGGCCCAGCGCACCCTGGCCGAGGTGACCCAGGCCTACTGGAACTGGGTGCACCAGGAGGCCCTGGTGGACATCGCCGAGCAGCGGACCGAGCTCGCCAAGGAGAACCTCCGGATCGGCGAGCTGCAGCTCGAGGAGGGCCGCGTGGCCCCGGTCGAGGTGACCCGCCTCCGGGCCGCCGCCGTCCGCGCCCGCACCTCCCTCCTGGACGCGCGCCAGGCCGCCGCCCGCACCGCCGACGGGCTCCTGCTGCTGCTCGGGCGGACCCCTGGCGAGGCGGTGAGCCCCGGCACCCCCCTCTCGGACGTGCCCGGGGGCTTCGACCTGGACGTGGAGCAGGCCGTGGAGGTGGCCCTCGAGGGCAACCTGGACCTGGCGGTCGATCAGCTCGAGGCCGAGCAGGCCGATCTCTCCACCCGGCTGGCCCGCCATGGCCAGCTCCCCTCCCTCACCCTCGACGGGACCCTGGGGCTCACCCAGGTGACCAACAAGATCGATGGCGACCAGCAGGAGCCCTTGCCCAACCGCACCCTGGCCGCGGGCGCCACCTTCTCGGTGCCGCTGGGCAACCGGGCCGCCCGGGGCGAGGTGATGCAGGCCGCCGCCACCGAGGCCCAGCGGGACCGCGAGCTGGAGCAGCGCCGTCAGCAGGTGGCGCGGGACGTGGCGGAGCAGGTGCGGGCCCTCGAGGCCGCCACGGAGCAGGTGCGCCTGGCCGACCTGGAGCTGGACCTCGCCAAGGAGACCCTGGCCGCCGAGGAGGCGCGCCAGGCCGCCGGGCGCGCCGTCCTCACCGACGTCCTCGAGGCGCGGGCCGAGCGCTTCGACGCCGAGGCCCGGCTGGCCCGGGCCCGGGTGGACGCCCAGCTCGCCGCGGTGGAGTTGCTGCGACTCCAGGGCCGACTCGGGGTGGACCGGCTGGCCGCGGCCGCGCGCTGATCCCCGGGATCAGTCCTCGAAGTCGTTCTCGACGGGGGCGTCGCTGGCGCGCCCGACCCCGGGGGGACCGTCCTGGACCTGGTAGAAGTTCACCTGCTCGCCGGTGGCCAGCGCCAGGTTGCGACCATTGGCGCTGGCGGTGACGTGGGCCGGCTCGGGGAGGCGCAGCACGGCGGCCTCCTGGCCCATGCCGTCGACCAGCACCAGCTCCTGGTCGGCCGTCACCACCGCGGCGCCATTGAACTCGCCCAGATCCTCCAGGCTGGTCACCCGCGCCGGGAGGGGGAGGCTCCAGACCCGGAGGCCGTCCAGGGTGCGCCGCTCGAGCCGGGTCCCCGAGGCCACCAGGAGGGTGTCGGTCGTCAGGTCGACCGTGGCGTGGTCGGCCACCGCCACCTCGACGAGCCCCACATCGGTGATCTCGGAGATGACGCCCTGGTCCAGGAGCCAGGCACGGTCGGAGACGGGCTCGGTGAGGAGCTGCGCCTCGGACGAACACGCCCCGAGGGCGCGGGCCGGCCCGCTGTGGTCGACCACGGCGCAGTCCCCGGCGACCCGGGTGAGGGCGAGGGGCC
This sequence comes from uncultured Enterobacteriaceae bacterium, assembly GCA_964586865.1. GTDB lineage: Bacteria > Myxococcota_A > UBA796 > UBA796 > REDI01. Next base: position 3,828 of record CAZPJM010000235.1, read on the forward strand.
CCACCTGGCCGAAGGCGGCATCGATGACCCCCGCGGTGATCAGGTCCTCGTCCTGCTCCCAGAAGAGATCCCGGATGACGTGCACGCCCTCGGCGCTCCGGGCCAGGACCGTGTTGCGCATCACATCGCTCACCACCTCGCTCGAGGTGGGCAGGTCCAGGTCGCCCGTCACGGCCCCGCTCACCAGGTCGAACTCGCAGGTGGTGTCGAGCATCGCGCCGTGCCCGCGATCCACCTCGCCCGCGTAGAGCACCACGCCCCGGGTCTCGTTCCACAGGGTGGAACGGTATTCCAGGTGCATCGTATTGGACTGGCACGCGGCCGCACCAAGGGCGAGGGGGGCCAGCAGGAGGAGATGAGCACGCATGGGGCCTCCGGAGTGGGTGTGCCCGGCGCGGTGCACACCGTGTTCCCAATGTGCCCTGCTTCCCGAGATCGTGCCACGATCCTGTCATCCCGATCGGTCACGAGGCGTCGCCAGCCGCGCCGGGAGCCGCCCCCGCCGGCGGACCGCGACGGGGATGTCGCGCCCCGCGCGTCAGCCCCCCTCGAGGGCCTTCCGATCCCGCTCCTGCTGCCCATCGCGGCTGTAGGCGCAGGCCTCCTCGGGATGCTCGGACAGCCAGGCCCCGTGCTCCTTGTCCAGATCCCCGTGGGTGTGGAGGCTCGGCAGGGCCGGGAGGCGTGCCATGGTGGCCCTGCCCCGCTCCACCATGGCCGGATCCTCGCGGGTGACGCCGATGCAGAGCTGCGTGACGCCCAGCTCCTTCACCGTGCGGATGCGCCCCGGGTGGCACTGATCCGCCTTCTCGAGCCAGGCGAGGGACTTGTCCAGGTCGCCGCGCGTCCCGGCCAAGGCGCCGACGATCCACCAGTCGGGCACCAGCCGGTAGAACATGCCGAGGGTGAGGTAGACATCGCAGGGCAGGTCCTCGGCGTCGGAGAGCGAGGTGTAGCGGTAGGGCGCGCCGGCGGCGGCCAGCCAGTCCGCCTCGACCGCCCGCAGGTTGAAGAGCGAGGAGAGGACGCCCCGGGTGGTGGAGAGCCGGCCCAGGGAGACGCCCCGGTTGAACAGGAGGTGGGCATTGCCCGGGTCGAGCTCCAGCGCCTTGTTGGAGAGCTCGTACATCTCCTTGTAGAGCGCGATCTTGTCCATGCTCTCGTCGTCGCGCTTCACCATCTCGCCGGTCTCGAACAGGAAGCGCACCACGTGCCGGTACAGCTCGGCATCCTCCGGGTTGGCGGCCAGCCGCTCCCGGGCCAGCGCCAGCCCCTCGGCGATCTTCCCCTCGCCGTAGAGGACCTCGAGGTCGTAGTGGGGGGACTCGGGCGTCACCGGCCCGGGTCCGGGCCGCTCGTCGGCGACGGCGGGCGGATCCTTGGCGAGGGCGGCCGTGGACAGGCCCAGGCCGAGCAGCACGGGAAGCAGGGGGCGGAGCATGGAGGCCTCCAGCGCAAGGCGGCCGGAGGGTAGCGCGTCGCGGAGCCTCCCGCCGGGATCTCCCTCACGATTCCCCGCGATCCTCCCCGCGGTGGCCGTCGAGGGGGAGCACCTCGGGCGTCTCCCACCAGCGCTGCATGTCGGCGGGGGGCGGTCGGGCGACGGAGAGCTCGCCGCCGTCGGGGTGGGGGATCCGCAGCGAGGCGCTGTGCAGGGCGTGGCGGGGCGCGCCGGCCTCGACCAGGTGCCTCGCCTGCAGCCCGTCCTCCCGGATGTCGAGGAAGAGGGTCGCTCGGGGCCCGTACAGCCGATCCCCCAGCAGCGGCAGGCCGGCGTGAGAGAGGTGGACCCGGATCTGGTGGGTCCGCCCCGTCTCGATCTGGCAGCGCACCCGGCTGATGGGGCCCTGGGGGCCCTCCCGGGTGCCCAGGACCCTCACGTGGGTCCGCGCCGCCAGGCCATCCTCCCGCACCGCCATCTGGATGCGCACCGGCCCCCCGGCGGGCCCGATGGGTCCGTCGAGGGTCCGGGTCTCCCAGGTGGGCCGCCCACGGACCAGGGCCTCGTAGACCTTCTCGGCGCCTCCCGACCGCAGGACCTCCTTGAGGAAGGCGTTGGCCGCGTGGTCCAGGGTGAGCACCACCAGCCCCGAGGTGTGGGCGTCGATGCGATGGACCAGGTGGACCTCGCGGCCGGGCCAGCGCTCCCGGCACAGCCCGATGAGCGCATGGACGAAGCGCTCCCCGGCCGGATGGCACATCATCCCCGGCGGCTTGTCCACCACCACCACCCGCTCGTCCTCGTGCACGATGTCGGGAAAAGGAGGCGGTGGGCCGTCGGCGGCGAGCCCGGGGATCCAGACGTGGAGCACATCGCCGGCGCGGACGGTGGACGAGGCCCGCAGCGCCCGCCCCTCGGCGTCGGTCACCTGCCCGGCCCGGACCCCGCGGGCCAGGGCCGAGCGGGACCAGTGCCGGAACCACCGGGAGAGGAAGCGGTCCAGGCGCATGCCCGCTCCCCGAGGGGGGACGGTGAGGATGCGGGGGGCGTAGGGGCGAGGCAGGGGGGCTCCGGGGCAGTGTGAGGGAAGGGCTGGGCCGGACCGTGGGTTGGGAGGACCGCGCCCGCCGGTGGACGCGGCGCCGGCCCGTCCAGCGCGTGCTAGTCTGCCGGCTCCACCCCTGCGAAGCGAGGTCCCATGCGCCGCGCCCTGATCCTCTGTGCCCTGATGGCGCCCATCGTGGCCATCGCCGGTGTTCGCGTGTCGTCCCACAAGGGGGACGAGCGCAGCGTGTGGGACGCCGCGGCCGCCATCGACGACGACCCCGACACCGCCTGGATGATCGACCCGGAATCCGAGCAGAAGGGCGAGTGGATCGAGATCGACCTGCCCAAGTCCGAGGTCGACAAGCTGGGCTTCATGGTCGGCTTCGAGAAGGACGACGAGTCCTGGTCCGACCACGGCCGCATCAAGACCGTCCGCCTCGAGCTCTTCTCCGAGACCTCCGACGGCCAGGAGAAGGTCTACGAGACCAGCCTCTCCCTCGAGGACAAGAAGGGCATGCAGGTGGTGGACATCGAGGACAAGGCCGTCGGCAACGAGATCTTCGGCGGCAAGGCGCGGATCACCATCACCGACTTCACCGCCGGCGACGACTACCCGAGCGTGGCCGTCTCGGAGATCCGGGTGATCCTCAAGGAGTTCGACGCCGCCGTCACCCTGGTCGGGGATCCGCCGCCGGGGGCCGAGGGCGAGGACGTGGCCGAGCTGACCGACGACAACCCCCGAACGGCCTGGGTCAGCGCCGATCCCAACCCCTCCATGACGGTCCACGCCGTGGACTACGGCCTGTCCTCGCTGGTCATCACCCCGGGCCCCAAGACCCACGCCCGCCCCAAGACCATCGAGGTGACCGCCTCGGGCAAGACCCGGACCTTCACCCTCGAGGACAACGGCAAGGCCCAGGCCTTCCCGCTGATCACCACCTTCGGCTACACCGGCAGCTTCTGGGATGTGGTCCAGGTGACGGTCAAGGACAGCTACCCCGGCTCCAAGGACGGGGTGGGGATCGCCGAGATCGACCTGAAGGCCACGAGCTACGGGCTCTGAGCGGCGGCCTCGTCGAGGGGACCGGGAGCTGCCCCGAGGCGGGCGGTCCCGCCTCCGCTCGGGGGCGCCGTCGCCGTCAGGGGCAGGAGAGCCCGTTGTTCTCGATGAGGTTCGAGACGTCCCGCTCCACGGCCTTGTTGCCGCGCCCCAGGTCCAGCGCCCGGCACAGGGGGCCCGCGGCCCGCTGGGCCTGGCCGGCCTGGAGGAAGGCGTAGCCGAGGCCGTACTGGGCCACCGCATCGCCCGGGGCCATCGAGACGGCGCGCTCGAAGGTCTCGATCCCGGCCTGGATGTCGCCCCGGTCGAGGGCGGCCCAGCCGCGATCCTTGAGCTGGGCGGAGCTGGGACCGGCCGGGGCTCTGGCCGACGCCCTGGCCGCCCGGGGGATCTCCCCGTCGGTCCTCTC
>CAZPJM010000236.1:0-7769 GCA_964586865.1 uncultured Enterobacteriaceae bacterium
ACCGGCGGGACCCTCCTCGTCGCCGGCGGGGCCACCGCCGCCGTCACCTGGCAGCAGAGCCGCACCTGGAAGGACGAGGGGGACCGGCAGACCTGGGAGCGCTGGCGTCCGGTGAACAACCTGGGCTTCGCCGGCGCGGTGGTCGGCGGGGGCCTGCTCGCCACCGGGCTGCTCCTGCCGGGCAAGCCCGTCTCGGCCACCCCCATTCCCGGCGGGGTCATGGCCACCGGCCGGTGGAGGTTCTGATGCCCCGCATCGCCCCCCTGCTGCTGGCCCTGCTGGGAACGGGCTGCATGGCGCCCTGGCCCGAGGTGTCCGTCGTCGAGCCCATCCGCGGGGACACCACCTGGACCGCCGACACCACCTGGGTGCTCGAGGACATCATCTATGTCGAGCAGGGCAACCGGCTCACCATCGAGCCCGGGACCACCATCATCGGCCAGTCCGGCTCGGCCCTGGTGGTCACCCGCGACGCCACCATCCTGGCCCGCGGCACCCCCGACGCGCCCATCGTCTTCACCAGCGCCCAGCCCGAGGGCGAGCGGGCGCCCGGCGACTGGGGGGGCCTGGTGCTCCTGGGCGACGCCACCCTCAACGCCGGCACCAGCCGCATCGAGGGGGTGCCCGAGGACGAGTCCCGGGGCAACTACGGCGGCGAGCGCGACACCGGGAGCTGCGGCACCCTGGCCTACACCCGGATCGAGTACGCCGGCTTCGAGGTCTACCAGGACAACGAGCTCAACGGCCTCACCCTGGGGGGCTGCGGCTCGGGGACCATCCTCGAGTTCGTCCAGGTCCATCAGTCCCTCGACGACGGCATCGAGTTCTTCGGTGGCACCGCCGACGGCCGCAACCTGGTGGTGACGGGCGCCCGGGACGATTCCCTGGACTGGGACCAGGGGTGGCGGGGCCGGATCCAGTTCCTCATCGTCCAGCAGGACCCCACCGACGCCGACAACGGCATCGAGGCCGACAACGACGGGGACACACCGGATGCCGAGCCCCGCTCGGCCCCCCGCATCTGGAACGCCACCTTCGTGGGCCCCGGCCCCGGCGAGGGCGGGCAGCGCGGCGCCGTCCTGCGCCGCGGCACCTGGGGGATCATCCAGAACAGCATCTTCATGGGCTTCCCCGGCGGCTCCTTCGACCTGCGCAGCCCGGAGACGGTGGCCGGCGTGGCCGAGGGCGACCTGGACATCCGCCACACCGCCATCGTCGACATCGGCGCCGACGGCCGCTCCTGGTTCGAGTCCGAGACCAGCACCGACGAGGAAGCCGCCGACTACGACGACGACGGTGGCTTCAGCGAGCGGGACTTCTTCGACGACCCGGCCCGCTCCAACCACAAGCTGTCGGGGAACCCGCTGCCCGGGGCGTACGACCTGTCCGATCCCACCTTCGTCCCCACCCCCGACGGCCCCCTCGACATCGAGGGGGGCGCCGTCCCCCAGGGCGAGTTCTGGCAGCCGGCCGCCACCTGGGTCGGAGCCGTCTCGGCGGGGGGCGACCCCTGGTACGAGGGCTGGACCACCTTCGTCCGCGAGTAGGCGCGCGGCGGCCCGCCGGGCCGGACCTCGCATCCGTCGCCACCATCACGGGGATCCCGCCTCTCGCCCGGCCCGCCTGCACCTGCGTGTCCGACGGAATACGCCCGTCCCCTGACCCCCGCGGGACCGGTCCCGGTCCCCGCTCCGACCCCGTTCTCCCGGAGAGGCCCGTGACGAACCCCACCGACTTCGGCGCCAAGGCGACCTTCGAGCTCGCCGACGGATCCCAGGCCACGTACTACCGCCTGGCGGCCCTGGAAGAGGCCGGCCACGCCGACATCTCCCGGCTGCCCTACTCCATCCGGGTCCTCCTCGAGGCCGCCCTGCGCAACCACGACGGCTTCCTCGTCCAGGACAAGGACGTGCTGAACCTGGCCCGGTGGAAGGGCGACGGGGAGCGCACCGAGATCCCCTTCCAGCCCTCCCGCGTGATCCTGCAGGACTTCACCGGCGTCCCCGCGGTGGTCGACGTGGCTGCCCTGCGCAACGCCATGTCCGACCTGGGCGGCGATCCCTCCAAGGTCAACCCCCAGGTGCCCGTCGACCTGGTCATCGACCACTCGGTCCAGGTCGACGTCTCGGGTCGCTTCGCCGACGCGCGCGAGCGCAACCTGGAGATCGAGTACCAGCGCAACGGGGAGCGCTACGAGTTCCTCAAGTGGGGCCAGCACAACTTCGCCAACTTCCGCGCCGTGCCTCCGGGCCGCGGCATCGTCCACCAGGTCAACCTGGAGTGGATCGCCACCGTGGCCGGCCACCGCGACATCGAGGGCGAGGACACCTGGTTCCCCGACAGCCTGGTGGGCACCGACAGCCACACCACCATGATCAACGGCCTGGGCGTGCTGGGCTGGGGCGTCGGCGGCATCGAGGCCGAGGCGGTCATGCTGGGCCAGCCCATCTACATGCTCGCCCCCGACGTGGTGGGCTTCGAGCTCAAGGGCGAGCTGCGCCCTGGCGTCACCGCCACCGACATGACCCTGCGCATCGTCCAGATGCTCCGCAAGAAGGGCGTGGTCGGCAAGTTCGTCGAGTTCCACGGGCCGGGCCTCAAGAGCCTGTCCCTGGCCGACCGGGCCACCATCGCCAACATGGCGCCCGAGTACGGCGCCACCTGCGGCTTCTTCCCGGTGGACGAGGTCACCCTCGAGTACATGCGGCTCACCGGCCGGAGCGAGGACCACGTCGAGAACGTGGAGCGCTACTACAAGAGCAACGGCCTCTGGCACGACCCCGCGTCGCAGCTCGACTTCACCGACACCCTCGAGCTCGACCTGGCCGAGGTGGACCCCTCCCTCGCCGGCCCCAAGCGGCCCCAGGACCGGGTCGCCCTCTCCCAGATGAAGACCCACTTCCTCGAGTCCCTCACCGCGCCGGTGGGCCTGCATGGCCACGGCGTGCCCACCGACCGCCTCACCGCGTCCGGCACGCCCGAGGGCGAAGACTACGAGCTGACCCACGGCGACGTGGTCATCGCCGCCATCACGAGCTGCACCAACACCTCGAACCCGAGCGTGATGCTGGCCGCGGGCCTCCTCGCCCGGAACGCCCGCGAGAAGGGCCTCGACACCAAGCCCTGGGTCAAGCCCAGCCTGGCCCCCGGCTCGCGGGTCGTGACCGAGTACTACAAGAAGGCCGGCCTGGACGACGACCTCGACGCCATCGGCTTCCACGTGGTCGGCTACGGCTGCACCACCTGCATCGGCAACTCGGGGCCCCTCGATGCCCACATCGAGAAGGTCATCACCGACGAGAAGCTCATCGTGGGCAGCGTCCTGTCGGGCAACCGCAACTTCGAGGGTCGGGTCCACAACAACGTGAAGGCCAGCTACCTGGCCAGCCCGCCCCTGGTGGTGGCCTACGCCATCGCCGGTACCCTCAACATCGACTTCGACAACGACCCCATCGGCGTGGACCAGGACGGCAACGAGGTCTTCCTGAAGGACATCTGGCCCACCGAGGAGGAGATCCGCAAGGTGATGGCCGAGTCGGTGAGCAGCGAGCTCTTCCACACCAAGTACGCCGACATCCTCGAGGAGCCGCGCTGGGATGCCATCGAGGTGGCCGAGTCCCAGCTCTACCCGTGGAGCGAGCAGAGCACCTACGTCCAGCTCCCGAGCTTCTTCGAGGGGATCACGCCCGAGCCCGAGCCGGTGGGCAGCATCCGGGGCGCCCGGGCCCTCCTCAAGCTGGGCGACTCCATCACCACCGACCACATCAGCCCCGCCGGCGCCATCCCCGCCGATGGACCCGCCGGCCGCTACCTGCAGGGCAAGGGCGTCTCGCCGAAGGACTTCAACAGCTTCGGGAGCCGGCGCGGCAACCACGAGGTCATGATGCGGGGCACCTTCGCCAACGTGCGGATCCGAAACCAGCTCGCCCCCGGGACCGAGGGCGGCTGGACCACCTACTTCCCCTCCGGCGAGGTGATGAGCGTCTTCGATGCGGCGATGAAGTACCGCGAGGACGGCACCCCGCTCGTGGTGGTGGCCGGCAGCCAGTACGGCACCGGCTCCAGCCGCGACTGGGCCGCCAAGGGCACCCTCCTGCTGGGGGTGCGGGCGGTGATCACCACCTCCTTCGAGCGCATCCACCGCTCCAACCTGGTGGGCATGGGCGTGCTGCCCCTGTGCTTCAAGCCGGGCGAGACCGCCGACAGCCTGGGCCTCGACGGCACCGAGACCTTCGACATCGACATCCCGTCCGACATCGCGCCGCTCCAGGATCTGCCGGTCCGGGCCACCCGCGAGGACGGCACCACCCTCGACTTCACGGTAACCGTGCGCCTGGACACCCCTGTCGAGGTCGAGTACTACCGCAACGGCGGCATCCTGCAGACCGTGGTGCGCAAGCTCGCCACGGCGGCGTGAGTCCTTCGGGGGCCGGCGGGCGGTAGGCTCGGGGCCGGAGGTCCCGTGTCATCGCCCATGACCCCACCCGGATGGGCGGAGGTCCACTCCGCGCTCCCCGGGATCCGCATCTGGGAGCCGCCCCCCGCAGCCGAGCGCGGTCCCGCCGACCTCCGGTGTCCGGGCTGTGGGGGGCCCCTCGCGTTCGACCCGGCGCAGGGCGCCCTCGCGTGCACGTTCTGCGGGTTCGTCAGCGAGGACGAGGGCACCGAGGCTCCGGAGGGGCAGGCCCTGACCCGGGACGCCATCCTCGAGGCCTCCCGCCCCTGGCAGCTCGGGGACCAGACGCTCCACTGCGACGGGTGCGGGGCGGATCTGGCGGTCGAGACCGGGCAGCTCAGCCGAACCTGCAGCTTCTGCGGCTCGGCGGCGGTGCTGCTGCGCCCCGATGGGGTCCTGGGCCTGCGCCCCACCGCCCTGGCCCCGTTCGCGGTGGGGCCCGATTCGGCCCGGGCCGCGGTGGATCGGCACCTGCAGGGGTTCTGGGTGGCCAGCGGCGGGGGCGCGGACGGCCTCGTGGGCCTCTACATCCCGGTCTGGCTGCTCTCCACCGACGGTGTCATCCGCTGGCGGGCCCGGGTCGGCACGCCCGCCCGCGTGACCGGCCCGGATGGGCGGCCGCGGGATCGCCTGGCGTGGGCCGACCGCCACGGACGACTGGCCCTCCGCGAGGATCGGCACCTCACGTCCGGCACCGATCGCATCCCCCAGGCCGCCCTGTCCCGGATGGCCCCCCGCTTCCTGGCCGCCCTGGAGGCCTTCCGGCCCGAGCCCCTCGCCGGGTGGCCGACCCTGGCCTCGGAGATCGATCTGGTGGAGGCCCGACGCCGGGCCCAGCTCCGCATGCGCTCCGACGCCCGGGACCGCGCCCGGGCCGCCATCCGCTCGGAGCATGTGCGCGGTCTGACGGTCGAGGTCGACTTCCAGGCCCGACGGTGGCAGTACGCCCTCGTCCCCGTCTACGTCGCTGCCGGTCGGGAAGGGTCCGAGGTCGCCGGCCTGGTCGTGGACGGGGTGAGCGGCACGGTCTGGGGCCCGCGCCCCGTGGCCTGGGGCCGGGTGCGCGCGGCCCTCTTGGCGCTCGTGCTGCCCGGGTTCCTGCTCCTCGTCGCCGGGCTGGCCCTGGCCGTCGTCGGGATCGGCCTGCTCCTCCTGCCCATCGGGGGCGCGGCGCTGGCGGGCGGGGCCTGGCTCGGGTGGCGGCTCTTGAAGCGGGTCTGGGACATCGAGGACGGCGTCGTCGCTGGATCGTCCCCGTGACCGCCTCCCCCGAGGCAGAAACCGGGACCCTGGGGCCGTCGGACCGCCGCTGGGGGCGGGCCCCGGCGCGCTGTCCGGCCTGCGACGCCGCGTATCTGGTGCCCGATCCCGCCACCGCGCTGCGCTGTGCCTGCGGCGGCGCCCTCCAGGCCTCCGAGCTGGCCCTCCCCGCGACCGAGCCGACCGCGCTCAGCCCCCCGGTCTTCCCCCGGGCGACGCTGCGCTACGTGCTGGGCCCGAAGCTGCTCGGCATCCCCCTCCGGCCCCGCGGGCTCGACCCGATCCGCCTCGAGGAGGTGGCCCTGCTGGTGTGGTGGCCCGAGTGGCGGGCCGACCTGTGGGTGGACGGCACCTGGAGCGCCGAGATCGGCGACGTGACCATGACCGAGACCGAGGCGCAGGTCTGGAGGGATGGCCGGTGGGTACCGAGCCGGACCCGCTCCCCGGATCTCCGGTGGTGTCGGCGCGTCGGCACCCTGCGACGGCGGATCCGGGCCGTTCCGCTGGCGGCGCTGCGGGACGCCTCCCGGGTCGCGGTCGGCTCGGAGCGCCCCGATCCGGAGCCGGCGCCCTTCTCTCCCGAGTCCCTCCAGGGGGGCTGGATCCGCCTGCCGGAGCAGCCCCCGGCGCCGGAGGGGCCCGCCGAGGACCCGATCTTGCGAGGGCTCCTCCTCGACGACCTCCGCGCCGCGAACCAGGTGGACCAGCTGCGGGACGCGCACCTCGATGTCACGGCCCGGCTGGAGGATCGGGCCCTGCGCCTCCATCCCACCTGGTGGTTGACCTATGACCCGGAGGACGGCGAGGGGCGCCCGGCCTGGCTCATCCTGGACGGCCTCACCGGCCACCTGCGTGGCCCGCGCCTGGCCTCCCTCCGACGGGCACGGCGCCAGAGCATCGCGCTGGCCGTCATCGGGGCTGCCTTGGTCCTCCTCGCCGCCCTGGCGGCGGCCGGCACGCTCCTGCTGCCGCCCCTGCTGCTGGTGGCCGTCCCGCTCGGGCTGGTCGGCCTCGTCACCATCGGGATCTCACCTATACCGGTAGCACGGGTCACCCTATGGAACCATCGGGAAAACCGAACGTTCGGAGAAGCCCGCCCCAGCCCCGCGACCCGGGAAAGCGATACCCGGCCCCCTTCCCATCACCCCCCTGACACCGGCGAGAAGCCGGGGGACGAGAGCGTGGCCGGATCCCCATGAGAACCCGCGGCCGAGGTCTGGAACGGGCTTGCCAAGCGTGGTAGGACCGAGTCTCACGACGGGTACCTTCCCCGAAGGCGGAGCCGATCATGGGCCGCGACAAGCCGGGTCTCCTCCCCCGGTCCCACCGCCCTCGCCCCACCGCGGACGCTGACGCGCGGTCGGGACACCGCCCGCGTGCGCCCGATGCCGCCGGCCACCTGGGCCCGGCCACCGCCTCGACCCACCTGTTGGGGCGCGCCCACGACACCTTCGGCAACCAGCTCGTGGTCGATGCACTCACCGCCCCGGGGCCCGGGCTCGGCCTGGAGGTCGCCGCCGATGTGAGCCACGCGGTGCTGGGTTGGTCGCGCCTGGATGGCTTCGCCTCGAACCGGGCCCTGCTGCGCCGCCTCCGCCGAGGGGGCCCCTCCCCGGACGAGGCCGTCGAGGCGGCCACCCGCGCCTCCGGCCGCCCCCTGCCCGAGCCGGTCCGGCGTCGCTTCGAGGCCGCCTTCGACCACGACTTCGGGCACGTTCGCGTCCACACCGACGGGCAGGCCCAGGCGGCCGCCGAGGGCCTCGATGCCATGGCTTTCGCCCTGGGCTCGGACATCCACTTCGGACCGGGCCGGTGGGCCCCCGGCACCCCCGCCGGCGACCGCCTCCTGGCCCACGAGCTCACCCACGTCGTCCAGCACGACGAAGGGCGCCTGGCAGGCCAGGAGGGGGTGAGCCACCCGAGCGACCCCACCGAGCAGGAGGCCTACGCCAACGAGGATCGGATCCTGCGCCGCCTGGGGAGCCTGGAGCCCTGGCTGGCCCGGGCGGAGGGGCCGGTCCCGGACGGCATCGGAGCCGCCGCGGCCCGCACC
>CAZPJM010000237.1:0-7723 GCA_964586865.1 uncultured Enterobacteriaceae bacterium
GCCCTCGAGGGCGCCCTGGCGGATCTGGACCGGGTCCTGTCCGGGCACCAGCGGCAGGGGCTGCCCCGAGCCCATGGTCATCTGGTAGAGGTTGCCCCCCAGGCTGCGCAGCCCGGTGGGGTTGACGAAGTCCACCATGGGCAGCTGGCCCAGGTTGGAGCGCTCGCCGCTGGCCCACTCGGCGTAGACCTCGCCGTTCTGCTCGATGATGAGCCGCTCGGTGCCCTGGGGCACGGCCAGCCCGCCCACCGAGAGCCCCGAGGCGGTGACCACCTGGCCGTTCGGGTCGAGCCGGAAGCTGCCGTCGCGGGTGTAGAAGAGCTGGCCGGTGGGGTCGGTGACCTCGAAGAAGCCCCGGCCCTCGATCATCACGTCGAGGGAGCGGCCGGTCTCCACCATCGAGCCCTGCTGGAAGTCCTTGTCGACCGCGGCGAGCTGGACGCCCGAGCCCACGTCGATCCGGGCGGCGCCCACCCCGAGCCCACCGTGGGTGAGCTCCTGGTAGTAGAGGTCCTGGAACGTCTCCCGGCTCTTCTTGAAGCCGGTGGTCTGGACGTTGGCCAGGTTGTTGGCGATGCTGTCCAGCCGGGTCTGCTGGGCGGACATGCCCGTGGCGGCCGCGTAGAGCGCGCGCATCAGCTCCTCCCTGCCTGAATCAGGCGACTGTCGGCCTGGTCACTGGCCTTCATGATGTTCTGGTACGCCTCGAAGTACCGCGAGGCCTCGATCATCTCGACCATGCTGGCCAGGGGATCGACATTGCTCTGCTCCAGGTGACCCTGGAGGATCCGCACCCGGGGGCGCTCGCCGGGGGCGAGGGACATCTGGTCCTGGACCACGTCCTCGAGGGGCCCGGTGGGCTCCCACAGGGTGGCGCCCACCGGGCGGGCCTCGCCCGCCAGCACCTCGAGCTGGCCGATCTCGGCGCCCGAGGACAGGGCGAGCATGCCGTCCTGGCGGACCACCAGCTCCTCCCGGGGGGCCTGGAAGGGGACCTGGATGGGGCCGCCGCTCATGCGCAGGCGATAGCCGTCCGGGTTGACCACGAAGCCGTCCTGGTCGAGCTGGAAGCGGCCGGCGCGGGTGAGCCACACCTTGCCGGCGTCGTCCTCGAGGGCGAAGAAGCCCTCCCCCTGCAGGGCCAGGTCCAGGGAGCGGCCGGTCTCGTCCACCGCGCCGTCCCGGGTGTCGGCACCCGCGGGGGCCACCTGCACGTAGCTCTGGCCCAGGACGCCGCCGGCCTCCTTGCCCTCGGAGACCTGGAAGCGCAGGGTCCGGGCCTTGAAGCCCGCCGTGTTCACATTCGCCAGGTTGTGGGTCACCAGGTCGAGCTGGGCCCAGGCGGCGGAGGCGCCCGAGACGCCGGCATAGAGTTCGCGGCTCATCCGTGCATCTCCAGGGCGAAGTCGCTGGCGTCCACCAGCGGAGCGAGCTTCTTGCGCAGGGTCTTGCGGGCCCCGCTGATGATCTGGGAGATCCGGCTGACGGTCACGCCGTAGACCTCGGCGATCTCGGCCAGGGACATCTCCTTGCCGTAGTACATGAGGACGCAGTGCCGCTGGCGCTCGGGGAGCTCGCCGATGGCGGCCTTCAGGTGCTCCCGGACCTCGCGCACCAGCAGACGGGTCTCGGCCTCGGGACGCTCATCGTCGGTGAGCTTCTCGAGGAGCGGCCGGTCGTCGTCGCCGTCCGAGCCGGTCTGGTCGAGGCTCACGTGGCTGACCGGCTTGACCTTGTCCACCCGTCGCCAGTAGTCGTCCAGGCTGATCCCCAGGTAGCCAGCCACCTCGCGGGGCTCGGGGTCCCGCCCGGTCTGACGCCGCACCGTCTCCTGGGCGTCGTAGAGCCGCTTCTGCTCCTGCCGCCGCCGACGGGTGAAGGTGTCGTTGGCCCGGAGCGCGTCGTACATCTGGCCGCGAATGCGGTACTCCGCGAAGGTGGAGAACTGGATGCCCCGGGAGGCATCGAAGCGATCGAACGCATCGAGCAGGCCGATGGCCCCATTCGAGACCAGGTCGTCCAGCTCGACGGAGGCGTCGGAGGAGAGGCGCTCGTAGACCCGGCGGGCCAGGAGCAGCACCTTGCCGTGGTACTTCCGGCAGACCTCCTCACGGGTCATGCCTTCCACGAGGCGCACACCTTCGGTGTCGTAACGGGTTGCGGCGTGCAACACGCACCTTCCAGGGCAGCGGGGGTTCGCGCGAGGCCGGGGGCTTTTCGAGCAGGGGGCGCCGGGCCTCGGTGACGCTCCCCCATCGGCCGGCGCGGAGCCGGGTTGAGGGTCAGCGCGTCAGCTCGACCACACCCACGCGCTCCAGGGTGACGGTGGGCAGGAGCTCGGCGCTGGAGACCACCACGACGCGGGGCAGCACGCGCTCGAGGAGGCGACGGAGGGCCCCGCGGACCAGGGGCGGGGCCAGCACCACCGCCGGGCTGGCGCCGGCGTGGGACTCGGTGAGGTGCTGGATCTGCTGGACCATGGCCTGGAAGGCCCCCGGGTCGAGCATCAGGGAGGGGGGACCTCCCTCCTGGTTCTGAAGGCCCCGCAGCAGCGCCGCCTCGGCCTCGCGGCCGAAGCCCACGAAGTGCAGCACGCCCGCCTCGTCCGCGAACCGCCGGGTGATGTGGCGGCTCATGCGCTGGCGCACGAACTCGGTGAGCACGTCCGGATCCCGGTTGCGCGGGGCGTAGTCGGCGAGGGCCTCGAGGATGGACTGGCCATCCCGGCAGGACAGGCCCTCCTTCATGAGGTTGCGGAACACCCGCAGCACCGCCGCGCGGGGCAGGGGCTCGGGCACCAGATCCTCCACCAGCTTGGGCGCCGTCTGGGAGATCCGCTCCAGCACCCGCCCGAGCTGGCCCAGGTCGAAGAGCTCGTGGGCGTGCTGCTGCATGAGCTCGCTGAAGTGGGTGGCCACCACGGTGGGAACGTCCACGACGGTGTAGCCCTGGCGCCGGGCCTCCATGACCTGCGCCTCGGCCACCCACCAGGCGTCCAGGCCGAAGATGGGGTCGGTGGTGGGGATGCCCTTGAGCTTGCCCACCGCGTTGCCCGGATCGAGCGCCAGGTGCTTGCGGGCGTGGAGGTGGCCGCGGCCGATGATCTCGCCCCGCAGGAGGATGCGGTACTCGCCCGAGTCGAAGCGGAGATTGTCCCTCACGTTCACGCTGGGGAGGACCACCCCGAGCTCGGTGGCGAACTGGTTGCGGGTCCGGCGGATCCGCTCGAGGAGCTCGCCGCCCCGTCGCTCGTCCACCAGGTAGAGAAGGTCGGCGCCGAGCTCGATGGAGAGGGGCTCGACCGGGAGGAGATCCTCCGGGGCGGCCTCGGAGGGGGCCACGGCGTCCTCCTCCTCGCTGGCCTCCTCGGCCGTCTCGCCCCGGCGCTCGGCCTGCCAGCGGCTCCAGGCCAGCCAGCCCACCAGGCCGCCGACGATGAGGAAGGGCACGGTGAGGCCGGGCACGAGCGCGAAGGCGAGCAGGACCGCGGAGGCCATCCCCAGCACCCGCGGGGTCGAGAAGAGCTGGCCCCCGAAGCGGTCGTGGAAGGACACGTCGTCGTTCTCGTCCACCCGGGTGACCAGCAGGCCGGCGGCGGTGGAGACGATGAGGGCCGGCACCTGACCCACGAGGCCGTCGCCGATGGTGAGGATGGTGTACGTCTCGGCGGCGGTGAGCAGGTCGAGGCCCTGCTGGGCGATGCCGATGAAGGCCCCGCCCACGATGTTGACCACCGTGATGACGATGCCCGCGATGGCATCCCCGCGGACGAACTTGCTGGCGCCGTCCATGGAGCCGTAGAAGTCGGCCTCGCGGGCGATCCCCTCGCGGCGGGCCCGCGCGGTGGTCTCGTCGATGAGCCCGGCGTTCAGCTCGGCATCGACCGCCATCTGCTTGCCGGGCAGGGCGTCGAGGGTGAACCGGGCGGCCACCTCGGCCACGCGGCCGGCGCCCTTGGTGATGACGACGAAGTTGATGACCACCAGGATGGTGAAGACCACCAGGCCGACCGCGAAGTTGCCGCCCACCACGAACTGCCCGAAGGCCTGGATGATCTGTCCGGCCGCGCCGGTGCCGTCGTGGCCGCCCAGCAGGATGAGGCGGGTCGAGGCCACGTTCAGGGCGAGGCGGAAGACGGTGGCCACGAGCAGCAAGGAGGGGAAGAGGCTGAACTCGACCGGGCGCTTCGTGTACAGGGTGGTCAGGAAGAGGAGCAGGGAGAGACCGATGCTGCCGGCCAGCAGGATGTCGAGCATCCAGGCCGGCATGGGGGCCAGCATGATGAAGAGCAGGCCGAGCACGCCGCCGGCGAGCAGGTAGTCGCCATTGCTCTGCAGGCGGTTGAGCAGGGTGCGGGTGGGGGTCGCGGTGGCCACGCGGTCTCCGGGGAGGGTCGCGCCCCCATCGGTCACCCGCGCCGCGGGTTGAATCGCGAGGCCTCAACCCCGCCCGGAGCCGGCCGATGGAGCCGCCCGATGGACACCCTCCGCCACATCCTGCCCGCCTGCGCCGGACGCGCCGTGGACGCCCGCCGTCTGGGCGACCTGATCCGGCAGGACGATGCGCTCGCCGCCCGCCTCGAGGGCTACGTGAACCTGTTCTTCACCCGGTTCGAGGGGCGCATCGCCGGCGGGGAGCGGGCCCTGCGGGTCTGCGGCGGCCAGGTGGGCGCCCTGCTGGCCCTGGTCGACGCGGTGGTCCAGTCCATGGAGGGCCACCACGGCACCCGTGCCGCCGGCCTGCTGTGGGCCGACGCCCTCAGTCGGGGATGCGCCGCCCGGGCCCTCGCCCAGGTGGACCGATCCGCCGATCCCGACCTGTGCTTCGCCCTGGGTGTGACCCGCAGTCTGGGCGCCCTGCGGGCCCTGGCCGGCGACCCGGATCGACAGCTCCGGTGGTGGCGCACGGTGCGTCGGGCCCGGGGGATGCGGCGCCGCAGCGCCGAGGAGGCGGTCGTGGGACCCGATCCCATGAAGGCCGTCCGGCCGGTCCTCGCGGACTGGGGGCTGCCCGAGGTCCTGATCCAGGTCCTGGAGGCGGACCAGCCGACCGCGGTGGAGGCCCCCTGGCAGGAGACGGCGCGGATCCTGGGTCAGGCCGATGCCCTGGTCGAGGCGCTCGGCGCGGTGGACGCGGGCGTGGCCCTCCAGATCTGGGTGGAGCAGGCCGGCACCACCCCGGGCATCCCGGCCACCGGCGCCTGGACCCTGGTGCAGGACGTGCTCGAGACCGTGCCCGCCGCGGCGCGGGCGCTGTCGGTGCCCTGCAGCCCGTGGCCCTCCCTGGCCGAGCTGCGCGGCCGTCACGTGCGCCTGGAGCCGGTGGGTCTCCAGGACGAGCTGGCCATCCTGGTGGATCTTCAGGCCACCGCCCTGGACGCGGCCCGGCGGGCAAGGCGCACCGCCGAGGACGCGCTGGTGGACCGGCTGCGGGTGGATCCGGTGACCGATCTCCCCACCCTGCAGGTCTTCAGCGCCCGCCTCGCCGCCGCGCTGGCGGATCCGGGCACCGACATCGGGGCCCTCGCCGCCATCCGCCTGGAGGACTTCGGGGCCACGTTCGCCCGGGAGGGCCTGCGCACCACCGACCGGCTCCTGGCCCGGGTGGCCGAGGCCCTCGATCGGACCTTCCCCGAGGCCGAGCTCATCACCCGGATCAGCGGCGCCACCTTCGTGGTCGCCGTGCCGGGGGCCCCGCGGATGGCCCGGATCCAGGTGGAGCGGGCCCGGGTGGCGCTGGCGCGCCTGACGGTGCCGGGGGTGGACGGTCCGGTGGGGATCCGACCCCGGCTGGGCCTGCTGGACCTGTCCGACCTCCCCCTCGACGTGCCCGCCGAGGCGCTGCTGGAAGCGGCGCGCCGGACCGCCGGGCTGGACGCCGAGGCATCGGGGCTCACACGCCTCGCCCGGTGATCCGACCCCCGTGCCAGGGCCCGTGGCGGCCCGGCCGGAGGTCCCGTGGCGAGCGTCTTCGACACCCTGACCCGCGTGCGCGAGCTCGAGGAGCGCCGCGCCCTGGCCGAGCAGCTCGAGGCGGAGCGGATCCGCGAGACGTGGGACCAGGCGGTCGTCCAGCTCGAAGAGGCGCTCACCCAAGCCCACCAGATGGGGCATGGCTCGGCGGGCATGCTGGCGGCGTGCCACGCCTGGTCGCTGAAGGTGGAGCCGGAGCGCCGGGGTCGGCAGGCCGAGCGGGCGGAGGCCCAGGTCCGGGCCGAGGGGGCCCGGCAGCGACTGGAGCGGGCCGCCGTGGCCCGGCGCTCGGTGGAGCTGCTGGCGGAGGCCCACACGGAGCGCATGCAGGCGGAGGCCCGGCGGGCGGAGGCCCGGGCCCTGGACGAGATCGGGGCCCAGCGCTGGAGCCGACGGGCCGCCTAGCCCCCCGCTCCGGCGGCCCGACACGAAACCCCCTCAAGCCCGAGGCGCCCCCTCCGAAGGGGAAGGCGTCGAGAGGTACCGCTCTCGCGCCCCCGCCCCGATGGCCGACATGCGGCCCGGCGACGCGCGCGGAGCATCACCGAGGGGATGCCGTCCATGCCTGACGCCCTGCGCACCGTACATCGAATCCGGAAGGTCGAGGAGCGCCGCGCCCGCGCCATCCTGGCGGCCGCCGAGCTGGCCCGCGCCGAGGCCGAGGCGCGGCTCTGGGCCACCGAGGCGGCCCAGCTCGACGGCTGGGATCGCGCCAGCGGGACCGGACAGCTCGTCGATCTCGCCACCCACCACGCCACCGCCCTGCGCCGGGAGCTCCATCGCCGGGCCCAGGAGCGCGAGGTCGCGGCCCACGACCAGCACGCCGGTCGCTGCCGCCAGGCCCTCCAGGGCGCCGCCCGACGCTCCAAGGTGGTGGAGCTGGTGGCCGACGACCGGGAGGCCCGCATGATGGCCGAGCTGAGCCGCCGCGCGAACGCCACCTTCGACGAGCAGGGCCTCCAGGCCTGGTGGCGCCGGTCGGCGTGAGGGGGATCCGCATGTCCATCGCACTGCGACGCGCGCTGCCCCTGCTCGGGCTGGTCCTGCTGACCGGTCCCGCCCGAGGTCAGGACGGTGATGCCGCGGCCGACGCCGCCACCGCCCGTGCCCGGGCCGAGGACCCCCTGCTCCGGGGATCCCGCGGGCTGCAGGACCTGGCCCGCCTCCTCTCGGCGCGGGAGCGCGCCCTGGACCGGCGGGCGCGGACCATGGACCAGCGCGAGGCCGATCTCCAGGCGCTGCTCCAGCGCATCGAGGAGGAGCGAGCCGCCCTCGAGGAGATCCACGACGCCCTCGAGGCCCTGCTGGACGAGGCGGAGGGCCAGCAGGACGCCCGGCTGGAGGGCCTCGTGACCATGACCGACAAGATGCGCGACAAGCAGGCCGCGGCCATGCTCATCGAGATGGACCCGGACCTGGCGGTACGGGTGCTGGACCGGATGAACCGCACCAAGGCGGGCAAGGCGCTGGCCAAGATGCCGCCCGCCCAGGCCGCGGCGCTGGGCGAGCGCATGACCCGCCCCATCCGCCTGCCGGGAGGGGCGCTGTGAAGATCACCCCGCACGCAGCGTCGGCGTCCGAGTCTCCCGCCGCGGCACGCCCCGCCCCCGCCGGCGAGGGCTTCCCGAGCCTGCTGGGCCTGCTGCTGCTGGGCGCGCCGGCCCGCGCCGGGGCGTACACGCCCGCGGGTCCCGCCGAGGCGACCTCCGAAGACGAGCCGCCTTCCCCGCACGAGACCGGCCTGCAGGCCG
>CAZPJM010000238.1:0-6287 GCA_964586865.1 uncultured Enterobacteriaceae bacterium
CGCCCCCCCCGATGCCGAGCCGCTGCCGGGCATCCTCATCGGCGAGGAGCTGGCCCTGACGCTCCAGGTCGGCCCGGGCTCCGAGCTCCAGCTCATGGATCCCTTCGGCGGTGCCCCCGGTCCCATGGGCCTGCCCATGCCCCGCATCAAGCGCGTGCGCGTGGCCGGCGTCTACGAGTCGGGGATGTACGAGTACGACAACAAGTGGACCTACATGGCCAATGCCGATGTGCAGGAGTTCCTGCGCATGGGCGACGCGGTCACCGGCGTCGAGGTGAGCGTCGACGACATCTACGGCGCCCCGGACCTCGCCCGCGAGCTCGACGCCTCGCTGGGGCCGCTGCACTACGCGCGCAACTGGCAGCAGATGAACCAGGGCCTCTTCGACGCCCTCAAGCTGGAGCGCCGGGTGAGCAGCCTGGTGCTCTTCAGCACCGTCGTCATCGCCGCTCTCCTCATCGTCTGCGTGCTCACCATGATGGTCCTCACCAAGGGCCGCGAGATCGCCATCCTGCGCGCCATGGGGGCGTCCCGCTGGGGGGTGCTGCGGATCTTCGTCTTCGAGGGCACACTGATCGGGTTCGTCGGGGCCATCGGCGGCACCGCCCTCGGGCTGCTGGCATGCTGGCTCCTCGACCTGTACGGTTGGCCCTTGGATACCGACGTGTACTTCCTGAACACGCTGCCGGTCGTCATCGAGTGGGACAATGTGGTGGGCATCGCGGTGGGGGCGGTGCTGACCTGCTTCGCGGCGACGCTCTACCCCGCCATCAGCGCCGCCATGCTCGAGCCCGTCGAAGGCCTGAGGTACGAGTGAGCACCGCCGCGCCCGCCTCCACCCCCGCGACCGGCACCGGCGCCGGCCCGGTCCGCGTCGAGGCCCGGGGCCTGTCCAAGGCCTACGAGAAGGGCGGCCACCGCATCGAGGTCCTGCGGGAGGCCGATCTGGTGCTCGAGCCCGGCGACCGGGTCTCCATCGTGGGGCCCTCGGGGTGCGGGAAGTCCACCTTCCTGCACCTGGTGGGCCTGCTGGACCGCCCCACGGCGGGGAGCATCCTCCTCGATGGCGTCGACGTGACCCGGGTCGGCGAGTCCACCCTTCACCGCATGCGCAACTTCCGCGTGGGCTTCGTCTTCCAGAGCCACATGCTGCTCCCCGAGCACTCCGCGCTCGGCAACGTCATGATGCCGGTGCGCCTGGCCGGGGGCAGCCGCGCCACGGCCGAGGCCCGGGCCACCGCCCTGCTCGAGGCGGTGGGGCTGGACCAGCGCCTCACCCATCGCCCCGGCGAGCTGTCCGGCGGCGAGCAGCAGCGGGTGGCCATCGCCCGGGCCCTGGTCATGGGACCGGGCCTGGTGCTGGCCGACGAGCCCACCGGCAACCTGGATCCGCGCACCGCGGGGGGGGTCTTCGACCTCCTCCTCGACCTGAACCGTCAGCTCCAGAGCACCCTGGTGGTGGTCACCCACTCGGCGGATCTGGCCGGCCGCTTCCCCCGCCGCCTGGCCCTCCACGAGGGCCGCTTCGTGGAGCGGTCGTGACGGCGAGAGACCCCCGCTGCGGCTGGCGCCTCCTCCGGGCCGTCCTCCTGGGCCTGGGGGTGGTCCTCCTCGGTGTCCTGGGCGTGGTCCCGGGTCCGGCCCCGATGGCCCCGGCCGCCCACGCTGCCCCCCTGGCCGCCCCTCCCGAGGGCGCGCGGGTCTCCCGCATCGAGGTGCGCGGCAGCGAGCGCGTCGAGGAGGCGACCGTCCTGGCCGTCCTCGATCTCAGCCGGGGGGCGCGCATCACCCGGAGCGGCATGCGGGCGGTGGTCAAGGCCGTCTACGCCACCGGCTTCTTCGACGACGTGCGGGTCCTGCTGGAAGAGGCGGGCGATGGCTACCTGGTCATCATCGAGGTCGACGAGAAGCCCGCCGTCCGCGAGGTCAAGATCGTCGGCAACAAGAAGGTGAACGAGGAGGACATCACGGAAGTCCTGGACATCCGGGCCTTCTCCGTCCTCAACGATGCCGATCTGCAGGAGAACGCCGCCCGGATCCGCGAGCTCTACGTCGAGAAGGGCTACTACCTGGTCGAGGTCGATCCCGAGGTGGTCTACATCGAGGAAGACCAGGTCGAGCTCACCTTCCGCATCACCGAGAACCGCAAGGTGGTGGTCCAGAAGGTCGAGTTCGTGGGCAACGAGAACGTCCCGGCCAGCAAGTTCCGGCGATTCCTGCAGGTCAAGGAGGGCGGCGTGCTCGCCTTCCTGGGCTCCGGCGGCACCTTCCAGCGCGACAAGCTGGACATGGACAAGGAGACCATCCGCTACATCCTCTGGGAAGAGGGGTACCTGGATGCCCGCGTCAGCTCACCGAAGGTCTTCCTCTCGCCCGACAAGCGGTACATCTACATCACCTACCAGATCGACGAGGGCATCCGCTACGACGTCGGTCACATCGCACTCAGCGGGGATTTCGTCCCCGAGGAGGGCCTCACCGAGGAGGCGGTCCGGCGGATCACCCAGGGCACCCCGGTCCAGGTCATCCAGGAGGAGCAGTGGCGCGAGGCCAATGACAAGCCGCCCAAGCTGCGGCTGCTCGAGGTGAAGGGCCCCCGCCTCGAGAAGGGCGATGCCTTCACCTACAGCACGCTCCAGGCCGTCTCCTCCGCCATCCAGTCCCTCTACCAGGACCAGGGCTACGCCTTCGTCAACGTCTCGCCCACGCCGGTCCCCAACCCCCGCACCGGCCAGGCCGACATCATCTTCCGCATCCAGCGGGGCCGGAAGTACCGGATCGGCCGCATCGAGATCACGGGCAACGATCCCACCCACGACAAGGTCATCCGGCGCGAGATCCAGGTCGACGAGGAGGACGTCTACCGGGGCGGTCGGCTCCAGGGCTCCCGGGCGCGGATCCAGCGGCTCGGCTTCTTCGAGTCGGTGGACCTCTCCACGCCCCGCTCCTCCGAGGAGGACGTCCTCGACGTCAACATCAAGGTGGCCGAGCAGCCCACCGGCAGCTTCAGCGCCGGCCTGGGCTTCAGCAACCTGGAGCAGTTCGTCCTGACGGGCTCCATCAGCAAGAACAACTTCCTGGGCCTCGGCTACACCATGTCGGCCATGATCAACTGGTCGGCCATCCGGCAGCAGTGGCAGCTCCAGTTCTTCGATCCCTACCTGGCCGACACCCGCTGGACGCTGCGCTTCAACGCCTACTCGGTCAACCAGCAGTTCCAGCTCGACGAGTTCCAGCGCGGCGGCAGCTTCGAGCTCGGGCGCTACCTGGACCGGCAGGACGATGTGCGCCTGTCGCTCCAGTACACGCTCGAGAACGTGGGCGTGCTGGGGCTGGACCCCTACCGTCGCCGCCTGATGGGCGGGGATCTCTTCCGCAATGGCTGGACCTCCACCGTGGGGATCAACTTCATCCTGGACCAGCGCAACAACCGGATCCGCGCCACCCAGGGGATCTTCGTGTCGGCCGCCGCGAACCTGTCGGGCGGGGTGGGCACCGGCGACGGCAAGGCGCTGTCCCTGCTCGGCGGCGAGTTCAACTTCGTCGAGCTGCGCGGCAACTTCCGGTGGTACCAGCCCCTCATCAAGGACACGGACAAGCTGGTCTTCCGCATGAACAGCACCCTCGGCTGGGTCCAGTCCACCGATGGCCGGGTGGTGCCCTTCATCCACCGCTACCGCGCCGGCGGCATCAACTCGGTGCGCGGCTACCAGTGGTTCAGCCTGGGGCCGACGCTCCGGGTCCTGGGCAGCGACGACCCCACGGTGGGCGACGACAGCATCCCGGTCGGCGGCACCCAGACCTGGATCAACAACTTCGAGCTCGAGGCCCCGGTCATCCGGGGGGCGGGGATCTCGGCGGTGGTCTTCTTCGACGCGGGCAACGCCTTCGGCGACCCGTGGGGCCGGGGCGGGATCAACCCCCTCGAGCTGCGCTTCGCCGCCGGCCTGGGGGTGCGCTGGCTCTCGCCCATGGGTCCCCTCCGGTTCGAGTACGGCATCCCGCTGGGTCGACGGCCCGGGGAGCGGCGCGCCGTCTTCGACTTCGGCATGGGCTCCTTCTTCTGACGGCGCAGGGTGTAGCATCCACCCATCCCGGTGCGCCGAAGGGGTCGCATCCGGTGGAGGTCGGAGATGCGGGCGGCCAGGCGGAGAGAGGTGCTGGAACACCGGGTGGCGACCCGATCCGGCGCCCATCGCGACCTGGCCGGCCTGGAGCTGGGCTGGGAGGTGCGGCGGGACGGCACCGACCGCAGCCGCACCCTGGCCGCCCGCCACGGCCGGGGAGACCCGGCGCGCGCACAGATGGCGGCCGTCATCGAGGCCGATCTGACCTACCGCTTCGGGTCCATGGCCCTGAACGCGCCGGAGGCCCCCGTCCCGGGACTGCCCCCGCGCTGGGTGGTGCGCCTGTGGACCACCCGGGTGAGCCAGCACCTGGGCCGCGATGAGGAGCGGGAGGCCCAGGCGCTCTGGGAGACCCTGGCCCGGGCCGTCGAGGAGGGGGGCGCCGATCTCACCTTCGATGACCGGGCCGCGGCCCTCAATGCGCTGGGACGCATGCGGTTCCGGTCCACCCGCTACGCCGAGGCGGTGGCCCTGTTCGAGCGCGCCGCCCAGGCCCACGAGGACGATGGGAACCCGGCGAGCACCGCCCTGGCGCTCCAGAACACCGGCAACTGCCTCTCCAGCCTGGGCAAGCTCGGAGACGCCCTGCGGGTGTTCCGGCAGGCCCTCGGGCTCGTCGGCGACGGGCCCAGCGCGCGCCGCTCCCAGGCCTACGTCTACGCCAACATGTCGCTGCTCCACGAGCGGATCGGGGACTCGGAAGGGGGCGCGCGCTACGCGGCCCTGGCTCTGGAGCAGATCGACCACATCGGCGAGACCGTGCTGGGGCTCAACGTCCTCGCGGTCCGGGTGGCCGTCTCCATGCGCCGGGGCCGCCTCGACGAGGCCCGGGCCTTCCTGGACGATGCCAGGCGTCGGCTGGCGGACTCGGATCGCCCCGAGGAGGGGGTGATCTTCGAGGTGCTCGGCCTGTGGCTCGACATGGCCTCGGGATGGGAGGCGGATCGGGTCGAGCGGGGCCTGGAGCGCCTGGCCGACCTGGCCAGGGGCGTGGAGGAGCCCTACCTGACCCAGGCCCTGGTCGAGGTCCGGGCCCGGGTCCTCCACCGGCTGGGTCGCCACGACCAGGTGGTCGACGTGCTCCGGCCCGAGCTCGGCTGGCTCGTCACCCGGGGGATGGACCTGCACCCCGAGCCGCTGTACGACCTCTACGTGGAGGGGCTGGCCCGGACAGGGGCCATGGCGGAGGCCCTCGAGGCCGAGCGGCGCCGGGCGGCCCTGTGGCGCGAGACCCAGCGGGCGCTGGTCCAGGGTCAGCTCTCGGAGCGGCTCGCGGCGGTGGAGGTCCAGGGCGCCGAGGCCCGGGCCCGGGAGGCCCGCGAGGAGGCGCGTCGGCTCGCTGCCCAGCTCGTCCGGGCCCAGCGGATCGAGGGGGTGGGCCAGCTCGCCGCGGGCCTGGCCCACGACTTCAACAACCTGCTGATGGTCGTCATGTCCGGGCTGGACGCCGCCCAGGCGGATCCGGGGCTCGGCCCCGACACCCGCGAGGCGGTGGAGGCCGCCGACCACGCCTCCGAGAGGGCCGCGGGCGTCATCCGGCGGCTCCTCACCTTCGCCCGGCAGGTCCCCGTGGCCCGGCAGCGGGTCGATCTGGCCGAGCGCCTGGCCGACCTGGGGCCCATGCTGCAGGCGGCGGTGGGGTCCGGGGTCCGGATCGACCTGGAGCTGGACGCGGCGGTGCCGGCCGTGCACGCCGACCCGGGGTTGCTCGATCAGGCGGTCCTGAACCTGGTGCTGAACGCGCGGGATGCCGTGGGCGCCGAGGGGCGGGTGACCCTGGGGCTCGCCCACGAGGGCGGCTGGGTCTGCCTGCGGGTGAGCGACACGGGCTGCGGCATGTCCGAGGAGGTGCAGGTGCAGGCACGCATCTTCGACCCCTTCTACACGACCAAGGCGCCCAGCGAGGGGACCGGACTCGGCCTGTCCATGGTGTGGGGGATCGTGAAGGAGCTCGGCGGGGACATCCTGGTGGACAGCGCCCCCGGGCAAGGCACCACCTTCTCGATCCGCCTGCCTCCGGTCGGGGCGACCTCGGAGGCCCAGGAGGGCTCCCAGCCTCCCGGCGCCGGAGGTCCGGATCGGTCAGCCCGCGCCACCGGGCGCCCGGAAGCCGAGGCCGGCTAGAGGGCCTCGTCCCCGTCCCCGTCCCCGTCCCCGTCC
>CAZPJM010000238.1:6387-7702 GCA_964586865.1 uncultured Enterobacteriaceae bacterium
GTCCTTCCGTGCGGGGGCGGCCCCGCCGTCCTCGGAGGTCTTCCAGGCCTTCCACACCGACCAGGCCCGGTCCGGCGGGCAGTCGATGGCGGTCGCGTCGGTGGGAGGCTCGGCCTCGACCCGGTCGGGCCCGGCCGGCATCATCCCCCCCTCCCAGCTCTTGAAGCAGCGGCCGTCGGGCGTCACCACCAGGACCGGGGACGGGGGGTTGGTCCGGCCTTTCGGCCAGCCCGAGGGCACCTCGTCCCAGGAGGGGCGGTCCGGGGAGCGCTCCGCCATCCGCGCCTGGACCACCGGCCCCGCCGGGGGCGGCGGGTTGGCGGTCATCACCGGGTGGGGGGCCCCGGGCGGGGGCGGGTTGGCCACGGTCGCCGGCTCCGGGGTCTCGGGCGCGGGGGGGTTGGCCGTGGGCTCGGGCGCCTCGGGGGCCGGCGGGTTGCTCGGCGGGAGAGGCTTGGTAGTGGGGGTCTCGTCCGGTGTGGACCTGGAGCCGCCGCAGCCGGCGACGGTGAGGGCGGCACCGGCGGCCAGGGTCACGAGCAGGGGGCGTCGTCGCATGGGTCACCCGGGGTGCAGGAGGCTCCTAGTCTACCGGACGCCTCGCCTCGGCGGCGCGCCCGGGACCCTCGGCTCCCGGCGTCGAACCCGTCTCGAGGGGGGTCGGATCCACGCCGATGGCGCGGGCCCGGCGGCGCAGGTCGTCGAGGGCCTCCTCCTCGTCCGGGAAGACCGGGCAGGGCTCCCGGGCCAGGGCGGGGGGCCAGAGCAGGGTCAGGATCAGGGCGAGGGCGCGGGTCATCAGCGGCGCTCCGTGGGGCGTACCCGGGAGCGGGCGGCGGCGTGGGCGGGCACCAGGCGCTCGGCGACCCGGGCCCGGCTGAATACGTCCGAGGGCGCGTCGGGGACGGGGACGGTCCACACCCAGGTGCCATCCCGGAGCCGGCTGGCCCGCCCCGAGGGTCGGGCGTCGTGGCCGGCGGCCCGCAGGCGCTCCAGGATGCCCGTCCGCCCCCCGGCGGCGGCGGCCCCGGCGATGCTGACCAGGCATGGATCCTCCTCGCAGTGGGTCATGACCAGGCGGCCCTCCGGGGCCTGTTCCAGGGCCTCCTCCATGGCGGCGCGGGCGGCCCGGGCGGCATCCGCGGCCCGGCCGGGGGGGAAGGGGCGCCGGGTCTCGCCGCGGAGGGCGGCCTCGTGGGCATCGACCACCTCGCCGTGGCCCAGCGCCCGGAGCCCCTCGGCCAGGCGGCGGCGGCGCGCCTCGAGCTCGCCAGATCGGAAGAGCACACGTCTGAACTCCAGTCACGTGAAACGA
>CAZPJM010000239.1:0-7687 GCA_964586865.1 uncultured Enterobacteriaceae bacterium
GGCGGTCCAGACCGCCGACCAGGCAGACTCCGCCATCGACTGCTTCATCGCCGACACGGGCAGCGGCTCCGCCCTGCTGGCCCTGGTGGACAGCAGCGGCAACGTCGACGCCTACACCGGCTCGGGGGGGGCCTTCGTCGCCCAGGGCAGCCACCCCTTCACCGGCGACACCCTCGCCCACGCCAGCAACCACGACGACCTGGTCATCCTGGGCCGGGCCGGCACCGGGGTCGAGATCTGGTCCGCGCCCTCCTCCCGGCAGACGGTGCTCTCCGCCGTCGACACCGTCCAGGCCGACGCCGTCATCGCCAATGGCCGCACCTACGCCGTCGGGGTCGAGAGTGGAGGCAACCGCCTGTGGCTCTCCTACGAGGACGCCGGCGGGACGGTGAACGAGGGCACCGTGCCGGTCATCCTGGACGGCGAGGCCCTCACCGTCCGCACCGCCGGCCTCGGCGTGAGCGCGGAGCGGATCCTGCTGACCGTGGTGGCCACCGACGCCGCCGGGGACGATCACCTCCTGTGGGTCCCCTTCGAGATCTGACGCGGAGCCCCTGCCATGACCTTGCCACGCGCTCTCCTGCTGGTCGCCCTCGGGCTGCCGGCCTGCTTCATCGGCCAGACCTCCTTCGAGAACGCCTTCTGCAAGCTCGACGAGGACGGGGACGGGGACCCCAAGTGCGGGCTCTCCAACACCACATCCGACGGCGACTGCGACGATTCCAACCCGCTCATCTCCAACCGCCGCGGGGAGACCGGCGAGCGGGACGAGAGCGGCGAGGTGGTGGGCGGCGCCTACGACGGCTTCGACAACGACTGCTCCGACGGCGACCTGCTCGATGTGGACGGGGATGGCGTCCCCGGCATCTCCCGCGAGGAGTACGACGCGCTCCCGGTCCACGAGCCCTGGCCATCCGAGTTTCGGGACCTGACCGAGGTGGACTGTCTCGACCTCCATCCCACCGAGCAGGAGGCCCTGTTCGGCGTCACCTACCCCGATGACATCGCCTTCAGCGTGAAGCCCACCACCGAGTCCGATGAGCCCTACGACGGCCTCGACGGGAACTGCGACGGCAGCAACGACTTCGACGCCGACGGCGACGGCTACGTGACCAGCGACCTCCCGGACTGGTACGAGGACTACCTGGCCTTCTACGAGGGCGTCCCGGACCTGCCGCGGGGCGACTGCAACGACAACGACGACAGCATCTTCCCCGACTCGCCCACCCCCGACGTCCCCTACGACGGCCAGGATCAGGACTGCAGCGCCGACAACGACTTCGACCCGGACGGCGACGGCAACCTGACCGACGGCTTCAACGGGTCGGCCGGCCGCTACGTCCAGCTCTACGGGTACGAGGATCAGCCGTGGACCGACTGGGTGCCCGGCGGCGACTGCCTCGACCTGCGCGACACCTTCGACGGGGCCGACCCGCCGGATGGCCTGCCCGCCCGGACCTTCCGACGCCTCATCGGCAGCGATGGCCTGTGCCCGGACGGCGGGTCGCCCACCGCGGCGGGCTCGTGCGAGGCCAGCCTCGACGACGGCTACGACGACGCCTGCGACGACGTCCTGGACGGCCGGGTGCGCTTCAACGAGTACGATCGGGACGGTGACGGCTACGTCGACGCCGCCGATCGGGCGGCCTTCATCGCCTACGTCCAGCGCTACCTGGCCTTCGAGAACGCCAACGGCGAGAATCCCTACGCCCAGCCCTTCACCGACACCTACGGCGACACAGCCGAGGCCATCGGGGCCTGGTTCGACGCCAATGCCGGTGACTGCGACGACACCGATCCCGCCATCAACCCGGACGCGCTCGAGGTCCTGGGTGACGGGGTGGACCGGGACTGCGACGGCGACAGCGACACGACCCGCACCCTGGACGGGGGCTTCTCCTGGCGGCTCCCGGGGCCGCCGCGCATGGCCCTCACCGACCAGCACCACGTCCTCGTGGTGCCCACCCGCGAGGGCTTCGACGCCGCCGATGGCGCGGGCCTCCGTCCGCGCCGGGTGGTGGGCCTGTCGTGGGACCGCGAGGTGGGTGCCGCCGGCCGTCCGGCGGTCGACGAGCCGCCCTTCATCGTCCCGAACACCACCAGCGACGACATCCACGGCCACGCAGCGGTGATCAGCCAGGGCCTCGAGGTCTTCGTGGGCACGTCCTGGAACGGCACCACCAGCACCCGCCTCCAGGCGGTCAAGATGGACCGCGACCGGCTCACCGCCGCCAACTACCAGGTGCTGGCCGAGTCGAGCTGGCCATCTCGACCCGTGGTGGCCACCTACGACCGGGTCGACCTGAGCTGCGACGGGGGCACCTGCTGGCAGGTGGCCTGCAACGACACCGAGGTCCACTTCACCGTCTTCGACGACACCAACCGCCTGACCCAGGGCGACACCGGGGTGGTGCCGGGGCTGTCGCCGGCCGACTGCTTCGTGGTGCCCGCCGGCCGCAACGGCGGGACCGCGGTGGTGGGCGTGGTCGGCGACCTGGGCACGGTCGATGCCTACGAGATGGCCCCCCTCGCCCTGAACCCGGCCACCACCAACCCCTTCGCCGGCCTCGAGGTCGACTGGGTGCGGGGCCGGACCGACCGCCACCTGATGGGCCTGGCGACCGGTGGGGTGCTGGCGTGGACCAGCCCCACCACCTCCACCACCCTCTTCCCCGGGTCGGGCTGGGTCGACGCGGATGCGGTGGAGACCACGGATGGGACCTGGATCTTCGTCGGCCTGCGCGACGACGGGGAGACCATCCTGGCCTACGGGACCCCCGGCAGCTTCGACGAGGTGGTGCTCGACCCGCGCACCCCCGAGGGCAGCCCCCTGCCGGTCACCCGCGTGGCGGTCTCCGCCGACACCGAGCGGGTGGTGGTGGTCCTGCAGGTGCTCGACGGCACCGACCTCACCCACGTCTGGAGCGTGTACGGCCGCTGAGGCCGCGGCCCGGCCTCAGGGGGCCGCGTCCACCGCCGCCGGCGACTCGCCCCGGATCCGCAGGCGCTCCCGGGTGACCACGCCATGCTCGTCGGTCGCCTCGACGAGCACGTCGTTCTCCCCCAGCATGCCCTCGAAGCGCGCCAGGAGGGTGGCCTCGGCGCGCCCGCCGGCCGCCCAGCCCACCTTCTCGCCGTTGGCGAACACGACGACGTGGTCCAGCCGCGTCTCGTCCGTCACCCGGATGGGCAGGGACCAGGGACCCACGGGCGAGGACAGGGGGAGCCCCTCGGTCACCACCCGCGGGGCCTGGAGCGAGACCGCCCGACCATCCCGGGGCAGCGTGAGCGGCCAGTCGGCCAGATCCGCGCGGAAGCCGTCACTCTCGACCGCCAGGTGGAGCGGGAGCAGCTCGGGCGCCTCGGGCCCGAGGCGCAGGTCCAGGTCCAGGCGCGCCGAGCCGCGCGGTCCGATCCGCGGCACCCGGGCGGCGTGCTCGAGCAGCTCCACGTCCAGATCGCCCGGGTGGGCAAAGGCCACCTCGACCCCGGTGAGGGTCTCGTCGGAGAGGTTGTGGACCGTCACCCGGGCGGTGTGGTGGGTGGGCCCCCGATCCAGGTGGGCGGTGAGGGCGATCTCGGGCTCGGGGGCGCTCGCGGCCTCGAGCACCACGCTCTCGGCCGGCGCGGGCGGGTGGTGGGCGGTGAAGAGGGTGGCCACCACCTCGTCCTCGCGGGGGGCGATCCCCGCCCGCAGCCGCAGCCGATGGGTCCCCTCCACCGTCGCCCCGGACGCCACCCGGCCGAAGGGGATCACGATGCCGTGCCAGCCGCCGAAGCTCTCGCAGGACAGCTCCACGCGGGCCTGTTCCAGCGGGTGCTCCCCCCGGTGGGTGAGGGCCACCCGCAGCAGCCGGGCGTCGGGATCCTCGGGGTCCACGGACGCCTCGATCGACAGGTCCACCGGCGGGGGCTGGTCCTGGCGCGGACGCTCCGGGTCCCTGGACCAGTCGATGCCGCGGGCCTCGAAGGCCTCGGCCAGGCGGGCCTCCTGTTCGGCCCGGACCGCCTCGGCGGCCTCGGTCAGGGCGGACACCACCGAGGGCCGGCCCGGGCCGCGGGCCGCCATCACCGCACGGCGCGCCACCTCGAGCCGCACATCCCCCTCGTCGACGGCCTGGCCGCGCCAGCCCTCGCGCTCCACCACCACCGGGATCACCGCGGTCGGGGGAGCGCCCGTGTCGGCCGGGTCGAAGCGCACCCGCCGGACCCCGTCCTCGTCCAGGACCAGGTCGGCCAGGGCCACGTCCGGCACCAGGCCGTCGGCGTCGATGGTCCTGCCCTCGTCGAGGACGTAGCGCGCCACGGTCAGCTTCAGCCGGGCCCGCGGATCGATGGGGTAGACCTTCTGCACCGTGCCCTTGCCGTAGGAGCGGGCCCCCACCAGGGCGGCCCGGGAGAGCTCCACCAGGGCGCCGGCCATGATCTCCGAGCCCGAGGCGGTCCGCCGGTCCATCAGGATCACCACGGGCACATCGGGCTCATCGCCCGCCGAGACCGCGTCCATGCGCGACTGCAGGTTGCGCACCCGGCCCCCGCCGGGCCCCACCGTGCGCAGCAGCAGCCCATCGTGGACGAACTGATCCGCGGAGCGGGCCGAGTCCTTCATCGAGCCGCCCGTGTTGCCGCGAAGGTCGATGACCAGCCCCGCCGACATGGCGCCCTCGGCCTGCAGCGCCGCCAGGGCCACCCGCAGGTTCTCGTCGGTGCGCTGGCTGAAGTGGGTGATCCGGACATAGCCGACAGCACCCGGAAGCCCCCGGTGCTCCACGTTGGGCACCACCAGCTCCGCCCGCGCCAGCGACACCGACAACTCGGCCCCCTCGCGGAGGAGGGTGAGGACCACGGGCGTGCCCACCGCCCCCCGGATCCGCCGGGAGGCCTCGCGGAGGGGCATGTTCATGGTGCTCACGCCGTCGATGCGGATCACCTTGTCCCCCACCCGGACCCCGGCCTGCCGGGCCGGGCTCTCGGGCAGCAGGCTCGTGACCTCGAGGCCATCGTCCACGAGGCGCAGGGTGAAGCCCACGCCGCCCATGGTGCCCTTGAGCCGCACATCGAAGCGGTTGAGCCGGTCGCCCGAGAGGACCGTGCTGTAGCGATCGAGGGCGTCGGTGAGGCCCTCGAGGATGCCGAGGCGCACGTCCACGCCGTCGAGCCCATGGCCGGAGGCCGTGACCAGGTCCTCGA
Organism: uncultured Enterobacteriaceae bacterium; assembly: GCA_964586865.1. GTDB lineage: Bacteria > Myxococcota_A > UBA796 > UBA796 > REDI01. The sequence goes on from CAZPJM010000239.1 coordinate 5,191, forward strand.
GGGTGGCCAGCGCCTCGGGGAGGGTGGAGAGGCTGGCCACGGAGAGGCTGCCCAGGGCGGTGCCATCACCGTGGCGCAGGTAGACCGTGTCGCCATCGGTGTCGACCAGCAGCCAGTGGACCTGGCGCGCCAGGCCGCGGGCCGCCGCCCGCAGCAAGGGAGCCGCCTCCACCTCGTCGGGGTGGAGGTAGAGGCTCTCGACCAGGCGGACCGCCTCGCCGTAGGCCTCCGAACCGACCCCTGGCTCGTCCGCCCGGGCCGATGGGGCGAGGAGCAGGCCCAGCAGGACCGCCACGCCGCCGATGGACCACCCTGTCCGCACCCGCGCCACCTCCCCTCGGGATCGCCCCCACCGCGCCAGTGTAGCCGGACCACCCGCGCCCGTCGGCCCGGCCTCCGGGACGTCTCGGGACAGGCTGCGGGTTGACCGGGACCGCCCGCCGTGCGACCGGGCGGGGGGAGGTCGCTTGATCGGGCTGCTCACCGCGCTGTCCCTCCTGGCCCACGCGACCCGCGTCGAGGCCACCACCGTCCCCTGTCCCCTCGACACGGGCGATGCCCGGGTCCACCGCCTGGTGGCCGCGGCCCCCGTGGGCGGATGGGACAGCGACGGGGCCTCCTACGCCAGGGGCGGTCAGTTCCGGGCCTTCGAGGTCTCCACCTGCCCCAGCGGACTCTCCATGTACGGGGCCGACCTGGCCCTGGGGCTGCCCCCCAGCCTGGCGGCCCGGGTCCGTCCCATCCTCGAGGCCCACCGCACCGAGGCGCGCGCTGCCGGCACCACCCCGCCCGAGCTCCCCGCCTGGCAGCGTCATCGCCACGCCGCCCGCGTCTACGAGGCCCTCGACCGCGACGCCGAGGCCGCCCAGCTCCGCCTCTCGGCCGCCTGGCTGGCCCGGGATCGGGCGGTGGGGCTGTTCGAGGGTCTTCCCGGTCCGGTGGCGGTCCACACCTTGCTGGCCGCGGCCCCCGCCGAGCTCGAGAAGCCGCTGACCGACGCCACCCGCAAGCAGCTCCTGTTCAATCTGGTGGTGGTCGCCCACCGCGGCGGCCATCCCGACGTCCGCGACGCCTACCTGGCGCGGGTCCGGGCCCTCGAGCTGGCCCCCGCCGAGGCCGCGCGAATCCAGGCCTTCGAGGAGGCCGTGGCCCTCGAGCAGCGCCTGCTGGCCGAGGCGCTGCCCGCCTGGCGCGCCCAGGCCGAGACGGCCGAGGGGGCCGCCCGCTGGCTCGCCACCTACCACCTGGCCGAGATCCTCCGCCGCCTGGGCCGCCCGGAGCAGGCCCGCCCCCTCTACGCCGCTGTCTCCGAGGCCGAGGGCGCCTCCAGCGCGGTCCGTGCCCTGGCCGCCTACTTCGACGCCGCCCTGGGCGGCGGGACGCCCTGGGAGGCCGAAGACGCCAGCGCCCTCACCCGGCCCCCGCCCTTCGTCCGCTGATCACCCGCCCGCGGCCTCGGGGAGGATCAAGCGGCCGGGCAGGGGGGCCTGGAAGATGTCGGGGAGCAGGTCGAGGCCGTGGAGCACCAGGAGCGCGACCACCGCCACGCTGTAGAGGGCCCCGGTGATGAGGATGGGCACGTCCTTGAGGAGGGTCTCGTCGGGCGCGTCGCCCTCGCCCCGCTGGTCCACGAGCCAGATGTAGCGGAAGAGGCCGTACAGCACGAAGGGGATGGTGAGGGTCATCCAGGGCGTGGCCGCGCCGAGGGCGGTGTAGAGGGCGTAGCAGAGGACCACCGCGCCGGTGACGATGGCCTGGAACTGGTCCAGCATGGGCAGGCTGTAGAGCTGCATGACCTTCCGGGTGCTGCCGCCCTCCCCGAGCTGCACCAGCTCGGCCCGCCGCTTGTGGAAGCCCAGGAAGAGGGCCAGGAAGGCCGTGCACAGGAAGAGCCACTCGCTGATCCGCACCTCGATGGCCACGGCACCGGCGATGACCCGCAGCAGGTAGTGCAGGGCCAGGACCATCACATCGAGGATGACCACGTGCTTGAAGAAGAAGCTGTAGGTCATGGAGGTGGCCAGGTAGGCCAGCGAGAGCACCAGGAAGGCCGGGGAGACCCACCAGGCGATGCCGGCGCCCACGAGCAGCACCACGCCGAGCTCGACCAGGGCCAGGCCCTCGGGCAGGGCCCCCGAGGCGATGGGCCGGTGCCGCTTCTTCGGATGCTTCCGGTCGGCCTCGCGGTCGAGGTAGTCGTTGAGCAGGTAGCCGGTGGAGGCCAGCAGGCTGAAGGCCATCACCGCCAGGGCCGCCCGCAGCAGGTGGTCCGGCTCCAGGAAGGTCGCCGAGAAGACGAGCGGCGCCAGGATCAGGACGTTCTTCGCCCACTGCTTGGGACGCAGGGCCTTGATGGCCGCGAGGGCCACCCGGGCCGGGGTGCGGGAGACGGCGGAGGGCTCGCTCACGGGGCCACCTGTCCCGAGGGCGAGCCCTCCGCCGTCTCCCGCAAGATCGGAAGAGCACACGTCTGAACTCCAGTCACGTGAAACGATCT
>CAZPJM010000240.1:0-7686 GCA_964586865.1 uncultured Enterobacteriaceae bacterium
GTGTGGTGGTCCATGGACATGGCGGCCCAGGTCGCCGACTGCCAGGCGGGCTTCCAGCTGCCCGAGCCCACCGACGGGGCCGGCGACATCACCGCCGATCACACGGCGGGGGGCGATGTGCTGGTCGCGGTCCACCGCGGGCCCTACGACACGGTCGGCACCACCTGGCAGGCGCTGCACGCCCACGCCGCCGGACTCGGCCGCACCCCGGGAGCGGGCTGGGAGCTCTACGTGGACGACCCTGGCGACACCCCGGCCGCCGAGCTGCGCACCGCGCTCCACCTGCCGCTCTCGGACTGACTGCGCATCCCGCGCGGGCTCGTGCCCCCCGGGGGCGGTCGGCTCAGAGGTTGAGCTGGACCTTCAGGAAGGTCATGAGCTCGTCGCGGTCCATCGCCCCGTCGTGATCCACGTCGTAGAAGTCCATGATCTCGAGCAGATCGCCGGCGTCGGTGCGGGGCAGGCGCTTCTGGAGGAGGGCCGCCAGCTCGCGCAGCTCGTTCTTCTCGAGCTTCTTCGACCCATCCGAGTCGAAGCGCCGGAACAGGGCGTCCACCTCGTCGCGGGTGACCGCGTGGGTGCGCAGGATGTCGTCGATGGAGCGCGGCATCGGGGACCTCCGGGTCAGGCCGTCATCCTAGCCGCTCGCGCCGCCCTTCGGGATCTCCCGCCACCCTTCGGGCGTGGCCTCCAGCCCGGAGGCCCACTCCGGATCCGGGTCGCAGGGCGAGGAGACGTCGACCCAGGTGCCGGCCGGGTCGCGCACCAAGGCCACCCGCTGGCCGTAGAACCGGTCGGTGGGCGGCTGCTCCAGGTGCACCCCGGCGGCCCGGGCCCGCTCGGCCCAGGCATCCACGTCCTCGACCACGAAAGTGAGCATCACGTTGGGCGGCCCCGCTCCCGGGGTCGCGGGGAGCAGCTCCGTGGGGCGGCGGAGGATCCCCAGCTCCAGATCGCCGGGCCCCTGCAGGTGGATGAACCAGTCGCTGCGGAACTCGGCCACCAGGCCCAGGTGCTCCTGGTAGAAGGCGGCGACCGTCGGCGGATCATCGACGAAGAGGTTGGCGAAGTGGCGCTTCATGGGCTCTCCAGGGCGGGCGCTTCCGCTAACGCAGCCCCGTCCGCAGAGGTGGGCTCCCGAGCGGCCTCCTGGGGAACCTGGCCGGGATCCGGGAGGGTGACCGCCTCGAGGCGCCCCACCATCCGGGCGCGGAACGCCTCGCGCGCCGCGGCCTCGTCGCCGGGTCGCACCTCGATGCGCCGGAGCATCAGCCGGGAGAGCGTGACGATGTCCGTGCTGTCGACCCGGCCCTCGTACTCGGCGATCAGCTCGTGGGTCCAGCGGGTGACGCGGTCCTGCCGGGCCTGATGGACCTGCTCACGGAAGGCGGTGCGGGTGGCCGGGTCGCCGAGGTCGAGCGGGGCCTCCTTGCCCGTGGCCAGCTGGCGACGTGCGGCATGGTCGTACCAGGCCTGCTCGTCGCTGGAGAGCTCCCGGTACCCGGCGCTGCTCCGCTGCCGCTGGAGCAGCCGGTCGAAGTCCCGGTGCGCCACCTGGAAGCGGCTCAAGGACGCGGCGTTGGGCGTGGCCTTCTCCAGGTGCACCTTTGTCCGGAAGGCCTGGAGCACTTCGGGGCTGGCCATTTCACCGACGAGGGTGGCGCGCTGGATGAGCGCCTGAACCCTGGCCTCTCGGGGGGACCAGACCGTGGTTCGCCACCGGTCGAAGGCCGATCTCGCCGGGGCGTCGCCGGCCATCGCCCGGAGGGTCTGGCTCCAGGCATCATCGCCGGCGGCGTGGGTCAGGTAGGCCTGGCGCTCCACCGGATCGGCGACGCCCCGGGCGTCGAGGGTCCGGGCCGCCCGCAGGCGCCGCGCGCCGGCGGCGGTGGCGTGGACCTCGCCGGCGGCGGTCTTCATGGCCCCGCGCGCCCCGTCCGCTGCCAGACCCTTCAGCAGGCTGGTGAGCTCCTTGCTGTCGAGGCTGACCTCCCCGGTCGCGAACTGTTCATTGAGCTTCTTCGTCGCGAGCCCCGCCACGTCCTCGACGAGCCCGTCCCGAAAGGCGGTCCCGGCGGACTGGCCGGTGCGCGCGAGGAGCCCGTCGGCACCAGACGCGGCCAGGTCATCCCCGATGTCCACGTCGTCGGCGGCCTTCTTCTTGAGGAGGGCGGCCACCAGGGCCTTCACGCCGTCAGCGGTGAGGTCCCGGCCCACGTACGCGACCATGCGGTCGCGGGCGGCCCGGAAGGCGTCGTCCACCTCGCCCTCGATGGCCAGCTCGGCGAGCCCGGCCTTGGCGGTGTGGGTCGCCCCGGACGTGGCGACCTGGAGGGCGGCCTTCTCGGCGATCTCCAGGCCCGCCCCCAGCCGCGCCAGGTCCGAGGCGCCGACCTGCGCGCCGATCCGCCGCACCACGGTGGGGGCCAGGCTCTTCCTGCCCGCATCCAGCAGGCCCACCCCGCGCAGGGCCTGGCCCACACCGGCGGTCAACAGCGCGATCAGCGCGTCGACCACCGCGTCGGTGACCACCTTCTTCGCGCCGTCCGTCGCGCTGTACTCCTCGTCCAGGAGCTGCTCATTGGCCAGGACCGACAGGGCGCCCGACCCGGCGCCCACCAGCACCGAGGCCAGGCCCCCCACGAGCACGGGCGCGCCGGCGCCGGCGGTGAGGATCGTGCCGACCACCGTGGCGGTCACCGCGCCCGCGACGGAGATCCAGGTCGTCACCGCGGTGGCCACCGCCTGCCGGGTGGCGCTGTAGTCCCCGATGGCCGCCCGCAGCGCGCCGGCACCTTCCTGGAATCGCGCCAGCCCCTCGTCCCCCAGCGATGCGCGGTCCACGCCGGCCATGGCGGTGCCGAGGGAGGCGCCCAGCAGGGCAGCGTCGTCGTCGGTCCGGGTGAGGCCGTCGATGGGAGAGCCGCCGAGGACGCGGCCCTCCAGCAGGTCGAAGGACCCCGCCGTGCCGAGGAGCATGCGCTGCCCGGGGGTCCAGACGAGCCCGCCCAGCGCGTCGGGGGTCGTGCCCAGCACCGTGTGGACCGTGTCGGCGGACAGGCCCATGATGCGGGCCCGGATGGCGTCGAGCAGGGTGTCCCAGGACGCCTCGTCGTGGGAGGCGTGGGAGGCCGCCTGGGTGGCGAACAGCGCCGAGACGTCGACGGGATGGCCGGCCAGGGCGTCGCGGGCCTGGCCGAGGTCGTCGGAGGCGCGCAGGAGCTCGGCCAGGACCCGCTCGCGCTCCGCCTGCACCGCGGGACCGGCACCGGCGGCCAGGGCCTCGTCGAGCATGGCGAGCTCGGCGGCCAGGGGCTCGTGGCGACGACGGGCCTCCTGGAAGGCATCGACCCGATCCACGAGGGGGGCGTAGCCGTTGAAAGAGGGGTGGGTGAACGAGGCCCAGTGGCTGGCGATCTCGGCGTCGCTGACGGTCTCGAGGGTCGGGTCATACACGGACTGCGCCTCGCCGGGCATGGCCCCCACCATGCGCTGGGCGAAGGTGGCCACCAGCGCGCCCCTCCGCCGCTCCCCACCAAAGAGCAGCGCCTCGACCACGTCCCGCTGGCTCGGGGGCAGGGTCGCGGCGACGTCGCCGAGGAGGGTCCGGCAGCGCTCCGCCCAGCGTTCCTCGTCGCCGGCCAGTCGGGGGAGATCGGCGGCCAGGGCGGCCTGCAGCTCGTCGAGGGTCGCCTCGGCCTGGGCGGGATCGGCGGCGGGCAGGTGGGCGATCCGCGCGGTCCACCGCTCGACGAACACCCCGCGCTCGGCGTACCGCAGCTCCCGCGCGGCGAGATCCCGGGCCTCGAGGACCCCCGGTCGTACATCGTCCTGCACCTCGAGGAGCGCCTGATCCACACGGGAGAGGGCCTCCTCGCGCCGGGCCATCGTCCGCGCCTGCTCCAGGAGCCGCCGCACGCCCGGGTCATCGCCCGAGGCCTCCTCGAAGCCGCGCGCCCGGGCGGCGTCCGTGGCCACCGCGCGCAGCTCGGCCTCGGGAAGGTGGGCCAGTCGGGCGTGGACGCTCCCCGGGATGGCGTCGGTCGCGCCGTCCAGGGCCCGGATGAACAGGCGGACCGGGTCGTCGTCGAGGAGCGCGAACCAGCCGCTGGATGCGGCACGTGCGGCCTCGATGAGCTCCCCGCGCAGGTCCTCGTCCTGGCGGATGGCCCCTGGGGCGCTGGCCCAGGCCTCGGCGCACGCCGTCAGCACCCCGAGCGCCCGCGGCGCATCCAGGCTCGGGAGCGCCCGCAGTCGGGCGAGCCAGCGGGCCTCGAACAGCTCGGCGTCATCGGCCGTGGAGGGTGCGATCCCGTCCGGAGCGGCCCCGCCCCGCTCCAGGGCCAGCCGCAGCAGGGTGCGGACCTCGGCCTGGGCCGTCGGGTCGCTGGCGGTGGCGTCCAGGTAGGCTTGGGCGCGGAGGCCGTCGGTGGCGATGAGCCACAGCCCCTCGTCGTCCTGGCTGGCCAGGTGCTCCACGGCCCGGCCGGGGCTGGCGCTCCAGTCCACCCCGGTCCCCGCCCCTGCCTCCAGGGCCGCCGCCTCGCTGGCGGTCCCCTCGACCAGCAGGCCGAACAGCTCCCGTCGGGCACCGGGGTCGTGCTCGGTGAGGTGGTCCAGGATCCGACGGGCCTCGGAATCGGCCGCCACCTGCTCCCGCTGGGACGCCGAGAGGCCCGTGAGCACGTCCTGGACGGCCGCGAGGGAGGACAGGCCGTCGTGCCACCACACGGTGGGGTCCCACAGGCCCAGCGCCTCCTGATCGCGGCCCCGAATGCTGTCGTCGTGGCGCGGGACCAGGGTGGCCAGGACACTGTCTCCCATCAGGCCATATTCGGTGGCGGTGCGCGATTCATCGGCGCCGCTCCAGCCCGCCAGGAATCCGCGCCCCCCCTCGGCGTCGTCCAGGGCCGCCTGCATGTCGGGATCCACCAGGCGCGCAGCCTGGGCGAGGGTACGGGTCTCCGGATCGTCCAGGCCCGCGTCCTTGCGGGCCAGGATGGCCTGGGCGTCGATGGCATCCGTCAGGCCGAGCCAGGTGGACCAGCCCTCCTGCTGCCCCTGGAGCGCGACGAACTCGCTGTCGTCCACGGTCCCTTGGATGGAGCGGTACACCAGGTCCCAGGTGGCGTCGTCCGACGTGGCCTCCCGCAGCTCGCCCAGGGTGGCGCGGTCGCCCAGCAGGTCCTCGCGCTCGGGTCCGGAAAGGGTCTGCAGGCGCGCCAGGACCTCCGTCCACTGGTTCGCCCCGGCCAGGCCCAGCAGATCCCGGGTCAGGGGGGAGCGCTCGGTGTCCTCGGCGCGGGTGGAGGCATCGACGGTCCCGTCCTTCACGTCGCCCCGGGCGTGGAGCTCGCGCAGGGCGAAGGCCAGGGTGTAGCCGTGGGTCGCGCGGAAGGCCGCGAGCACCCGACCCAGCCCCCCGCTGCGCCCGAGCTGGCCCTGGTGGACCAGGATCGCCTTCTCGGCCTGGCCGTCCCAGTAGGCGTCGCGGATGGTGTCGAGGTGCCGGGTGAAGCAGGCGACGTGGGCCTCGGTGGCGACGACCTTGTCGGCCTCGGAGCGGAGGGTGCTCACCCCGGCGATGGGCGCGTCGTCGATGCGCCAGAACCCATCCCCCAGCTCGGCGGGCTCGGGCAGGTCGGGACCGGGTGCGGCGCGGCCCGGGCCGAGGGGGCCCAGGACCGCTTCGAGGGCGTCGGCGAGGCCGGCGCGGGCGGCGTGATCGGCCAGGGCGATGCCGAACAGGGCGCCGTAGCGATGGAGCAGGTGGTCGAGGGGGGCATCGGTGGGGCCGAGGGGGGCCTGGCCGGCGGCGAGGGTGTCGTGGCGCTCGGTGGCGGCGGTGAGGGCGTGCTCGATCTGGTCGGCGGCGCGCGGCCCGTTTCCGTCCACCAGTGACTTGAAGGTGTCGCGCAAGCGGCGCTCCACCGTGTACTCGGCGTCCACCACCCGCGGGTCGACCCCCTCCCGGTCCCGCCCCAGGAGCTGGGCGATGGAGCGGAAGCCGATGGTCTCTACGATGGCCTTGGCGCGGTTCTCGTCGCCAATCTGCTCCAGCACCGCCCCCAGCGGACCCGCCAGGGCCTGGAAGGCCTCGTGGAGGGTGGTGCGGAGGTCTTCCACGTCCTCCTCGGTGAAGTCATGCTCCCGGCGCGCCTCCGACCGCAGGGCGAGGAACCTGTTGGCCTCTACCAGCGCCCCGGACGGGTCCTGGGGCAGCAGACCGGCCAGGGCGGCCCCATGGGCGGCGGCCCGCTCGAACAGGGCATCGAAGCCGATGCGGTCCTGGCCGAACAGGGGCGTGCCGGCGGCCTCCCGCCGGCGGGCCACCCGGTCGCTGGCCGCCCCCACCGCGTCGTCCTCCCGGCCGAGCATCTGCGCCACCCGGCGCCGCGCGTGGGGGTCGGGCAGCGCGGCGAGGAGGGTGCGCACCCCGGTGCCCGACGTCTCCAGCCGGCGCGCCGCCAGGGCGAAGGCCGCCCGCACGAAGGCCTCGGCCCGGCCCGGGTCCACCACGGGCGCCGCCTCCCGGAGCCGCGCCCGGGCACCGGTGCAGGCCTCGAGCGCCGCCTGGGCATCCGCCGCCTGGGCCGCCCGCCCGAGGCGGTCCACCAGCCTGACCACCGCCTCCATGGCCTCCCCCGAGGCCTCCACCTCGGCGAGGGCGTCGCCGTGCCCGGCCTGCAGCGCATCGGCCGCGAAGGCCCCGTGGACGGCCCGGTCCACCGCGTCGCCATGGGCCGCGGCCTGCCCGCCGGCCTGCCAGGCCTCGAGGCGGGACAGGCGGTCCCGGCCCAGGCTCGCCTGGAGGGCGGGTGGCAGGGCGGCCACCCGGGCGGCCAGGGCCGCGGGGGGCAGGTCGACGCCGGTCTGCACGGCGTGCAGGGTCTCGAAGTGGGCCCGCTCGGGCGGCAGGCCCCCGTGCTCCAGGGCGTGGGCGGCCTGGAGGCGCACCGCGGGCGGGTGCTCGGCCGTGAGGTGGTCGAGGGCGCCCGGGGCCAGCAGCCGCTGACGGAGCCCCGGATCGGCGGCGGCCCGGGCCAGGGCGTAGGTGGCGGTGGCCGGCTCGTGAAGGCGCTCGTGCAGCAGGGGCAGTGGGTCCACCGCGTCGCGCAGGGGCCCCACCGCGACGCCCGGCGGGGCGGTCTCCCGCCACAGGGCCACGTCGGCATGCACCGCGCACACCTCCTCGAAGGCGACGAGCCGGGCGGTCTGCCCCAGGCCCTCGGCCAGGTCGGTTGCCGGGCGGGTCGCCAGGGCCACCAGGCACCCCTGGACCGCCCGACGCAGCACCTCGCCGGTCGCGCCCGGAGGCGCCTCGCCGTACCGGGCGATGTAGCCGAGCCGGAGGGGGTCCTGCCCGGCCGCCTGCGCCAGGAAGGGGTCGGGCGCCCCCAGCACCGGCCAGCTCGGGTGCTGGCGCAGGGCCAGCAACCCCTCCTCGGTGGGGGCGCGGAGCCAGGCCCGGAGGGGGTGGGCCCGCTCGCGCATGGCCTGGCCGTCGAGCCCGTGCAGCACCCACTCGGGCCGGCTCCAGACAGCCTCGTCCGCATACGCCGCCGCCAGCTCCACCGGGTCCACCCAGCCGTCCAGGGTGGTGCCCAGCACCCGGGCCACCTCGCCAGCCTCCGGCTCGCCCGCCGCGCCCTCCCCGTCCCCCGCGGCCGCCGCCTGGGCCGGCGG
>CAZPJM010000241.1:0-7682 GCA_964586865.1 uncultured Enterobacteriaceae bacterium
GGGCCTCTCGCGGGGGGGCCGGGGCCGGCGCCTCGGTGGGGGCGCTGTCGGGCTCGGCGGCCGGGGCGGGCGCCCCCGAGGTGTCGATCTCGGCGAGGGGCTCGTGGACCTTGATGATGTCGCCCGGCTCCCCGTGCAGCTTGGTGACCGTGCCGGCGGTGGGCGAGGAGATCTCGACCGTGGCCTTGTCGGTCATGATCTCGCAGAAGGGGTCGTCACGCTTGACGGCATCGCCCACCTGGACCTTCCAGGCCACGATCTCACCTTCGACCACGCCCTCACCGATCTCGGGGAGCTCGAACACGAACGCCATGGGGGGGACTCCGGGGCCCTCGGGGGGCCTTCAGTAGTGGATGGTGGCGCGGGTCTGCCGGACGATCTCGCCCACATCGGACGAGACGGCGACCGGGGGCGCCTCGAGGTAGAGGAAGGCCGCGTCGGTGGCGGCCTGGAGGACGGGGCCGGCGAAGGGGCCCTCGGGGGCGTCGACCACCACGAGGCGGCCGGTGTCACGCACCCGGGCGCCGAGGGCCTCGCCATCGAGGGGGGCGAGGCTGACCAGGTCGAGGACCTCGACCGAGAGGCCGTCGTCGGCGAGGGCTTCGCGGGCGTCGAGGGCGGCCCGGACGCCGGAGCCCCACGAGACCAGGGTGACGTGGACGCCCTCGGCGATGGGCTGGAGCCGGCCGGGCTGCACCGGGGTGGGGGCCTCGGTGCGGCGGGTGAGGAGGCTGCGGGCCTCGAGCAGGACGGTGGGCGAGCGGGCCTGCAGGGCGGCCTGCCAGGCGCCCAGAACCCCCCCGGCGGTCCCGGGGCAGAGCACGGTGAGCCCGGGCACGGCGGCGAGGGCGCGGGCCATGGGGCGATCGACACGGGGGCCGGCCTGGCCGCCAGCGGGCACCCGGACCACCAGCGGGACGGGGAACTCGCCGTCCAGGGCGATGGCGGCGGCGTCGGCCAGGACCTCGAGGCCGGCGGCCAGGCGGCCACTGTCGCTCATGGCCACGACGGGCTTGCGGCCGGAGAGGGCCAGGCCCACCGCGAAGCCCAGGGCGCCCCGGTCGGCCACCGAGGTCTCGATGAGCTGGTCGGGGTGGTCGTCGACGAGCCCGGCGGTGACGCCCCCGGCGCCGCCCGAGCGGGCGATCTCTTCGCCCAGGAGCACCCGGGCGGGATCCGCAGCGAGGGCCTCGGCCAGCAGGCGGCGGAGGCCCGCGGCGGTGGACAGGCTGGCCATCGGGCCTCCTACGCGCCCTGGGCGCGCTGGGTCTCGAGGAAGCGGCGGATGAAGAACTCGCCAGCCTTGTAGCTGGACCGGACGAGCGGGCCGCTGGCCACGTACCGGAAGCCGAGCTCGAGCCCGATGGTCTCGTAGGCGTCGAACTGCTCGGGGGTCACCCACTCCTCGATGTCCAGGTATTGGGGCTTGCGCGCCGGCTTGAGGTACTGGCCGATGGTCAGGAAGTCGACGCCCACGTCGCGGAGGTCACGCATGGTCCGGACCACCTCGGCCTCGGTCTCGCCCAGGCCCACCATGATGGAGGACTTGGTGTAGCGCTCCGGGTCGATGGTCTTCACATTGGCCAGCACGTCCAGGGACTGGCGGTAGGAGGCTCTGGGATCGCGTACCCGCGGGGTGAGGCGCTCGACGCTCTCGACGTTGTGGGCGAACACGTCGGGCTCGGCCATGACCACCTTGAGCAGGTGACCCACGTTGCCCTGGAAGTCGCCGGTGAGGACCTCGACCAGGGTCTTGGGGCTGTGGGCCCGGACCTGCTGGATGCAGTCGGCGAAGTGGCCGGCGCCACCGTCGTCCACGTCGTCGCGGTCGACGGAGGTGATGACCACGTAGTCGAGATCCATCTCTTGGATGGCCTGGGCCAGGTTGTACGGCTCCATCGGATCGAGGGGGTTGGGGCGCGCCGAGGTGTTCACGGCGCAGAAGCGGCAGCCGCGGGTGCAGGTGTCGCCCATGACCATGAAGGTGGCGGTGCCGTCCTCCCAGCACTCGCCGATGTTGGGGCAGCGGGCTTCCTCGCACACGGTGGCGAGGCGGAGGGTGCGCGCCCGCTGCTTGATCTTGTGGTAGCGCGGCGATCCGGGCATCCGGACCTTGAGCCAGGGGGGCTTTTCGCGGTGTGCCGCCATGGGCGCTCCTGGGGCGGGGGGGAGGGCGCGAGGGCGTGCTGGACCGGGTCATCGTCGCACGCCGGGCGCGGTCGTGCACCGTAACCCGCCCTCTGCACCTGCCAACCGGACCCCGCGTCATCCTGGGGAAAGGGTCACGGAGCCGTCACCCGTCCTGTTGACGCGGCGGAACCTGGCCGCGGACCGTGGGGCGGTTGAGGCGCCAGTCGTACTCGAAGAAGTCTCGGGGGCAGCCCTTCTCGGCCATGTCCATGAGGGTGGTCTGGCGTCCCGACTCGGCGTGGCGGGCCATGAGCTGGCACAGCCCACCGGGCTGCTCGGTGGGGAAGTCCCCCCGGAACCACTCGAAGAGGGGCGAGAACACCACGACCTCTCCGTCGACGTACCAGCCCCGGACCGGGTCCATGGCCCAGCGTCGGGCCTGGTCGTCGAGCTGCTCGTCGAGGCGGGCCGGGTCGTACAGCTCGCGGCGCAGCGGCGGGCAGGAGGCGCTGGCGCAGTTCAGGGCGGCGTGATCCCTCCAGTCTTCGAAGCCCCTGCGGATGTGCTTGTGCTCGGCGGTGTAGAGGCTGACGCGCTGGCCGCCCAGGCTGAAGGTCTGCTCGTAGAAGAAGCCCGCCCCCTTCTTGGGGAGCCAGCCCTTCACGTCGCGGACGCTGTCAGGGACGCCGTTGTCCAGCACCCCCAGCAGGGTCCAGGCATTGTAGGCGTTCAGCCAGGTGGCGTGGGCGGCGTCGCGGTCCTCGGGGATGGCGGCCTTGCGGGAGAGCCAGGCCACGTAGCGGTCGAGCGGCTCGGGGTTCTGTCGGAGCGCGGTCCAGTCCACGTAGCCGTCCTCGGTGACCACCCGCATCAACAGGGCCTCGTAGGCCGTCGACGGGTCGGTCTCGGGGACGGGGGAGCGGGGCTCCACGGCCTTCTGGCAGCCGCCGAGGGGCAGGGCGAGGGCGAGGGCGGCGAGGGCGATCCGCATGGCGTCTCCGGGCAACACCTGGAGTATGCACACGAGATGCCGAGGGTCACGGGCCGGTGCGCTGGTCGTTCCCCGGGGTCTCGGGCTCGATGCCCGCGTCGATCCCCTCGGCCACGTCTTCGACCACGGGCGCCACCCCCTGGCGGAGGTCCCCGTCGTAGAGCCACCACAGGGCGCCGCCCGCGGTGGCGGCGGCGACGACGAGCAGGGTGAGGAGCCGGCGGATCCAGGGGAGCACGAGGGCCCATAGCGCGGCGCCGCCTCGTGGCGGGCCCGCGCCTCTCTAGCGGGCGGCGCCGGAGACCGACTCCAGGCGGCGCACCTGGCGCGAGAAGGCCTCGAACTCGGCGTCGGCGTAATCGATGAGCTGCTGGCGGGCGTCAGGATCGTCCGGATCCGAGAGATCGCCGATGCGGACCCAGCGCTCGGCGTTGCGGCGGATGAACTCGGCCTTGTCCTCGTCGCCCACGTCCCGGGCGTGCTCGTGGAGCCATCGCCGGCTCTGGGCCGTGCTGCGCTCGACCACCTCGTCGAGGAAGCGACCGCGCACGCCCGCGTCGTCCAGGTCGAGGAGGGGGCCGTGGTCCTTCCTGTCGGGTCGCAGGCTCTGGGGCTCGGTCGTCGCGAGGTGCTCGAACCAGGCCCGGGCCACGGGCGGGAGCGCCCGGTAGGCCTGCGAGGCCCGGGTCTCGCGGAGGGTGTCCTGGAGCGCGGGCTGCTCCCGACGGTAGTCGCTGAAGGGCTTCTTCTCGAGGCGGTCCGGGCCCTCGTGGTCGCCCTCCAGCACCCACGTCCGCCAGGCGGCGAACGTCTCGGGGGCGTCCTGGGCCGCCTTCTGCCGGCCGGCGAGCTCGATCTCCAGCGCGAGCGGCTCCCAGAGCTCTCGGCGGAACCGGGCATGGGCGGCCGACAGGGCGCGGTCATCAAGGCCGGTCCAGCCCCCCTCGAGGCTCCGCTGGTTGGCCGCCACCCAGCTCGCGAAGGCCCGAGCCTCCTCGGGCGAGGTGGTCGTTCCGGACGTGGCGAGCCACGCCTCGGCCTCGGCGCGTCGGCGCAGCCCTCGCCGATCCGCCTCCGCCTTGCCGAGGGCGCCGCCCGCGTGCTTGACCCCGGCCTTCAGCCCGGCCTGGCCCACCTTCTGCAGCAGGGCCGTGACGTCATCCTCGGTGAGGCCGAGCTCACCGGTCTGCGCCCACTCGGTCAGCTCCTGCGCGGTGAGCCCGGCGCCCTCCTTCGCCAGGCTCTCGAGCGCCGCCTTGCGCACGGCCTTCGGACCCCCCTCGAGCCGCGCGGCCAGGAGCGCGTGGAAGGCCGGGGCGTCCGTTCCGGCTGCGGCGCCATCCGCGTCCTTGTTCTCGGCCTTGGCCTTCTTGCTCTTGCCGGCCTGCTTCAGGGTCTCGCCGACCAGCTCCTTCACGAGGTCTCTTGGCAGGGTGGCGAGCTGGGCCTGCAGGGTGGTCGACCCCTTGTCCAGGGCGCGCTGCAGCGAGCCGGTGAGCAGCGCTTCGTCGATGGCGTCCTGGGCGGCCGCTTCCAGATCGTCCAGGCTGGCGTTCACGCCCGCCTGGACGACGAGCTGGGCGGCCTTGGCGCCGCTCTCGCCCAGCCGGGCCTCGAGCTGACCCTGCGCGGCGCCGATGAAGCCTGGGAAGCCGCGCTTCTTGCGGTAGGCGGAGACCCCCTCGGGGCCCAGGTGCTTGGCGACGTCGCCCAGCCCGGCCGAGGCCGCCTCGAAGAGCAGGTCCACCATGAGCTTCCGCAGCCCGTCCTCGCTGTCGTAGCCCGAGCCCATGACCGCCTCGCGGATGACGATCTCGCCGAGGCCGGACGCCGCGCTGGTGAGCAGGGCGGCGCCGATGGGCACGGCTCCCGGGCCCGTCAGGGCGGCGGCCACGCCGGTGATGGCCAGGCTCATGGCGGTGGCGGCGACGTCGGCGGCGGCCTTGCGGGCGGCCTCGTAGTCCTTGCGGGTCAGCTCGACCTCGCCGTGCATCTGCCGGAGCGCCTTCAGGGTGTCGTCGTCCAGGGCGGCCAGGTCGACGGTCCGGGCCACGTCGGCGAAGGCGAGGGCATGCAGGGCGGAGGCGTTGTCGGTGGTGGTGAGCTGCTCGAAGAAGAGGGAGGTCTCCCCCGAGGACCGCGAGACACCGGAGGAGGCGCGGTGCAGGGTCAGCTCGGCCTGGTTGCCCGGTCGCCACACCACCGACCGATCGACCTCGGGGACCTGCAGGAGGTCGTGGACCACATCGGCCGGGAGGGCCTCGATCCGGGCCTCGAGCTTGGCCTGCAGGCGCTCCCACGACGCTGCCCCGAGGGAGGAGCGGTCGTTCTCCCAGGCGGACAAGGCGCGGAGCAGGGCGGGGACCTGCCGGACGCCCTCGGAGATGCCGACCGGGTGACTCATCAGGCGGGCGCGGGCCGTGAGGAGCTCCGTGGGCGGCCGGCCCACGAAGTCCTCGTCCACGCCCGCCGCCTCCCGGGCGCTCACGTAGGCCCGGTAGGCGTCGCGGTAGGGGGCGTCGCCCTGCAGGGAGGGGTGGTAGAGCGAGGCCCACTTCCTCGCGACCGTCTCGTCGCTGGCGTTGTCGATGATGGCGTCCAGCATGGTGGTCCCCCCGTCGCCGCGCTCCCGGAGGAGGCGGTCCGCGAGGTTGAGCGCGTCGCCCTCGAGGGCCATGTCGAAGGCCCGCTCGTACAGGTTCAGCTCGGCCTGGCCGTGAACGCCGCCCGAGTCCATGTAGCGGGCGCGCGCAGCGCTCATGACGGGGCCACGCAGCCGCTGCTTCAGGTCCCGCGACGTCCAGGTCTCCGTGCTTCGTGGGGCCTGCCGGACCTCGTCGGCCAGCGCGAGGAGCGAGCCGACCCGGTCCTCCTCGGTGCCGCCGTTGAAGTCGGCGGTCAGCCGTGCCTCCCACCGGGCGACGAACAGGTCCAGGTCGGGGGCCTGGGCAGCCGTCGACCCGGGTGGGGTGGGTGCCCCGTCGGTCCCGGTGCCGTCGGTCGCGGGGCCGTCGGCGGTCCCGGTGCCGTTGGACGAGGTCGCGGACCGCGAGGTGCCGTCGACGGCGGCGAAGAGGGCCCGGACCTGGGCCAGCGCACGGGGATCGTGGGCGGCGGCGCGCACGAAGCGGCCTCGCAGGTCGGGATCCGCGGCGATGGTCGCCAGCTCGGCCTCGGAGCGGGCACCCAGGGTCCGTGCGGCCTGCCAGGGGTCGCGCCCCATGAAGCTCCAGTCGACCCCCCGGCCCTCCGCCTCGGCGAGGCCCGCGCGCATGCTGTCCTCGCCGTCGTCCAGGGTGCCGAACAGGGCGTCGGCCGCGCCGGGGTCGTCCTTCACCCAGGTGGCGAGCTCGGCGCGGAAGGCCGGGTCGCTGGCCAGGGCCTCGCGGTCCTGGTCGCTCATCTTGGCGAGCTTGTCCCGGGCGAAGGCGTCGGTGGTGAACAGGTCGTCGGTGGCCGCCGTGATCTCGCCCTGCTCCTTGCGGTCGAGCAGCTCGTACTCCCGCCTGGCGCGCTGGTCGTCCCTCCCGGACAACGATGAGCCCAACCCGCGCCCGCCCTGTCCCCGGTCCAGGCGATGGCGACCGTCGCGGCCGCTCACCAGGGCGGCCCGGGCCTCGCGGAGATCATCGCCTTCCAGGCCCTCGTGGCGGGCCTTCAGCACCCGGTCCGCGTCCACCTCGTACTCGGCCCCGGGCAGGATGCTGGCGAGGGTCTCGGAGACGCCGGACCCGCTCTCGGTCAGGAGGTCCATCCGGTGGATGATGGGGTGCATGCCCAGAGTATCGGCCCCGAATGCCTCCCATCCCCCGTCGGTCCACCCGTCGAACCAGTCGACCAGGCCCCGGTCGTCATCCAGGAACTCGGCGTCGGTGACCTCGCCGGTGAGGCTGCGGCGGAGCAGGTCCCAGGCCCGGTCGTCGGGGGCTCGGGTCCGCAGGTGGGCCATCGTGTCCTGGTCGTCCAGGATCGCCTTGCGCTGGGCCGCATCGAGCCGGGCAGCGGTGATGAGCACGTCGTCCCAGCGGCCGGCGTCGGCCTCGCCGCGGAGCTCCAGCGCCTCGACGCCAAGGCCGTCCCGGTCCACGCTGCGGAGGGTGGCGTTGGCGGTCACCTCATCGAGGGTTCCGCGGGTGCGGGCTTCCTGGAGGCGGAACTGGAGCGTGTGGCCGTGCTCGGCCTGGAAGGCGTCGAGGACCCGCTGCTTGCCGCGCGACAGGCCGAGCTGGGCCAGGTGGGCGGCCAGCTCCTTCTCGGGGTCGGTCCCCCAGCCGGGGGAGGTCAGCGCGTCGATGCGCTCGCCCAGGTCGTTGACGTGGGCGTCGACGGCGATCGCCACGTGCGCCTCGGTCCAGGGCCCGGCGGCGGGCACTCCCGGGATCGGGTCCCTGCTCGGGTCGCAGCCCTCCCTGAAGAAGCGGCCGGAGGGGAGGGCGTCGGCGTCGGCCGTGGGCTCGGCGGCGGTCTCGGCGGGGGCGGCCGGGGTCGACAGGCCCAGCCGGTCGGTGAGGGCCTTGCGGGCGTCGGGACCGAGGGCGCTGTCTGCGACGTGGTCGGCCAG
>CAZPJM010000242.1:0-7673 GCA_964586865.1 uncultured Enterobacteriaceae bacterium
GCTTCGCCCAGCCCCGAGGCCACCCCCCCCGACCCGGTCCCCACCGCTCCCGACGGCACCCCCATGCCGCCCTGCCCCGGCGACGTCCCTGTCCCAGGCATGGTCTGTCTCGATGGGGGGCCCTTCATCCGCGGGCTGGACGGCGAGCACGCCTGCGACCAGTACGAGATCAAGTGGTCCCGGGACAACGCGAGCCCGGCCGCCGAGGTGTGGGTCTCGTCGTTCTACCTGGACCGCCACGAGGTCACCTATACCGAGTACCAAGCCTGTGTCCTCGAGGGGGCCTGCCCGCCCCGCAAGCCCAACTACCTGGACTTTCGGAGGCCCGATCTGCCCATGACCGGCCTGTCCTGGTACGAGGCACGCGACTACTGCCGGGCCCGGGGCAAGCGGCTGCCGACCGAGGCCGAGTTCGAGAAGGCCGCCCGGATCGGCGGAGGCCTGCACCCGTGGGGCGACGCGCCAGCCGACTGCGACAAGGCGGTCATCATGGACGAGAGCGGCCGGGGCTGCGGCACCCCCAAGCGGGGCAGCCACCCCGAGAAGGGCCGACCGCTGCCGGTGGGCTCCCGGCCGGGTCATGACGGCCTGTACGACATCATCGGAAACGCCGAGGAGTGGGTGGCGGACTGGTATCAGCCGTATGCGGCCTGCGGCGAGGCCTGTGCGGGCGTGGACCCCGCCGGTCCCTGTCCGGGCCAGGACACCTGCACGTCCAGCGAGACCAAGCTGGTCAAGGGGGGATCGTGGTACTGGCCTGCCGGCTGTGCCACCGGGGCCAACCGCCGCCACCACTTCCCGGCCAATCAGCCCTACCACCACTTCGGCTTCCGCTGTGCCGCCTCGCTGGACCAGGCCCGGGCCCTCACCGCTTCCGGATCCGACCGGGCGGGTGATGAGGCACACCCTGGTGGGCCGGATCCCACACCCGAGGCTTCGCCATGACCGAAGAGAAGACCCCCTGGTTCCGGGATGGACGGTTCGTGGTGATGGCCTTCTTGACGCTCTGCTTCCTGGTTGCTCTTGGTACCGTCCTTCTCACCGTCTTCGGTCGGGAGACGGCTCCGGCGGAGCCGCCCCCGCCTCCTCCCGAGATCGGCCACGAGCTGGTCCCGTCCCGCGACGGGTGAGAAACGCGGGTTGCAGGCGGTCGAAGGGCGCGGGGGGGCAGACTGGCACGTAGCGTGCATCACATCCGTGGAGGCGCCGGGAGGCCTTCATGACCGCGACCATCTCCACCCGTCCCGTGGCCCCCGGGGCCCGTCCCTCTCCGGTCCCGCGCTCGGCCGTCTCGGTGGTGCCCCTGGAGCGTCGCCTCCCCCACGAGGCGCCCGTCCGGAGGATGGTCGGGCCCTGGATGGAGCACCTGATGGCCCACGGCTTCTCGCCCGCCGATCTCCACCCGGTTCGGGCGCGGATCTGGCTCGAGGAGGGGGATCCCACCGAAGATGGTCAGGCCGTGCTGGATCTGGCGGCGCTCCTGGGGGGCGGCACGACCCTCGGCTGGCGCTGGTGGGTGGACGTCCACTACGACGGTGTGCGGCATCGCACCCTGCGGCGTGCCCTGCCGGCCCACGCCGACACGGGCTGGCTGGCCATCGATCGCCCGTGTCCCCGGAGCGGCGACTGGCGGGAGGCCATCCGCGTCACCTCGCACCAGGCCCACTCGCGCCTGGCGAGCCTGTCGGATGGCCACCTCCGGGTCCGGCACGCCCGGTACCGGGGCGGCCGCCTCGAGGTCCACGGTGTCGGCGTCACCCTGCCTTCCGCCGTCCGTCCGGGGTAGCGTCCCGGGGCCGCCGGGGGTCGCGCCGAGCGCCCCCTCCGCGATTGACCCGATCGAGGGGTCTGCGTAGGGTGGTGCCGTCCTTCCCTGGAGCCCCCTTGCGCCCCCTTCTCCTGGTCGCCCTGGCCCTCGTCGCCCTGCCCGCGTGTCGGGCCACCTGCACCTCCGAGGCCCTGTCGGCGAGCCTGGATGCCCTCCCGGACGACCAGCCCGGGGCCACCGCCGCCCTGGTGGCGGGCCAGTGCAAGGTCGCGGATGGCCTCGCCGGTTGGCTCGCCGCCCCCGATGGCCCGGTCGACCCCGAGGCCTGGGCCGCCGTCTGCCCGGCGGGGGTGGATGCGGAGCGGCTCGAGGCCGCCCCCCGCCTGGCCGAGCGGCGCGAGGTGTATGCCGCCTGCGGCTTCGCGGATCTGGGCCTGGCCGACGTGGAGACCTTCGCCGCTGCCGAGGGGCGCCCGGGGCTGGCCGCCGCCGCCACCCGGGCCCTCCTGGATGATCCCGACGTGGACCCGGCCACCGCGCGGGCCATCGGGCGGCGCCTGCTGGGCGTGCCCGCCCTCGACCGCCCCCTCGACGGGGTGCCCCGCCTGCCGGTGGAGCCGGGAGAGGACCCCGGCCCGGTGCACGTGCAGGTCACCGCCGACGCGGTCCAGGTGGGCGAGGGCATGCTCACCCTGTCCACCGTCCGCTCCGCCCCTCCCCACGGCCCCACCGGCCACGGGGTGGAGGCCCTGGTCGATCTCGCAGAGGACCTGCCGGACAGCCCGCTCCTGGCGGTTCCGGCCTCCCTCGACGGGCCCACCCTGGCTCGCATCCTCGCCTCAGTGGCGCCCCAGACCCCCGTGCGCCTGCTGGCGGTGGCCACGGTGGACGGCCGGGACCACCTGCCCACCGACGTAATGGTGGGGGCCCCGCACGCCTCCCCGCGGCGGGTGGCCCGCATGGGCCCACACGCGGGCGGCTTCACCCTCTACGACGCCGACCCCGAGGCGGTCCCCCCCGTGGACGGGACCCCGGTCCCGCCGGTCGAGGGCTGCCCCGCGCCCGGGCCCACCCTGTGCCAGGCCACCGTGTCCGACCTGGTGGGCTCCCTCGCCGAGGCCGACGGGCCGGTGGCCGTGTCGACGCGGGTCTCGACCGGGGAGCTGGCGGCCCTGGCCAGCCGGGTCCCGGACCTCCACCTCGACGGCGCCGTGGCTCCCTGCCTCGACCCCCCGGCCGGCATGGTGTGCGTCCCGGGCGGACCGGTGCTGGTGGGCGACGGCCGCGGCGCCCCCGGCGGGGAGCCCGCGCTGGTCTCCCTGTCCACCTTCTACCTCGACGCGCACGAGGCGAGCGTCGCCGACTACCAGGCGTGCGTCGATGCCGGAGCGTGCGGGCCGGTGCGGCTGGCCGACGATCCCGCGCTGCCCGCCACCCCGCTCACCTACGTCGAGGCGATGGCCTACTGCGCCTACCGGGGCAAGGTGCTGCCCACCGAGTGGCAGTGGGAGCGCGCCGCCCGGGGCCTGGACGGGCCCCGCCAGGACCTGACCCCCAGCGAGGGCCCCGGCGATCCGACCCCCTCGTGCGCCATCGCCCGGCATGCCGGCTGCGGCGACGGGCCCCGACCGGTCACCGAGGGCGAGACGGTGCGGGGCTTCCGCAACCTGCTCGGCAATGTGGCCGAGTTCACCCGCACCATGCCCGGTCGACTCCGCGAGGACTGTGGCGCCGCCTGCCAGGGGTGGGACCCCCTCGGCCCCTGCGATGGCGCGCCCATGTGCAAGGGGCGGATCAGCCGCGTCGTCCGCGGGGGCAGCTTCGACGAGCCAGCCTCCACCACCACCCCGGCCTGGCGCACCGACCTGCGCAAGACCAGCCGCCGCGATGGCCACGGGGTGCGCTGCGCCAGCGAAGGGCCGGTCCTCCACACCTTCCCCCCTCGCTGGACGGCCGAACCGCCGCCCGAGCCCGCCCCCCCGGCGCCGCTGTCGGACGCCGCCCGGGCCATCCTGGCCGGCATCGCCGAGGACGCCATCGACGAGATCCCCGAGTGCACCGACGGCCGCCGTGGCTACTCGAAGGTCGATTGCAAGGATCCCACCCACTACATCTACCCGAACGAGGACCGCGGCCACGTCACCTACCCCTACCTGCGCCACCGGGGGGGGGCCCTGCTCGGGGTGGGCTCGGACCAGAACTACACCTTCGCCGCCGTGGCGCGGTCCGAGCTGCTCTTCCTCATGGACTACGACGCCATCGTCGTCCACATCCACCGCGTCAACCAGGCCTTCGTCAAGCACGCCGAGACCCCCGAGGCCTTCGTGGCGCTCTGGGATCCGGCCAATGCCGAGGAGGCCGACCGGGTCATCGCCGCCGAGTGGGAGGGGGATCCCCTGGTCGACGTGTACCGCCGGACGCGGCGCTCCCTGAACCGGGTCATGCACCGCCACTACACCCGCACCCTCGAGCCCAGCGAGTCGGGCGCCACCTCGTGGCTCCGCGATGCCGGCCACTACGCCTGGATCCGCAACCTCTGGACCGGCGGGCGGGTGGTGACCCTCAAGGGCGACATGCTGGGGCCCAACGCCATGCAGGGCGTGGGGGCGGCCCTCCACGAGCTCGGCGTGCCGATGCGGATCTACTACACCTCCAACGCGCCGAATGCCTGGGGCGGCGAGATGACCGACAGCTACAAGCGCAATGTCCGCTCCTTCCCCATGGACGAGGACTCGGTGGTGCTGCAGGCCCTCGGCTGGACCAACGAGTTCGGCCAGACCGGCCACTGGCACTTCAACGTGCAGCACGGCCCCGACGCCCAGGAGCGGCTCGGGCGGGACGGCTACCGCTGGCTCTGGCAGGTGGTGCGCCCCTACCGCAACACCGATGATGTGGATCTCACCCTGTCCGGGCTCCCGGGAACCTGGGAGGCCGCCCATCGTCGGGAGTGATGGGGCCGCCTCTCGCCGGGCGGTCCAGGGACCTTCATGATCCGTCGCGCACTGCTCACGGCCCTGCTCATGGCCCTGACGCCGGGGGGCCGGGCCGTTGCCGGGCCCGAGCCCGTGGTGGTCCTCGACGGGGCGCTGCCTCCGGGGAGCCTCACCCGCGGCACCTGGGCCGTGCGGGCCGCGGGCGTGGCCCGGGCCGCCGGAGCGCCCGGCCACATGGACGTCCTGGTGCCACCCGGGCCGGCCTTTCGCGACGGGGTCGTCCACGCTGAGCTGGACCTGGCGGAGCGTCCGAACGTCACGGTCCTGCTGCGGGCCCACACCCGACATGCCCCTGGCGGGGACCCCGAGGGTCTCTCGGCCGTGGGCCTCACCATCGACCGGCGGGGGATCCGCTGGGATCGCTGGGATGCCGGGGTCACGCTCCCCATCGGGCCGCGGGTCCCGGCCGACGTGGGGGGTCGCCCGGTGCGGATCACCCTCGAGGCCCGAGACCGGGTGCTGCGGGCCACCCTGGTCCCCCGGGACGGCGGCGCGTCGGTCACGGCCGTGGTCCAGGACGCGGGCAGCGGCTCGGGCCGGGCCGGCATCCGTGTCCATGACGACGGCACGAGCGCCCTCCGACGGCTCGAGGTGGTCCCCGAGCCCCTCGACGCCCCCGTGGACGGGGACCCGGCCGCGCCCCTCGGCGTGGAGCGCTTCGTGCTGCTGCCGGCCGATGAGCGCTCCCTCGTGCCCGAGGCGCTGGCTGCCACCATCCTGGGCACCTGGCCCTACGACGAACGGGGCCATCTGGGGCTCCTCCTTCCCGACCAGGCCGCGCTGGACCGCCTGCGTCAGGCCGGCGCCACCCCCGAGGTCCGTCCCCTCGTGCCCTTCTGGGCCTGGGACCCCGACGTCCGGGCGGCTGCCGGGCGTGTCCCCGTGGGCCCCGAGGGCCCCGACTTGACCCGATCCTACAAGGATGCTGGCATGGTCGAGGTCATCCTCCGGGACTGGGCCGAGCGGTACCCCGAGCACACCCACCTGTTCGAGCTGGAGCAGAGCCACCGGGGTCGCCCGCTCCTGGCGCTGCGGATCACCGACCAGCCCTCCAGGTACGAGCCCGACGAGCCCGCCGTCCTCCTCCAGGGCGCCATGCACGGCAGCGAGCTCCTCGCGACCGAGTACGTCCTGGATGCCGCCCAGCGCCTGCTCCGGGGGATCGGCGCCGATCCGGCCTGGACCCGGCGCGCCGAGGGCCTGGACATCTGGGTGGTGCCGCTGGTCAACCCCGACGGCAACGACGTCGTCCATCGGATCACCCGGTTCGGCGGGCGCAAGAACGGCCGGGACACCACCCCGGACGGCCGGGTGGGCCCCTGGGAGGGGGTGGACCTGAACCGCAACTTCCCCCTCGGCTTCGGCCGTGACGAGCAGGCCAGCCGGTCCTTCCCCAACGCGGCGCACCACCGGGGGCCCCACCCGCTCTCCGAGCCCGAGAGCCGGATGGTCCACGATCTGGCCGAGGCCCTGCGCTTCGCCGCGGCCCTCTCCTTCCACACCAATGGCTCGATGATCCTGGTGCCCTACAGCCTCGAGGGCGTGCCCCAGACCGAGCCCCACCTGTTCTGGGGTCTGGCCGAGGAGATCGTGGCGGACGTGCCCGTCCAGCCCTCGGGCAAGCCCCTGCGGGTCCGGCGGATGATCTACCCGGTGGACGGCTCGGATCAGGACTGGCTGGCCCACCGCTTCGGCACCGCCGCCTACGTGGTCGAGGGGAGCCATCACAACCCGGTGGACCCGACGCTCCGGCGGGCCAGCATCGATGCCCTGCGCCCGCTCGTGCCGAGCCTGCTGGACCGGGTCCTGGACGGCCCCCGGGTGTCGGGCCACGTGGTCGAGGCCGACGGCACCCCGGTCGAGGCGGTGGTCACCGTGGATGCGGTCCAGCAACGTGCCGGGGAGGCCTGGACCAGCCGCCCCTCCGATGGTCGCTTCGATCGCCTGCTGCCGGCCGGTGGGGCGGTGCGTGTGACCGCCACCTCCCTGGATGGCCGGAGCGCCTCGGCCACCGTCCGGGCCCAGCCGGTGGGCACCGTCCGTCTGGTCCTGCCGCCCCCCGCGGCGCCCTGATCCCGGAGGCCCCATGCGCCCCCTCCTCGCCTTCCTCCTCCTCCTCCTCGCGCCGGCCTGCTCCCTCCTGGGCGCCGCCGAGCCCGCCCCCTGCCGCTCGGGGGCCCCGGTGGATGCGCCCCGCGCCGCCGGCTGCCTCGTGGTCCACGAGGGCCGGCTGCTCCTGGTCCGCACCCGCGACGGGTGGTCCTTTCCGGCGGGCTACCTGGAGCCCGGCGAGGCGAGCGCGGTGGGGGCGGCCCGCGAGACCCGCGAGGAGGCCGGCCTGACCGTGCGGGCGGGCCCCGTGGCCTGCGGCGTGCCCTCCCGCGGCTTCGTGGCCCACACCTGCACGCTGGCGGGTCCGGCCACGCCCAGGGCCGATGGCGCCGAGGTCTTGGAGGTGCGCTGGGTGGATGCCGAGGGCCTCGCCGAGCTGCCCGACGACGCCCTCCGCTTCCCCGAGCAGCGACCCGCCCTGCGGCAGGCCCTGTCCGAGGCCGCCACGAGCCCCTGATTCGGGGGGAGCCCCCCGGAGCGCCCCGCTACCGACAGCGCCGCTCGCGCTCCTGGATGGCGCGCAGGTTCTTGCGGTCCCGACGGCTGAGGTGCTGGTCGGCCGTGCCCTGGTGCACCGTGGGGTCCCGCCGGTAGTCGGCCACCCCGGCGAAGGCCCGGATGGTGTCCGGGTGACGGAAGGCGTAGCCGTGCCGCGCGAACAGCGTGTTCCGGAGGAACCACAGCTCCCGGCAGCTCCGCCCGTCCAGGTGGCGGGCGCGGAGCCGCTTGCCATCCCAGGCCCGGCGCCACCCCGGCGAAGGCCCGGATGGTGTCCGGGTGACGGAAGGCGTAGCCGTGCC
>CAZPJM010000243.1:0-7669 GCA_964586865.1 uncultured Enterobacteriaceae bacterium
GGCGGGGTCGCGCTCGGCGTCAGCGTGCCGGTGCTGGTGGTCGGCTCGATCTTGGCGCGCTGGGGCCGTACCCGGGTCCACGTCGAGCCGTGACCGAAGTCGTCGGGCGCATCGTTCGCTCGCCGGATCCGCGTGGACATGGGTCCGGCGTTCGGGGCAAGCTCGAGCATCCGACCGATGAAACGCATCGTCCTCATCTCCAGCCTGGCCCTGCTCGCCTGCACCACCTCGTCGGCCCCCGAGCCCGAGCCGGTGCCGACGCCGGACGTGCAGGTCCCGGCCCGCCACCCCGATGCCCCCGCGGCCGACCTCACCGTCTGGCTGCCACCCGCCGTCCCCGCCCTCACCCCGGCGGGCCCCCGGCCGGTTCGCGAAGACACGACGGCGGGCGTGACCACCTGGGCCGGGGCCGCGGGGGATGGCGATCTGCGCGTCCTCCTGGCCCCCGGGCCACCCGACGATCCAGCGACCGCCGGCCCCCGCCGCTGGACCGGGCGCACCACGGTGGCGGTGGGCGATCGGGTGGTGGTCCGCGGCATGGGCGGCTTCACCGTCACCGAGGTCGACGCGGACGGCGCGGATCTGGAGGGCGAGACCAGCAAGCTCACGCTGCCGCCGGGCACCACCGCCGCCTGGGTGCTGGCCCCCCCCACCGCCGCCGAGGCGGCCCGGGCCCTGGCCATCCTGCGGCTGCCGGCGGTCCCCCCGGACAGCCGCCCGGCCCCGGTCCGGCGGCGCGACGTGGAGGAGACGCTCCGCAACGGCACACTCCTCGACCGCGCGCAGGCCCTGCGGCGGGTCTGGACCCTGGACGACGCGGACTATCAACCGCGAAAGCACGCCCGGCTCCTCGAGGCCGATCTACTGCCCCTCCTCGCCCCCCACGCCGGCCGGGACGTGGACGCCCTCCGCCGGGAGCTGCACGAGGCGGTGGGCTTCGACAACACCATGCCCCAGGGCATGACCCCCGAGGGACCCCCCCCGTCCAAGGACCCCTCCCCGTGATCGAGGCCATCCTCTTCGACCTGGACGGGGTCCTGGTGGACAGCGCCCCCGTCCACCACGCCGCCTGGGCGGCCCTCTTCGCCCCCTTCGGCATCGACTTCACGCCCGCCCGGTACCGCGCGGAAGCCAGCGGCCGGTCCCGGGGCGACGTCATCCGGGCGATTCTCGGACCGCGCCCCGACCACGACGCCCTCATGGCGAAGAAGGCCGCCTTGGTGGAGGCCCACCTCACCGCCCACGGCTGCCCGGTCGTCCCCGGCGCGCCCACCCTGCTCGAGGCCGTGGCCCGGCGGGGACTGCCCATGGCGGTGGCGACCGCCTCCCGGATGCCCGAGCCCTTCCTGCGGGCCGCCGGTCTGGCCGGGCGCTTCGAGGTCGTCGTCGACCGGACCCAGATCGCCCGCGGCAAGCCCGCCCCGGACGTCTACCTGGAGGCCGCCCGACGCCTGGGGGTCGCGCCCGACCGCTGCCTGGCCATCGAGGACAGCCCACCCGGGCTGGCGGCGGCCCGGGCGGCAGGCTGCAGGACCGTGGGCCTCACCTCCAACCACCCCCGCCAGGCCCTGCACGCCGATGGCATCCTGGATCACCTGGACGAGGTCATTCCCCTCCTGGACCGCGCCGCTTGACGCGACCGGGATGCGGTCCCACACCGGGCCCCGGACCCCCGCCCCCGAGGACCCATGCACATCACCATCATCGGCGCCCATGGCCAGATCGGCCGCCGCCTGGTCCGCCGCCTGGCCCGTCGTGACGCCACCACCGTCCGGGCCATGATCCGCGATGAATCCCAGCGCGCCACCCTCGAGTCGGACGGCGCCGAGGTGGCCGTCGGCGATCTGGAAGGCGCCTTCGCCCACGCCCTCGAGGGCACCGACGCGGTGGTCTTCACGGCCGGCTCGGGGGCCTCCACCGGAGCCGACAAGACCCTGCTCATCGACCTGTGGGGGGCCCGACGGGCGGTGGACGCCGCGGCCCGGGCGGGCATCGACCGCTTCGTGCTGGTGAGCAGCATCGGCACCCGCGACCCCCTGCAGGGCCCCGCGTCGATCCGGCCCTACCTGGTGGCCAAGCGCGCCGCCGACGACCACCTGCGCTCCACCGATCTGGCCTGGACCGTGGTGCGCCCCGGCCGGCTCACCGATGCCCCCGGCAGCGGCCAGGTGGCGGCCGGTCCCGCCCTCGAGCCCGGCGAGGTGACGCGCGACGACGTGGCCCATGCCCTCGAGGCCTGCCTGGTCGACGGCCTGGCCATCCGCACCACCTTCGAGCTGATGAACGGCGACACCCCGATCCACGAGGCCCTGGCCGGCCTGGGCGGCTGATCCGAACGCACGTCGGCCCGGATCCCGCGACGGGACCCGGGCCGGCCGGTGTCGCGCCCTCGGCCGATCAGCCGAGGACCTCCTTCATCTTGTGGCCCATCTCGGCCGGGCTGCGGACGATGTGGACCCCGGCCTCGGAGAGGGCCTGGAACTTGGACTCGGCCGTGCCCTGGCCGCCGCTGACGATGGCGCCGGCGTGGCCCATGCGGCGCCCCGGAGGGGCCGTGGCCCCGGCGATGAAGCTCACCACCGGCTTGTCCATGTGCTCCTTGATCCAGGCCGCGGCCTCCTCCTCGGCCGTGCCGCCGATCTCGCCGATCATGATCACCGCGTCGGTGTCGTCGTCGGCGTTGAACAGCTCGAGCACGTCGATGAACTTGGTGCCGATCACCGGATCACCGCCGATGCCCACGGCCGTGGACTGGCCGTAGCCCACCGCCGAGAGCTGGCTGACGGCCTCGTAGGTGAGGGTCCCCGAGCGGGAGAGGACGCCCACCCGGCCCGGCGTGTGGATGTGGCCCGGCATGATGCCGATCTTGCACTGGTCCGGGGTGATGACGCCCGGGCAGTTGGGCCCGATGAGGCGGGTGTTCTTCCCCTCCATGAAGCGCCACACCTTCACCATGTCGGCGACCGGGATCCCCTCGGTGATGCAGATGACCAGCGGGATCTCGGCGTCGACCGCCTCCATGATGGAATCGGCGGCGAAGGGGGGCGGCACGAAGACCACGCTGGCATCGCAGCCCGTCTCCTCGACCGCCTCGTGGACGCTGTCGAAGACCGGCACGGTCCCCTCGAAGGTCTGACCGCCCTTGCCCGGCACGGCGCCAGCCACGATGTTGGTGCCGTACTCCATGCACATGCGCGCGTGGAAGGCGCCCGACTTGCCGGTGATGCCCTGGACGAGCACCCGGGTGTCCTTGTTGACGAGAATGCTCATGATCAAGCCCCCTGCGCAGCGGCCACGGCCTTGGTGCCGGCCTCGTCGAGGTCCTCGGCGGTGATGACGTTGAGATCGGATTCGTCGATGATCTTGCGGCCCAGCTCGGCGTTGGTGCCCGAGAGCCGCACCACCAGGGGCACCTGCAGGCCCACCTCCTCGACCGCGGCGAGGACACCCTCGGCGATGATGTCGCACTTCATGATGCCGCCGAAGATGTTGACCAGGATGGCCTGGACCCGGGGATCCCGGGTGATGATCTTGAAGGCCGCCACGACGTGGTCCTTGCTGGCCCCGCCGCCCACGTCGAGGAAGTTGGCGGGCGAGCCGCCCTTGTACTGGATGATGTCCATGGTCGACATGGCCAGGCCGGCCCCGTTGACGAGGCAGCCGATGTTGCCGTCCAGGTTGATGAACGACAGGCCGTGCTCGCTGGCCTCGAGCTCGGCCGGATCCTCCTCGGAGAGGTCCCGGAGCTCCTGCACGTCCTTGTGCCGATAGAGGGCGTTGCCGTCGAAGCTCATCTTGGCGTCGAGGGCGATGAGCTGGCCGTCACCGGTGATGACCAGCGGGTTGACCTCGAGCATGTCCAGGTCCATCTCGACGTAGCACCGCACCAGCTTCTGGAAGAAGGCGGTGGCGTGGCGGACGGTCTTGCCGGTCATGCCGAGGGCCTTCGCCAGCCGGCGGCCCTGGAAGCCCGCGAGCCCGATGGCCGGGTCGACCCAGGCCTTCTTGATGGCGTCGGGATCGGACTCGGCCACGTCCTCGATGTCGGTGCCGCCCGCGGCCGAGGCCATGAGCATGACGCGGTGGCTGGAGCGGTCGAGCATGACCGAGAGGTAGAGCTCCTGGGCGATGTCGGCGCCCCCCTCGATGTAGAGGCGGCTCACCTGCTTGCCCTCGGCGCCCGTCTGCTTGGTCACGAGGGTCTTGCCGAGGATGAAGTCGGCGGCCTCGCGGACCTCGTCGACGCTGCGGCAGAGCTGCACGCCGCCCTTGCCCTCGCGGGGGTGGCCCTCGGCGGCGGCGGCGATCTCCTCGTCGGAGGAGACCTCCTTGAAGCGGCCCTTGCCGCGGCCACCGGCGTGGATCTGCGACTTGACGACCCAGATGGGGCCGCCGAGCTCCTCGGCGGCGGCCACCGCCTCGTCGACGCTCATGGCCGGCTGACCGGGGGGGACCGGCACACCGAACCGGCGGAGGATCGCCTTCGCCTGGTACTCGTGAATCTTCATGGGGTCCTCACTGTGCCCTGGGGGCGGGGAACGAAGCGCGGGAGGAGGCCGACGACGGGCCGGCGCGCCGCAGCGAGGCTCCCATGGGACAGGGACCCGGCCGACGCCGACCCTCGGGCCGCCCCGCGCGGGCGACCCGGGCGCGGCCGATCAGCCCTCGACGTGCCGGGGGTCTTGGTCCTCGGCCACATACTTGGGACGGTAGATGGGCACCCCGCGGCCGCCGCGGGCGTGGACGCGCTCGTCCACGATCTGGGCCGCGATGCCGGTGCAGCGGGAGAGTCCGAACAGGACCGTGTAGTAGTCGCTGTCGGTGAGACCGCAGGCGTTGAGGAGGGTCCCGCTCACCGCGTCCACGTTGGGGTACGGGTTGCTGATCTTCTTGATGCCCGACAGGATCTCGACCGCGATGGTCCGCATGTGGAGCGCCGTCTTGAAGAGCTCGTCGTCGGGGCAGAGCTCCTGGCCGAGGGCGTACTGGATGGTGGCGCGGGGGTCCTCGGCCCGCAGCACCGCGTGCCCGAAGCCGTAGATCTTCTCGCGGTTGGCGAGGGACTTCTCGATGAACCGGCGGATGACGGCCGGGTCCGAGCTGCCGACCTTGCGCACGAAGTTCAGGCAGTCCTGGTTGGCCCGCCCGTGCAGCGGCCCGGAGAGGCCGGCCATGGCGGCCGAGAGGCTCGTGTACATGCCGGCGTGCCCCGAGGCCACGGCCTTGCCGGTGAAGGTGGAGAGGTTGCCGCCCCCGTGGTCCATGTGGAGGACGTAGAAGACCCGCAGGAGCTTCTCGAGGGTGGCCGGATCGGCGTCCGGCACCCCGAGCATGTGGACGAAGTTCTCGATGAGGCCCCGCTCCGGCTCGCTCGCGATGGGATCGCCCCAGCCGTTGCGGATCCGGAAGATGGCGGCCACCAGCTCGGGCATCTTGGCGACCACGTCCAGGGCGTCTTCCATCCAGTCACCCTTCTTCGCGGTCATGCCGACGAAGAGGATCCCGCTGATGAACCACTCCATCGGGTGGCCATCGCGCGGCAGGGCGGCCAGGAGCTCGAGGACCTTGGGGTCGAGGCCGGAGCGGGCCTGGAGATCCTTCTTGAAGGCCGCGAGCTGCTCGGCGGTGGGCAGGTCGCGGTGGAGCAGCAGGTAGGCGATCTCTTCGGGGTCGCGGTGCGCCAGCTCGGCGATGGGGTAGCCCACGTAGCTGACGCCCGACTGGGGGTCGACGCGGGAGGTGCGGCAGGTGCCGACCGGGAAGCCGCGCAGCCCGGTGTTGAGGTGGGCCTCGGTGATCTCGAAGAGAACCTTGTCTGCCATGGGCGCGTCCTTCTCCGCCCCTGGACGGGCGGTCAGCGGGTGGATGACGAACCGACCCCCGATATGACGCCGGCGCGACACGTCCGCGTCGAGAACGACGTGAACACCGGCCTCATCGGGTTGCCGGACGTAGTCTGACGGGTTGCGGGGAGCAACCGCACACGGTGCCTCGGTCCGTCGACCCCCGTGCCTGCACCCCCGATCCGGCGAGATGGTCAGCCAGGGTACGCCTTCACCACGCACGAGGCCGGACCCCTCGAGGAGCCCGGCCCCATCGCCTCGCGGGCACGGCTACTTGGCGGCGGTCTCGTCACCCTCCTGGGTGAGGCGCGCCAGCACGAGGTCGCGGTTCATCTTGGCGATGACCGTGAGGGGGATCCCCTTGGGGCACACCGCCGCGCACTCGCCGTGGTTGGTGCAGGAGCCGAAGCCCTCCTCGTCCATCTGGGCGACCATGTCCAAGGTGCGCTGGGCCCGCTGGACCTGCCCCTGGGGCAGGCTGTTCAGGTGGGCCACCTTGGCGCCCGTGAACAGGCTGGCCGAGGCGTTGGGGCACGCAGCCACGCAGGCGCCGCACCCGATGCACGCCGCGTAGTCGAAGGCGTGGTCCGCGGTGGGCTTGCCGATGGGGATGGCGTTGGCATCCGGCGCCGAGCCGGTGCGCACGCTGATGTAGCCACCCGACTGGACGATCCGATCGAACGAGGCCCGGTCCACCACCAGGTCCTTGATGATGGGGAAGGCCTCGGCGCGCCAGGGCTCCACCACGATGAGGTCGCCCTCCTTGAAGGAGCGCATGTGAAGCTGGCACAGGGTGGACTGGTCGGTGGGACCGTGGGCCCGGCCGTTGACCATGGCCCCGCAGGAGCCGCAGATCCCCTCGCGGCAGTCGTGCTCGAAGGCGATGGGCTCCTCGCCCTTCTCCATGAGCTCCTCGTTGAGGACGTCGAGGGCCTCGAGGAAGGACATCTCGGGGATGACCTGGACCGGGTAGTCCTGGAAGCCCCCGCTGGCGTCGGAATCGGGCTGGCGCCAGACTCGTAGCGTCACGTTCATCACTTGTAGCTCCGCTGACTCGGGGGAACGTAGGTGAACTCCAGCGGCTCGATGTGGCGGGTGGGCTCGTTGCCGTCGCCGGTGTACTCCCACACCGCACCGTGCTGGTAGTGCTCGTCGTCGCGCTTGGCCTCGCCCTCGGGGGTCTGGTACTCCTCGCGGAAGTGGGCCCCGCAGGACTCCTCGCGGGTGAGGGCATCGCGGATCATGATCTCGCCGAACTCGATGAAGTCGGCCACCCGGCCGGCCTTCTCGAGGGCCTGGTTCAGGTTGGCCGCGCTGCCCGGCACGCTCACGTCGCTCCAGAAGGCCTCGCGGATGGTGGGCAGCTCCTCGAGCGCCCGCTGGAGACCCTCGCGGTTGCGGGCCATGCCGCACTCGTTCCAGATGAGCCGGCCGAGCTGGCGATGGAAGTGGTCGGCGCTCTTCTTGCCGTTGACGGCCAGGAGCTTCTCGATCTGGCCCTGGACCTCGGTCTCCACGTCCTTGAAGGCGGCGTGGTCCGTGTCGTCGAAGCCCGGCCTGGCGCGCGCCAGGTAGTCGCCGATGGTGTAGGGCAGCACGAAGTAGCCGTCGGCCAGGCCCTGCATGAGGGCCGAGGCGCCGAGGCGGTTCGCCCCGTGGTCGCTGAAGTTGGCCTCGCCGATGGCGTAGAGCCCCGGGATGCTGGTCATCAGGTTGTAGTCCACCCAGAGCCCGCCCATGGTGTAGTGGCTGGCCGGGTAGATCTTCATGGGCGTCTTGAACGGCGAGTCGCCGGTGATCCGCTCGTACATGTCGAAGAGGTTGCC
>CAZPJM010000244.1:0-7668 GCA_964586865.1 uncultured Enterobacteriaceae bacterium
ACCCGTCGCGTCGCCCGGCCCCCGCCCTGGTGCGGGTCCTGCCGTGGATCGGAGTGGCCGCCATGCTCCAGGTGCCTCTGGCGCTGGCCCTGGGGGGGCTGCTGGTGGCGCTGGAGCCCCCGGACCGGCCCGACCGGGCGGGCAAGACCCCGGTGCTGCTGGTGACCCGGCCCGAGCCCGAGCCCGAGGAGGAGCCCGAGCCCGAGGAGGACGAGCCCCTGGACATGGATGGGCAGATCGTCGAGATCGCCCCCCCGGAGACCCCGGAGCGTCCCGAGGAGGCCGACTACCTGGCCGAGGTGGACAGCACGGTCGAGGAGGAGACCCGGGTGGACCGGGTGGAGGTGAACCCGGAGGTCCTGGCCCGCGTCTGGTCCGAGGAACAGAAGATGGAGCAGGAGGATCGGATGGACCTGGACGTGGACAAGCCCTCGACGGGCGCCACGCCGGGCAATGACACCTACGACCCCGACCGGCACGGGCGCATGGCGGCCCTTCCCTCCCGGTGGACGCTGACCAACAAGGAGGGGCTGCAGGATCCGGTGCCCGCCAGCCACACCCAGGCGGCCTTGTCGGGCGCGCCCCAGAACGACCTGCTGGACGAGCAGCGCGGGACCGAGCTGGCGCTCAACGCCAAGGAGTTCATCTACGCCAGCTACCTGAACCAGATCCGGCGCCTGGTGAACTTCTACTGGGAGCAGAACGTGGACAACCTGCCCTCGTCCACCCGCCTGGCCAAGCCCCGCTACCGCACCCGCGTGAGCGTGATCCTCAACCGCGACGGTGCCCTCGAGCTGGTGGAGGTCACCGAGGAGAGCGGCAGCGGCGAGCTCGACGACTGCGTCGTCCGCGCCTTCAAGGTGGCCGGCCCCTTCCCCAACCCGCCGGCGGGCCTGGTGGAGCCGGACGGCCGGGTCTACCTGCCCGACATGAGCTTCACCGTCATGCTCGGACAGGCGCGGGCCCAGTTCCAGGGCATCGATCCGCGGGCCGGCGTCCAGTTCCCGGGGATCCTCAAGTCCCCGCGGTAGGGGGCTCTCGCCTCAGTCCGTGAGGGCCCAGTCCGGCTCCTCCACATCCCGGTTCTTGGTGGTGGCCCACCAGGCGACCCCGATGGAGAGGCCGTACAGGGCGATGAGCGGGATCCCCAGGAACATCTGCGTGAGGATGTCGGGCGGGGTCACCAGCGCCGCGATGATGAAGATGCCGACGATGGCGTACCGGAAGTACCGGACCATGTCCAGATGATCGATGAGGCCGATGCGCGACAGGAACCAGACCGCCACCGGGAGCTGGTAGCAGAGCCCGAAGGCCACCATGATCCGCACCACCGTCTTCACTGCATCCTCGATGGACAGGGTGGCCTCGAGGTCGAGGAAGGTCAGGAAGAAGCCGAAGGACATGGGGACGATGACAAAGTACGCGAACAGGGCCCCGGCCAGGAAGAGCACCGTGCTGGCGATGGCCAGCGGCCACACCACCCTGCGCTCGGTCTTGTAGAGGCCCGGGGCGATGAAGCCCCAGATCTGGAGCGCCACGTAGGGGAGCGCCAGGGCGCCGCCGAGGAGGAAGGCGGCCCGCAGCCAGGTCCAGACGCCCTCGAGGGAGCCGATGAGCGCCAGATCCCCCCGGGCCTGGGTCTCCATGAGCAGGCTCCACCCCGGCAGGTGGTGCAGGGGTCGGGTGACCTCCAGGTAGAAGAGGTCCATCCGGGTGGGCTCGCCGCCGCCGGGGAGCACCTGCTTGACCGGCGCCACGATGAAGTCGATGACGTCCTTGGCGAAGACCATCCCCAGGATCAGGCCCAGGCCGACCGCGATGAGCGCCCGGACGGTCCGGTTGCGCAGCTCGCGCAGGTGCTCGAGCAGGGGCATCCGGGAGGACTCCACCTCGTCGAGGGGCTCCTCGTCCGACGGATCCTCGGGTCCGCGACCGATCATGACCGGCCCCGCAGCATGGCGCGGATCTTGGGGGGCAGCTCGGCCCACTCCTCGGCGGAGACGCCCGGGGGCGGCCCCCCGTCCGAGGCGGCATCGGCGGCGACGGCCTCGGGGGGCGGGCGCGGGGTGGCGTGGGGCGTGGCTGCCGGCCCGCCGCCGTCGTGGGGGTGGCCGTGGGCGGGCGGCCCGAAGTCATCGAGCGGGTCCGCCGGCTCCCAGCTGGCCATCCGGTCCTCGAGGGAGCGGCCGCTGGCGTACGGACCGGCCGGATCGTCGAGGAGGGCCTGGAGGTCCTCGTCATGGCCGGCCGCGTGGGGGCCCCCGTCGTCCGGCGGGCCGGGGGGATCGTCCAGGCCCGGGAGCGCCTCGTCCTGGGCCGCCGTCCCTGGGTTGGCCGCCTCGGCGGCCTTGCGGGCCTCCTCCTGGCGGCGCCGCCGCTCCTGCAACTCCTTGTAGCGGGCCTCGGCGTCCTGCCGGTCCGCCTCCAGCACCAGCGACCGGCGCAGGTCGTCGGCGGCCCGGCGCACCTGGCCGTAGACCCGCCCCGCGCTGCGGGCGAACTGGGGGAGCTTGTCGGGACCCACCACCAGCA
This sequence comes from uncultured Enterobacteriaceae bacterium, assembly GCA_964586865.1. Taxonomy (GTDB): domain Bacteria; phylum Myxococcota_A; class UBA796; order UBA796; genus REDI01. The sequence goes on from CAZPJM010000244.1 coordinate 2,533, forward strand.
GCACCACCAGGGCCACGAGGAGGATCTCGCCGATGCCGAAGCCGAGCATGTGCCTCCGGGGTCCCGGGGAGACGCCCCCACCCCGTCTCGCAGGGTAGCGCGGGTCCCGGGGTGGGGCGAGGGAGCCCGCCCGGGTCCGACCGGTCAGGTCAGGCCGGTGTGATGGTCACCAGGGCCGCACCCGAGTCCACGGGGTCGCCGGGCGCCACGTGCAGCGTCTCGACGGTGCCGGCCACCGGGGCCTTGAACTCGTTCTCCATCTTCATGGCCTCGACCACCACGACCGCCTGGCCCTCGGTCACCTCCTGGCCGGCCTCGACCAGCAGGCGCACCACCACGCCGGGCATCTGGGTGGACACCACCCCCTCCTGGCCGCCCGCGCCGAGCTGGAGCGCCGCCCGCCGGGCGTCGATGGCACGGGCCCGCCACGCCCGGCCGTCGAGCTGCAGGTCGACCCGCTCGCCATCCACATGGGCCCCCACCACCCGCCGGCGGTCGTCGATCCGCAGGTCCCACTCGCCGGGGGCGAGGAGGTGGCCCAGCACGTGCCGGGCCGGGCCGTCGTCCAGGCGCACCCACCACCCGCCGTCGGGGTGGGGGCTCACGTCCACGGTGCGGCTCACCCCGTCCACATCGATGAGAAGCTCCATCTCAGCGCCCCCGGTTCATGGTGTTCCACTGGTGGACCCGACGCCACGGGCTCTGGCTCGGCGGGGCCTCGGGCGGGGCCCGGCGGAGGAGATCCTCGTAGGCCACCACCGCCGCGGCGATGGCCGCGGCCTCGCTGTCGGCGTCGCCCTGGGTGCCCAGGTTGGCGTCGAGCCACTCGGGCGTGATGAAGCCCGTGTCGTAGTGGCCCTCGCGGAAGCCCTCGTCCTGGAAGAGGGCGAGGAAGAACGGGATGGACGTGGGGATGCCGACGATCCGGTAGTCCTCGAGGGCCCGGCGGGCCCGCTCGAGGGCCTCCTGGCGGTCGCGGCCCCACACCACCAGCTTGGCGACCATGGGGTCGTAGTGGATGGGGACCTCCATGCCCTGGACGACCCCGCTGTCGCACCGCACCCAGGGCCCCGCCGGCTCGCGGTAGACGTGGAGGGGCCCGGGGGCCGGCCGGAAGTTCTCGCGGGCGTCCTCGGCGTAGATCCGGCACTCGACCGCATGGCCCGTGTGGGAGAGGTCGTCCTGGGTGAAGGGCAGGGGCTCCCCGGCGGCGACGGTGAGCTGGGCCCGCACCAGGTCGACCCCGGTGATGGCCTCGGTGATGGGGTGCTCGACCTGCAGGCGGGTGTTCATCTCGAGGAAGTAGAAGCTGCCGTCCTGGGCGAGGAGGAACTCGCACGTCCCGGCACCCACGTAGCCCACGGCCTCGGCGGCGCGGCAGGCCACCTCGCCCATGGACTGGCGGGTGGCCGGGTCGAGGGCGGGGCTCGGGGCCTCCTCGAAGACCTTCTGGTGACGCCGCTGGATGGAGCAGTCCCGCTCGAAGAGGTGGACCACGTGGCCGTGCCCATCGGCCAGGACCTGGATCTCCACGTGGCGGCCACGCTCGATGAGCTTCTCGACGTAGACGGCATCATCGCTGAAGGACTTGGCGCCCTCGGACCGCGCGGAGGCCAGCGCGCTGTCCATCTCGTCGGCGGAGAAGACCCGGCGCATGCCCTTGCCACCGCCGCCGGCCACGGCCTTGAGCATGACGGGGTAGCCGATCTCGTCGGCGAGGGCGCGGGCCTGGGAGGCGTCGGCCAGGGGCTCGAGGGTCCCCGGCACCACCGGCACCCCGGCGTCGGACATGGTGGTGCGGGCCGCCGTCTTGCTGCCCATGGCATCGATGGCCTCGGGGGGCGGCCCGATCCAGACGAGCCCGGCCTCGATGACGCGCCGGGCGAACCCCGCGTTCTCGGAGAGGAAGCCGTAGCCGGGGTGGATGGCGTCGCAGCCCGTCTTCCGGGCCGCATCCAGGATCTTGTCCTGCACCAGGTAGGACTCGGAGGAGGCGGGCGGGCCCACGTGGACCGCGTCGTCGGCGAGCCGGACATGGAGGGCATCGGCGTCCACGTCGCTGTAGACGGCCACCGCCTGCAGGCCCTGCTCGTGGCAGCCGCGGATCACGCGCGCGGCGATCTCACCGCGGTTGGCGACCAGGACGCGGCGAAAGGGTCGTAGGTTCATGCGCTCCCCGGGGAAGGGCGGGAGGCTAACCGATGCGGACCGTGACAGGGACGCCGTCACGGGCCTGCCCCCGGCGCGGCCCGGGATGGTCCCGGCGCCGGCCGGAGCCGTCGATCAGGCGTGGGCCTCGCCGCCGCTGGCCTGGGCGCTCTGCTCGGCCTGGCGGGCCACCTCGAGCTCCTCCTTGAGGCGGGTCAGGGCGTCCTCGCCGAGGGTCTCGTGGAGGACCTCCTCCATGCGGCCGACGAACACGAACTCGAGGTCGTTCTTGACCTCGTCCGGGACCTCGACGAGGTCCTTCTTGTTCTTCTCGGGGAGCAGGACCTTCCGGATGCCGGCCCGGTGGGCGGCCAGCACCTTCTCCTTGATGCCACCCACCGGCAGCACCGCCCCACGCAGGGTGATCTCGCCGGTCATGGCCACGGTGGGATCCACCATCAGCCCAGTGAGCAGCGAGGTCACGGCGGTGATCATGGTGACGCCGGCCGAGGGGCCGTCCTTGGGGATGGCGCCCGAGGGCACGTGGACGTGGAGGTCGACCTTCTCGAAGGTCTCCTCGTGGATGCCGAGCTCCAGGGCCATGGAGCGGACGTAGGAGCGGGCCACGCTCACCGACTCCTTCATGACGTCGCCGAGCGAGCCGGTGAGGGTCAGGTTGCCCTTGCCCTTCATCTTGGTGGCCTCGATGAAGAGGATGTCCCCGCCCACCGCGGTCCAGGCCAGCCCGGTGGCCACGCCCGGCACGCTGGTGCGCTCCGCCACCTCCTTGAAGAAGTGGATGGGCCCGCGGATCTCCTCGACCAGGGGGGGATCCACGTCGACCGGGGGCTCGCGGTGCTCGCTGGCGACCTCCTTGGCCACCCAGCGGGCCTGGGCCGCGAGCTCGCGCTTGAGGGAGCGGACGCCGGCCTCGCGGGTGTAGGACTCGATGATCTTGTCGAGGGCCTCGTCGGTGATGGTCATCATCTCGTCGGTGAGGCCGTGCTCCTCCAGGACCTCGGGGATGAGGTAGTTCCTGGCGATCTGCACCTTCTCCTGGTGGGTGTACCCGGCGACCCGGATGATCTCCATGCGGTCGCGCAGGGGCCCCGGGATGGTGTCGGGGATGTTGGCGGTGGCGATGAAGAGCACCTTGGACAGGTCGAAGGTCACATCCAGGTAGTGGTCCTGGAAGGTGTCGTTCTGCTCGGGGTCGAGGACCTCGAGGAGGGCCGAGCTGGGGTCGCCCCGGTAGTCGCTGCCGAGCTTGTCGATCTCGTCGAGGACGAAGACCGGGTTGTTGGTGCCCGCCTTCTTGATGCCCTTGACGACCTTGCCGGGCATGGAGCCGATGTAGGTCCGCCGGTGGCCACGGATCTCGGCCTCGTCGCGGACGCCACCGAGGCTGATCCGCACCATCTTGCGGCCGAGGGCCCGGGCCACGGACTTGGCGAGGGAGGTCTTGCCGACGCCGGGCGGTCCCACGAGGCAGAGGATGGGGCCCTTCATGTCCTGCTTGAGCTTGCGGACGGCCAGGAACTCGAGGATCCGCTGCTTGACCTTCTCGAGGCCGTAGTGGTCCTCGTCGAGGATGGTCTCGGCCTCGTTCACGTCGAGCCGGTCGGTGCTGGTGATGGACCAGGGCAGCTCGCAGAGCCAGTCCAGGTAGGTCCGCGCCACCGTGTACTCGGCCGCCCCGGGGCTCATGCGGCTCATGCGCTTGAGCTCCTTGAAGGCCACCTTCTCGACCTCCTTGGGCATCTTGGCCTTCTTGATGTTGCGCTTGAGCTCCTCGAACTCCTCCTGACGCTCGTCGACCTCGCCGAGCTCCTTCTGGATGGCCTTGAGCTGCTCCCGCAGGAAGTACTCCCGCTGGGCCTTGTCCATCTCGCCCTTCACCTCGGTCTGGATCTTGTTGGAGAGCTCGAGGACCTGAAGCTCCTTGTTGAGCACCGCGATGACCTTTTCCATCCGCTCGCGGGTGTCGAAGGTCTCGAGGAGCTCCTGCTTCTCTTCCGAGGGGATGTTCAGGTTGCTGGCCACGATGTCGGCCAGCACGCCCGGCTCGTCGATGGAGCGGACCAGGAAGCTCGCCTCGGCGGGGATCTGGGGCGAGAGATCGATGATCTTCTGGGCCAGCTCCCGCAGGGTGCCCATCAGGTCGCTCACGTCGCCGAGCTCGGACTCGTCGGGCTTGTAGGTGCGCATCCGCGCCCGGAGGTGGCCGTCGCGGGCGGTCCACTGGTCGACCTTCACGCGGGCGAGGCCCTGGATGATCACGTTGAGCTTGTTGCCGGGCACCTTGACCATCTTGAGGATCTTCACGACGGTCCCGACCTCGTAGAGGTCGTCATCGCCGGGGTCCTCGGTCTTGGGATCCCGCTGGGCCAGGATGCCGAGGAGCTTGTCCTCGGTGGCGAGGGCCTCCTCGACCGCCTCGACCGACTTGGGCCGCCCCACGTTGATGGGGAAGGCCAGCACCGGGAAGATGACGGTGTTGCGGATCGCCAGGACGGGCACGTCCAGGACGTCGGGCAGGTTGGCGGAGTCGCCCGAGGAGGGATTGGAGGGGGTGTCGAAGGCCATGGCGCGGACTCTCGGAAGGGATTCGCACTCGCTCGATGCCGAACGGGCGGAACGTAGTCGCTGCGAGCGGCCGGGCAAGGGAGGGGGGGGCCCCGCGGGTGCGCGGTGAGATCCACGACGATCCCGTACTCGACGGGCGCGCGGTCGGGCTCGATCCCGTCGTCAGGGCCGTCTGGAACCGCCGGCTCCCCGCCGGGGCTCCAGGGTCCGCCAGGCCGCGACGTCGACGATGATGGAGGCGGCCAGGGCGATGGCCAGCCACTCCCGCCAGCCGAGCACCAGCTCGCTCACCGCACCACGCCCGCGTCGCGCAGCCCCGCCCGCTCGGTGTCGGAGACGCCGGCCTCGGCCAAGATCGGAAGAGCGTCGTGTAGGGAAAGAGTGTAGATCTCGGTGGTCGCC
>CAZPJM010000245.1:0-7580 GCA_964586865.1 uncultured Enterobacteriaceae bacterium
GCGCTCGGCGAGCTTCTCGGTCAGATCGGCCTTGTTCATGGTCGCTCCTGCGAGTGGGGGGGATGACTCGCGATAGTGCAAGTTCTGAAGGTTGGGCCCCGTGGGTGCCCTCGACCACCCTGGGGGAGCCAGGATCCGCGTGCGCCGCTGGGAGCAGCGCGATGGAACCAGACCCACCCGTCGGGCGGACGCGGACTATCTACGCGCTACCCCGGGGGGCGTGCAAGCCCTGAATGCGATTTCTTGACGGTTCAGGCTCCCGACCTGACCGATAATGCAAATAATCAAAGGCCCTTCGATGTGCGGGAATCCCGTTCATGACGGTGAGATCATCGGTCCAGGCCGGTGACGGTGACACTCTGCGACGTTCCTGCCTCGACCCCCCCCGGATGGGCGACCCTCGGTGGGGCTCGGGGGCTTCACGGGGCGCAGCGCCCTCGATTCGACGCTCCCCAGGCGGCGCACCGTCCCGCTGGGGACGCTCGCGAGCAGGCGGGTCCCGCGGGCGGCCTCCGGGCGGCGCCCCCGCGACGCAAGAACGCCCGGCCGGGAATCCCGACCGGGCGTCGTGCGGTTCCGTCTTGCCGGCCCCGCAGTGCTCTTGCATCTCCGGCCCCCACCCATGCACGCACCGTGCCACTCGGGCAGCAACGCCCGATGAGGCCGTCCAGACCGATGTCGCTCTCGGCGGCCGGTCCGAGGGCGGACTCAACCGAGCGAGAAATCGCGACATCCATGTCATGGCGCCCCGCCCCCCGGGGCCGGTTCCGCGCTTGTCGGCCTGCCTCGCCGGTGCTACGAGCCTGGTCGCTCGGGTCGAGGGCCTCGATCCGACCCCTGGACTCGCGAGGATGACGTGTACGACCTGATCCTACGGGATGCCACCATCGTGACGCCCACCGGCCGGCAGGTCGCCGACGTGGCCATCAAGGATGGGCGGATCGCCTACGTGGGTCCCCGCCCTCCCCGGCGTCGTACCCGCCAGGAGATCTCGGCCATCGGGCGCTTCCTCATGCCCGGCGTCATCGACACCGCGGTGCAGTTCGACCCCAACGGCGACCCCGAGCTGTGGGAGCGCGAGAGCCGGGCCGCCGTCACCGGCGGGGTGACCACGGTCCTGGCCCTGCCCGGTGGGCAACACCCCGTGGTGGACGAGGCTAGCGCCCGCCGCCGCCTGGACCGGATCGGGGGGCGCTCCTGGGTGGACTACGCCCTCTGGGGGGCCGCGAACGGCACCAACGCCGAGGCCCTGCGCGCTGCCGTCTCGGCCGGCCTCCTGCAGGCCGTGCTCGCCCGCCCCGAGGCCGATGACGAGCTCGGCGTCCCCACCTCGAAGCTGCTGGCCCACCTGGACACGCCCGGGGTGCTCGGCGTCCAGCTCGAGCGGATCCTGGACCGCTCCACCGAGCTCCGGGCCCTGCTGGATGCCTCCCAGCAGGCCGGGCGCACGCTCCACCTGGTCCACCTCTCCACCTCCGAGGAGCTGCAGTTCCTCGACCCGGTGCGCGGCACGCCGCTGTTCACCGCCGGCGTGACCCCGCACCATCTCTTCCTGTCCGAGACGGACCCGGGCTCCCACGCCGCCTCGGTGCGCACCCACCCGCCGGTGCGGCCCGAGCACGACCGCCGCACCCTGTGGACCGCCGTGAAGCGCGGTCGCCTGGACTGCGTGGCCTCCGACCATCACCCCACGCCCACCGAGCCCCCCGGCGGCGAGGGCGTGCCCGGCGCCGAGCTCCTGTTCCCGCTCCTGCTCTCGGCAGTGCGCTACGGCCGGCTCAACCTCGAGCTGCTGGTCTCGCTCTGCGCCGAGTCGCCCGCCCGAATCTTCGGGCTCGAGCACAAGGGCCGGGTCGCCAAGGGCTTCGATGCCGATCTGGTCCTGTTCGCCGAGGGCGAGGTGGCGCGGGTGCAGGCCGACCGCCTCCTCTCGTCGGCGGGATGGTCCCCCTACGATGCCCGCGAGGCGGCCCCCAAGCCCGACCTGGTGGTGATGGGCGGTCGGGTGGTGGCGCGCGGCGGCGAGCTGGTGGCCGACGCCCCGGCGGGTCGCTGGTTGGGCGCCGAGCGGTAGGCCGGCCCGGCCTGGAAGCGAGGGAGCGCGGGCAACCGCCAGACGGTGCTCAACTTCGGCCACGGCTCGGACGACAGGGTGGAAGCGGGGTCCACCGGACGGGCCCCCGGGGGAGGTCTGCATGCCCGTGGCCATCCGAGCCGAGGAATCCATCTCCGACCTGGATGCCGAGGAACTCCGTCCCTACTTCGAGGCCATCCATCGGGCCCAGGCCGTGATCGAGTTCGAGCCCACCGGCATCATCCTCACGGCCAACGAGAACTTCCTCGCCGCCACCGGCTACGAGCTGCACGAGATCGTGGGTCGCCACCACCGCATCTTCTGCACCGCCGAGCACGCCGCCAGCGACGAATACCGGAGGCTCTGGGCCGATCTGGCGGCGGGGCGCTTCCGCCGCGGGGAGTTCCATCGGGTGGGCAAGCAAGGCCAGGACATCTGGATCTCGGCGACCTACAACCCGGTCTTCGGGGCGGGCGGCCGGGTGGAGCGGGTCGTCAAGTTCGCGCTCGACATCACCGCCCAGCGGCAGGCCGCGATGGCGGTGGCCCGGGCGGCCCGCTCGCTGGGCCAGGTGGCGGCCCGGATCTCCGAACGTCAGGCGACGGCCCGCGCCATCAGCGACCGGACCATGAAGCAGGTGGGCGAGACCTCGGAGGCCCTGGACAGCTCCGAGCAGAACCTCACCGAGGTGGTCGCCTCCGTCGACCAGATGACCGCCAGCATCCGCGAGATCGCGACCTCTGCCGCCGGCGCCTCCACCGTGGCCGACGAGGCGGTGGCGCGGGCCGACGAGGCCGGGCAGGCCATCGTGCGCCTGCAGGACAGCGCCACCGCCATCGGCGAGGTGGTCAAGGTCATCTCCGCGGTGGCCCGACAGACCAACCTGCTGGCCCTCAACGCCACCATCGAGGCGGCCCGCGCCGGCCAGGCGGGCAAGGGCTTCGCGGTGGTGGCCAACGAGGTGAAGGAGCTGGCCAAGGAGACGTCTCGCGCCTCCGAGGACATCGCGCGCCGGATCCACGAGACCCAGGGCAACACCGCGGCGGCCACCGAGGCCATCCACGGCGTGACCGAGGTCATCGAGCGCATCCACCAGGCCCAGACCACCATCGCCGGGGCGGTCGAGCAGCAGTCGGCCACCACGAGCCAGATGGCCCGCCACATCGACGACACGGCCCGTCGGATCCGCGGCGTGGGCGAGGGGATGGGGGTGGTTTCCCACGGCACCCGCGAAGCCCAGGACGTCGCCGAGGCCTCCGAGGACGCCGCCCGGGAGCTGCTCAGCCTGGCCGAGGACCTGGAGCGGCAGGTGGCCATCCTGGCGGAGGTCTGACCCTCGAGGAGGCACCCTCGTTCGGGGGGTGTCAGAGGTGACGGAGGTCCCGCCGACGTCCGTCACCGACGTCCGTCACCCCGCTGACGTGGTCCTGGGGTGGGCCATCGGGGAATCGAACCCCCGACCTCCGTCACCGACCGCCGTCACCCCCACGGGAGAAGGCGAAGAACCGGCTGGCACGCCCATCGCATAAGCGCCGCCCGACACGGGAGGCGCGACATGGCGGTCATGGTCCGGTCTGGGAGCCTGCAGGGGGTCCAGGCCATCCCCATCGAGGTCGAGGTGGATCTGCTGCGGCGCCTGCCGGCGGTGACCGTGGTGGGCCTGCCGGCCAGCGCGGTGAAGGAGAGCGCGGAGCGGGTGCGCTCGGCGGTGGCGGCGGCGGGGCTCGAGTTCCCCCGCAAGCGCGTGGTGGTGAACCTGGCACCGGCCGATGTGCGCAAGGAGGGGACGGCCTTCGACCTGCCGATGGCCCTGGGCATCCTGGCGGCGGATGCGCAGATTCCCCCCGCCGCCCTGGCCCGGTGGCTGGTGGTGGGCGAGCTCTCCCTCGGGGGAGCCCTCCGACCGATCCGCGGGGCCCTGGCCCTGGCCCGGCTGGCACGGGAGCACGGGCTCGGGCTGCTGCTGCCGCGGGACTGCGCCCGGCAGGCGGCGGTGGTGCCCGGCGTCCGTGTCGCGTGCGCCGACACGCTGGCCGAGGTGGTGGAGCATCTGGGCGAGGACACGGACCTGGACGGCCCGCCCCCCGGACCGGCGACCCGGGCACCCGTGCAGCTCGACTTGGCCGATGTGCGCGGCCAGCCCGCCGCCCGCCACGCCCTCGAGCTGGCCGCGGCCGGTGGCCATCACCTGCTCATGATGGGCCCCCCCGGCTGCGGCAAGTCCATGCTGGCGCGCCGGCTCCCCTCCCTGCTGCCCGATCCGACCTTCGAGGAGGCCCTCGAGATCACCCAGATCCACGGCGCCGCCGGCCTGCTCCCGGCCGACGCCGACCTGGTCACCCACCGTCCCTTCCGGGCACCCCACCACTCGGTGACGGTGGCGGGCCTGGTGGGGGACCGGCGGCTGCGACCGGGCGAGGTCAGCCTGGCCCACCACGGGGTGCTCTTCCTGGACGAGGCCACGGAGTTCGCCAGGAGCGCCCTCGAGGTCCTGCGAGAGCCTCTCGAGGAGGGGGTGGTGCGACTGACCCGGGCGGCCGGAACCGTGGAGCACCCGGCCGCCATCACCCTCGTCATGGCGTCCAACCCCTGCCCCTGTGGGCGCCGCGGCTCGCCCCTGCCCTGCATCTGTCCGGACACCTCGGTGATCCGCTACCGGAACCGCCTGTCGGGGCCGCTGCTGGACCGGGTGGACCTGCACGTGGAGCTGGAGCCCCTCTCGGCACGGGAGCTGCTGGACACGCCGCCGGGCGAGTCCTCGGAACAGGTCCGGGAGCGGGTTGTCGGGGCCCGGGAGCGCCAGGCCGCCCGCGGCCAGCCGGTCCCCAACGGCCGCCTGGAGCCTGCCCAGATCTCCCAGGTCGCCGCGCTGACCACGGCCGGCCGTGACCTGCTCCGCGAGGGGATGGACCGTCACCACCTGTCGAGCCGGAGCGCCACCCGGCTGCTCAAGGTGGCCCGCACGGTGGCGGATCTGGCGGGCCATGCCCGCGTCGACCGGGGCCATGTGGCCACCGCCCTCGCCTTTCGACCCGCGCTCGAGGTCCTCTGACCCGAGCGCCTCATCGGGGGAGTTCCCTCCCCCTCACCGCGACGGGGCGCACGCGCCCCCTGGAGGAGACCATGGCACTGCACACCGAGCCCGAGGCACGCCGCAAGGCGCTGGCCGCCACCCTCTCGACCCTGGAGAAGCGCTACGGCCAGGGCACCCTGATGCGCCTGGGAGACCAGGCCCACGCCGACGTGGACGTGATCCCCACCGGGGTCCTGGGTCTGGACGCCGCCCTGGGGGTGGGCGGCTGGCCCCGCGGCCGGCTGGTCGAGATCTTCGGCCCCGAGGCCTCGGGCAAGACGACCCTGACCCTGCAGGCCATCGCCCAGATGCAGGCCGCCGGGGGCACGGCCGCCTTCGTGGACGCCGAGCACGCCCTGGACGCCAGCTACGCCGCGCGGCTGGGTGTGGACTGTGCCGAGCTCCTGGTGAGCCAGCCCGACTCCGGCGAGCAGGCCCTCGAGATCACCGAGAGCCTGGTGCGCTCGGGCGCGGTGGACCTGGTGGTGGTGGACTCGGTGGCTGCGCTGGTCCCCGAGGCCGAGCTCCGGGGGGAGATGGGCGACGCCCACGTGGGGCTGCAGGCCCGGCTCATGTCCCAGGCCCTCCGCAAGCTGGCGGGCATCGTCCACCGCACGGGCTGCCTGGTCATCTTCGTCAACCAGGTCCGCCAGAAGATCGGGGTCACCTTCGGCAACGGCGAGGTCACCACCGGCGGCAACGCCCTGAAGTTCTATGCCTCCATCCGGGTGGACGTGCGCCGGATCGGCGCCGTCAAGAAGGATGGGGAGATGGTGGGGGCCCGGACGCGGGTGCGCATCGTCAAGAACAAGCTGGCCCCGCCCTTCCGCAAGGTGGAGGCGGAGATCCGCTACGGCGAGGGCTTCTGCAGGCTCGCCGAGATGCTGGACCTGGGCGAGACCCACGGACTCATCACCCGCAGCGGGGCCTGGTACAGCCTGGGCGACGAGCGCCTGGGCCAGGGCAAGGACGCGGTGCGGGAGCGGCTGCGCGGGGACGACGGGCTGCGCGCCGAGCTCGAGCAGCGGATCCGCGCCGCCAGCGGGCTCGTCCCCGCGGGGGGCGAGGTGGCGGAGGCCAAGTGATCCGGCCGACCGCCCGTCCCTGAGACAGGACGCCCCGCCGGGCTCGTGCGGGCCGGGCGGGGCGTCATCGCTCGGGGGCTCAGGTCCCCAGGGGGCAGCCATCGTTAGCCATGCCGGGGGTGCCCTTGTTCGGGCCGCTGCCGATGTCGGTCGCCCCGACACACCAGTTGCCCACGACGTCGTTGTCGGCTGCCGAGTTGGCGGTGCTGTCGAGCTGGACGCTCTCGCCCTCGGACGCCACGTCGGGCCAGGTGGCCGTCTTGTCCAGCGAGACGAAGGACGAGGCGGCGTCGGTGTAGCCGATCTCCAGGTACTCGTCGCCGCCGTTGCGGAGGGTCACACCGCTGTAGTGGGCGAGGGGCGTGACGGCGACCGCCATGTCGTAGCAGGCCGCGCTGGTGTCGGAGCCGTCCCAGTCGGCGGGCGCGCCCTTGGCGATGATGCCGTAGGCGCCGGCCGCCAGGGTGGCCGAGGTGGAGAGGGTGGCCGTCTCGAGGGAGCTGCCGTTGCCCCGCGCGTTCTCGATGATGAGCTGGTCGAGGACCACGTCGGTGCTGCTGCTGTTGTGGAGCTCGATCCACTCGCAGAGGTTCTCGTCGCCGTCGACATCGTAGAGGAACTCGGTGACGAACAGGTCGCCGGGCGAGAGCTTCGCCAGGTCGGGCTCGTCGCCCGGGTTGTCGATGTAGCCGGAGAGATCGCCGAGGTCGCGGGGCAGGATCCGCCACGAGCCCTCGTAGTGGACCACTCCGACGATCTCGCCGAACTCGTCGTTGCTCCCCACCGTGAGGTCGTCGGTGAAGTCGAAGATGCGGGTGTTGACGTAGGCCTCGTTGCCGCTGGCGTCGGCGACGATGAAGCCGAAGCGCTCGGTCCGGTCCACCGTGACCGAGGACAGGCTCACGAGCGCCCCCTCGTACTCCTCCATGGTCGCGTCGTTGCCGAAGTCGGCCAGGGTCAGCGGCACCGCCACCGGCACCTCGGCGTCGCCCGTGACGGTGACGGTCAGGTCGATGCCCGAGTCGCTCTCGACGATCTGGCTCACGGTCAGGTCCCAGGAGTCACCCGGGCCCTGGTACTGCCCATAGGCGCCCTCGACGGTGACCTGCTTGCCCGGTGCCAGGTCGGCGATGCCGTCGTTGATGCCGAAGCCGAACACGTAGATGCCCGAGTTGGGCCCGCCCTCGGGCTCCTGGACGAAGAAGCCGTTGCCGTTCAGGAAGAGGCCCGTGACCACCACCTCCTCGAGGATCACCTCGGTGCCGAGGGCGATATCGCCACTCCGGATGTCGAAGACCTCGTCGTCGGTATCGGTGTCGGTGTCCGTATCGGTGTCGGTGTCCGTGTC
>CAZPJM010000246.1:0-7521 GCA_964586865.1 uncultured Enterobacteriaceae bacterium
CGGCCTGGATCCAGGCCGAGGTGCCGCCCTGGATGTTGACCACGTCGTAGCCCTTCGAGGCCAGGTACTGGGCCGCTTGGCCGCTGCGCCCGCCCGAGCGGCAGATCAGGTAGATGGTCTTGTCCTTGTCGCCCTCGAACTCGGCCTCGCGGGCCTGGAGCTCCTGGAGCGGGACGAGGGTGGTGCCGGGCACGTGGCCCTCGGCGTACTCGGCCGGGGTGCGGACGTCGTAGAGGGCCTGGACGCGGCCCGCGTCCAGATCCGCCTTGAAGCCGTGGATGTCGATCTCGCGCATGGTGCCTTCCTCCATGGAGATGGTCGCGGTGGCCCCCGCGCGGGCATCTCCGGTGCGGGACACGCTGTCGCAGCCGGCGCCGAGGGCGAGGACGGCGAGCAGGGAGAGGGTGCGGTGCATGGGGGCCTCCGTGGGGACACCCCGAGTGTAGGCGCCGACACCGGCCCGAGAAGGGGGTGCCGCGATCGGTTCCGTGGGGTGGATGGCACACCCCCACGGACCGGGCGGCCGAGCATCGCGCGCTACCGGCCTTCGTCGGCGGCCCCGTCGGTGCCCTCCCGGCGCTTCTGCCAGGGCCAGCGCACCACCCGCTTGCGCTCCTCCCGGGCCTCCCTCCAGCCCGGCAGCAGCTCGTCGCGGGTGGCCCGGGAGATCTCGGGCGCGGCGTGAGGGCCTCGGATCCGCAGGCCGAGCCCGGGGTGGGTCTCCGGCTCGCCCCGCAGGACCGTGCGGATGATGAGATCGAGGCGCTCGCCGTCCACCTCCCCGCGCACCAGGATGGGCGGCCGGGAGCGATAGACCAGCTCGTGGATGTGGGCCGTGCCGCGGGCCAGCCGCAGGGTCCCCTCCATCGACTCCAGGTGGACCCGGTCGTCCTCGTCGAGGGTGGCGATGGGGAGGATCCGGATCACGTCCTTGTAGATGGGGCGCGTCTCGGGGGGGAGGGGGACGATGGCCTCGCGCAGGATGGCGTGGCCGTCCATGTAGCCGCCGCCCCGGGGCAGCTCGCCGCCGGAGTGGACCACGAGATCGATGTCGGCCGTGCCGTAGAGCGGGGAGGGCTGCCCGGTGGCGCTCCGGACCAGGCCCCCCACCTCGGCATCCTCGATCCGCACGGTCAGCTTCACCGTGGCGCGCTCGTCGATGTCGTCCACCGTGCCTCGGACCGTGGCCGGCTGGCCCTCCCACCACAGCCGACCGCCCTCGAGCACCAGATCGGCGTCGACGGCGGTGATCCGATCGACCTGGACGCCGTCGAAGACCAGGGTGCCGGTGCGGAAGTGCTGGGCGGTCAAGGTGGCGGTGCCGTCCAGGTCCCGCGAGAAGGGGTCGTAGGAGACGTCCTCCAGGGTGCCGTAGATCCCCGTGACGGCGGCCTCGGGCAGGGGATCGTCGGCCGGGGCGGTGTAGCGGGCGTCCAGGACGTGGACCGTCCCGGCCACGAGGCGCTGGATCCGGTCCGGATCCCGGGGGCGCTTGGGTCCGGACCGCTGCTGCTGGGCCTCGATGTGGAAGCCGATGAGCCAGAGCTCGTCGAGGTGCAGCTCCTGCCGCTGCCACAGGGCCTCGGCGTCCGGCCAGCCGAGGACGATCCGGGCGAAGGAGAGGCGGGGCCGGGTGGGGTCGTCCGGCACGATGCGGACGTCGGTGAAGACGGCACGCCAGCCTGCGGGGTCGTCCCACCGGTTCAGCGGGTGGAGGGCCACGTCACCGACGGTGAGGGAGCTCGGCGCCTCCTCGCGGAGGGTGTCGAGGGACCACTGGAGGCCCTCGGGGGTGAGCAGGAGCCAGCCCAGGCCCACCGCGGCGAGGGGGGGCAGGAGGATGAGAAGCTCGACGGCGAGGACCAGCAGGCGCCAGCCTCGTCGCCGTCGCCTGGTGCGCCGGGCCTGGAGGGCCGCGACGTCGGACTCGTCCACGCCGAACATGCCCGGAGGATAGCGCGGGTTCGCCCGGAGCCGCGCGGAACGTGACCCTTCGTGCCGCAAGGGGCGTGGCGAGCCCCGGTCAGGCGTATCGGTTGAAGCGGCCGTCGCGGAGGAAGCCCACCAGGGCCACGCGGGAGCGGCGCGCCAGGTCCACGGCCAGCGACGAGGCGGCGCCCACCGCCGCCACCACGGGGACCCGCGCCATCACCGCCTTCTGCACGATCTCGAAGCCCGCCCGGCTGCTCACCACCAGGATGCGATGGTCCACCGGCACCCGATCGGCGCGCAGTCGGGCGCCCAGCACCTTGTCGACGGCGTTGTGGCGTCCGATGTCCTCGGCGACGTGCTCGGGGGCTCCCTCCAGGGTGAACAGGCCGGCGGCGTGGAGGCCTCCGGTGGCGGCGAAGGTGGCCTGGGCAGCCCGCAGTCGGCCGGGGAGGGCCAGCAGGACCTGGGGGTCCGGGTCCACCGGGTGCTCCAGCGGGCCCGCCAGCACCTCCAGGCGGTCGATGCTGGCCTTGCCGCACACCCCGCAGGAGGAGGTGGCGTACAGCTCCCGGGTGGCCCGCTCGATGGCCTGGCGATGGGCCTCCACTCCGCCGGCCAGGCGGCAGTCGACCGTGTTGCCGCGCGGGTCCCGGGGGTCGTCCACGTGGGCCAGGGCGACCAGGTCGTCCGGCCCGTCGATGACGCCCTCGGTGAGGAGGAAGCCCGCGGCCAGGTCCAGATCGGCCCCCGGGGTGCGGAGGGTGACGGCCAGGGGGCGCCCCTCCACCCGGATCTCGAGGGGCTCCTCCCGCACCACGGGATCATCCTCGATCAGGCCGGTCGGGTACCGATGCACCGGGCGTCGGGTGACGGGGGCGCGGTCGTCCATGGGACCTCCGGCAGGGGCGGATCGTGGGGCAGGCTCCCCGAGAGGGGACGGGGTGATTATCGTGCGGCTCCATGCCGCGACGGCGCCCGACGGCCGGCGCCCGCGGCCCTCCCCGAGCCCGGAGCCCCCGATGTCCGCACCCTTCCCCCGCTGGGAGGACGCCCTCGCGTCCGCCTCCGACGACACCGCCCGCCGCGCCCTGCTCGCCGAGGTGGGTCGGTGGCGGGCGGCCCACCTCATCGACGTGGTGGGGCAGCGGGACAGCGCCTGGGCCATGGCCCACCTCCACGCGGCCCTCGGTGACCAGGACGCCGCCGTCACCGAGGCCCGGAGCCTCATGAGTCTGTGCCGCACCCCGCCCGCCGCCGAGGACGCGGCGGTGGCCGCGGCGCGGGACCTGGTCCAGCGCCTCACCGGGGCCCGCCCCAAGCCCATGCCGGGCGGTCCGGCGCCCTCGGGGGGCCGCGAGCGGGGCCGCGACAAGGGCCGCAAGGGCGGCGTCGGGGGCCTCTCTCCCGCGCAGCAGGCGGTGGTGCACGCCCGGGCCGGGCAGTGGTCCCAGGCCTTCGCGGCCGTCAAGGGGCATGGGGAGCCGCGCTACCACGCCCTCCGCGCCTGGATCGACCTGGAGCGGGCCCTGGGGGAGCCCCACGGCGAGGCCCGCGACAAGCGCCTCGGCCTGGTCCGTGACCGGCTCGAGAAGCTCCTCCCCGACGTGCCCGGCGAGCCCGCCGCGGCCGAGCCGGCCCCCCGCGGCGGCCCCGCCCGTGCCCCCGAGACCCGCGCCGAGAAGCTGGTCGGTCAGGCCCTCGGAGGCCGGCGGGACAAGCGCCTGCGCGCCCTCTCCAGGTGGCTCGACGACCACCCCGATCGGGCCGACGCCCTGGCCGCGGCGGTGCTCCTGGACCACCTGGACGCCGCCGGCACCGATGCCCCCGCCCCGTGGCTGGTGGGCTACGTGGCTCGCGCCCTGGTCGACGAGGCCCCCGAGACCCGCGCCGCCCTCGAGACCCTCCGAGAGGCCGGCTCCACGGCGGTGCTCGCCTACGGGGAGGGGCCCTTCGACCGGCTCGTGGCCCTGTGGGGCGAGGCCCGCCACGCCGGCCTGGAGCTGCGGGACCTGCGCCGTGGGATCACCGGGCGCGAGCCCGAGGATCGGCGGATCTGGACCGCCCGGCTGGGCCGCGGGGAGGCCGAGGTGATGGTGGCGGTCGCCCCGGATCGGCCGGACCCCTACCCCGAGGGCCAGGCCGGGGGCTTCGCCAAGCGGATCGTGGACCTGTCGGACCGGGCGCTCCTGCAGGCCCCGGGCGCGGGCAACGCTGGTCTTCGCGAGGCCGCCGCCGCCCTGGACGTGCCGGTGGTCCCCCCCGAGGGCGATCTGGTCCAGGCGGTGCTGGACCGTCTGGGCGCGGGCCCGGCGGCGCCACCCGTGCCGGCGCCGGCCGTGGCCGCCCCCGTCGAGCGGTCCCGCGGCCCCTCCCACGCCGATCGGGTGGCGGCGGTCCGGGAGGCCTTGTCGGGGGATCCGGCGCCCGGGGCCGAGGAGCTCGAGCCCCTGGTGGGGCCCATCAAGCGGGTGCGCGACGTGCTGGACCTGCTCGAGGCCTTCTCGGGCCCCGATCGCGAGGCCCGGACCGTCGCGGCGGTGACGGCGCTCCACCGCACGGCGCCGCCCCACGTCCGGATGATGCAGGCCACCAGCGTCCTGCTCCAGGTCGCCGCGGACTCGGGCCCCGAGGGCGCGGCGGCGCGTCTCCTCACCGAGGGCGAGGTGGCCGCCCGCCTGGGCGGGCCTGGCATGGCGCAGGTGGTGGCGCTGGCGGTGGCGCTCCAGCGCGCCGGGTGGGGCCTCGACCGGGTGCTGCAGGGGGTGACCCGCCGGGAGCGACGGGAGAACACCGCCCTCGATGCCCTGGCCGACCACGCCGAGGGGCTGTGGCGACTGGTGGTGGTCCGGGGCGACCACCGCGCCGAGGTCTGGACCACCGAGGACCTGGGGCCCGAGGGCCGGGCGGTGGTGCCCCAGCTGACCCGCGCCGACCCGGCCCAGGTGGCGGCGCTGCCCACCGGGCCCCTCCTCGACGCCTGGCCCGCCCTCCAGGGGCCCCCGGCGGTGCCGTGGTCGGGCCAGATCGAGGCCATCCTCGAGGCCCTCCCCGCCTGAGGCGGGAGGCCCGGGGATGGCGTCCCGGGATGCTAGCGGGGCGCCATGGGGGCCCCGGGTGCCATGGGGCCCGAGAAGTCGCCCTGGGTGCCCATCGAGAACAGGAAGTTGCCCACGAAGAGGGCCGAGCCGAGCCAGACCAGGAAGATGAGGCCCAGGATCGCCACCAGGACCCCCACGAACAGCAGTCGGGGATCCAGGATCTGGTCGGCGGTGAGCCGCTCGGCGAGCTGATCCTCGAGGAAGGCGTCGGCCTCGGTGTCGGTGAGGGGGCCCTTCGGCCCGGTGAGGGTCTCGGGGCCCACCACCACGGGACCCTTGGGGGTCTCGAGGGTGGCCGGGGCGGCCCACGGCAGCGCCTCGCCCGGCGCGGTCATGGGCATGGCGCACCGGGGGCAGGGGCCGACCACCCGGTGCTCGCCGGCCCGGGCGTCGCGCCAGATCCGCCAGGTGGCCAGGGCGCGGTGGACGGCGGGCTGACGGCCTCCCCCCTCCTGGATGACCTCCACGACCGTGCCGTCGGGACGCATGCGGATCCGCCGGTGGCAGGTGGGGCAGGTGACGGGGATGGCGGCGGCCTCGTTCACGGGGCCTCCGCCCGGTCCTCGGTCGCGCCTCCGGGCGGGGCCGCGCCCGGGGTGCCCGACCCGGTGGGGGCCGCGTCCGGGGTGCCCGACCCGGTGGCGGCCGGGGTGGCGCCCTCGGCGTCGGGCCCGTCGGAATCGCTGTCGTCGGCCCCGCCGGGAGCGTCGGGGGCCGCCCCGCCCACCCCTGCTGGGGCGTCGGTGTCCGTGCCGTCGGCCCCTCTCGCGGCGTCCTTGGCCGAGGTCGACGGCGGCGGGGGCGCCACCCGATCCTCTCCCTGGGACCACGCCTCCTGCACCCACGCCCAGGCCCCCTCGGTGGCGTCGGCCAGGACGCTCTCGCTCTTCACCTGCCCGTCCGGGGCCCCGGGCCAGGTGTCCTGCCCGCCCTCTACCGTGCACGCGGTCATCCGGGCCGCCCCCTCGAACTCCCGGCAGTGCAGATCCCCGACCTTCACCGTCCGGGCTTCGGTGGCGTGGTTGCGCGCGGCCCAGATCCCGAGCCCGTGCTCCAGGGTCCGCTCGATGCCCTCCTGGGCCACCAGCCCCACCGGGGCGGCGTCCATCGGGATGAAGCGGTCCTCGCTGCCGTGGTAGTGCAGCAGCGGGACCGGCCGGGGGTTGCGGCACTCGCGCCACTGGAGCGAGCCTCCCACGCTGACCACCGCGTCGACGGCCTGGGACTCGCACGACCACATCCACGCCATCATGGCGCCATTGCCGATCCCGGTGGCCATGACCCGGCCGCTGGTGCAGGCGACCCGGTCGAGCTCCTCGATGACCGCGTCCAGGAAGGCCACGTCGTCCACGTGCTTCTCGACGGCACGCCCGCAGCACTCCCCCGCATTCCACACCGCGTAGCGGGCGTCGGGGGCGACGACGATGGCCCCGCTCTCGGCCACGTGATCGGCCCAGCCCGAGTAGCGGACCTGGGTGCGGGGGTTGGCCCGGAACTCGTGGAGGTTGACCACCACGTCGTGGGGGCCGGCCTGGGGAGGGAACCAGACCAGGGCGCGCCGGGTCCGGCCACCGACCTGGACCTGGAGGACGTGCTCCATGCGCGGGAAGGCGCCCTCCTCGCACACGCCGGCGGGCCGGCTGTCGGGGACGTGGGGCTGGGTGCAGGCCACGAGGGCGGTCAGGACGGGCAGCAGGCGGGCAGACATGCCGGTCCCGTAGTCCGGCTCCGGGGCCCTGTCCGGGGAGCGCCACCACCGGCGGCACGCCTCAGCGATCGGGGATCCACAGGGCCTCGGGTCGCACCCGCCACCCGGTCCGGGCGCGCAGGGCGTTCCCTCGGTAGGGCAGCTCCACCTGGCGGCGGTAGTGGCGGCGCACCCCGAAGCCCACGCCGCGGGTCGGGACCACGATGACGGCCCAGTGGTGTCGCGCCACCGACCTGCGCAGCCGGGCGTCGGTGTCGGGCCAGGGGCCGCGGGGGTGTCGGGCCGTGTCCCAGGCCGCGATGAGGTGGGGCCCCGGGGCGTGCCCGGCCTGGACGGCGATCCAGGGGCTCCCGGGGGCCCACACCGGCCCCTCCAGGGCGGAGAGCCGGGCCACCAGGTCCTGGCCGGCGCGCCGATCGTCCTCGGTGGGCTCGAGCCGGGCCAGATCGGCCTGGGAGAGGCTCCACCCGAGCTGGCCGGCCAGGAGGGTGGCCGCCACCGCCGGCCCCGCCCAGCCCCGACCGGCCGCGGAGCGCGCCACGCCCGCCGCGGCCAGGCCCGCCCCCACCGAGATGAGGGCGAAGGCCGGCAGGTGCACGTTGACGAAGCCCCCGACGTGGGCCCGCATCAGGGCGGCGACCCCCAGCACCACCACCCCCACCGCCCACAGGATCCCGGCCCCGTCCGGCCGGGAGCGGCGCCGGATGGCCCCGACCACCGGCGCACCCGCCGCCAGCGCCAGGCCCGTCGCCCCGGCGCCCACCGCCGCCCCCTCGAGGGGGG
>CAZPJM010000247.1:0-7490 GCA_964586865.1 uncultured Enterobacteriaceae bacterium
TGGCGGCGGCGGGCACCGACCGGCCTGGCTTCGGGGGGCCCGCCGCCGCCAGCGCCGCCCTGTACGAGCCCCCCCTGTGGGGAGGCCCCCGCTACACCCCGCTGGCCATCGCCGAGGTGATCGCCGGTCTCTATGGGCTGGTCGGCATCGTGGCCGCGCTGCTGTGCCGGGAGCGGGACGGCCTGGGCCAGGAGGTCCGGGTCCCCCTGGACGACGCGGTGGTGAGCGTGCTCGAGCTCAATGCCCTGTTCACCGTCGACGCCCCCACCCGGTGGTCGCCGCTGCGCTGGGCGGCCTCGCCCTTCCTCCGCGCCTGGCCCTGCGCCGAGGGCTTCCTCTACGTCCACGCTGGCATGCCCCATCACGCCGCGCGCCTGCTGGACCGGCTGGCGCGGGACTGCCCCCAGGTGGCGCCCGAGCTGACCCTCTCGGCCGCCACCGCGCGGGATCCCGGCGCCGTCGCCACCCCGGCCGAGGCCCGTCGGCTGCTCCGCGCCCTGGGCCGGGCCTTCGCCACCCGCCCTGCCCGGGAGTGGGCGCGGGTGCTGGCGGACGAGGAGGGGCTCTGTGCGGTGCCCGTCCTGGAGCTGGCCGACTGGATGGATCACCCCCACCCGATCGCCGCGGGGCACTGGGTGGATCGCCAGGTGGACGGCGCGCTGGTCCGTCAGCCCGGCGTGCCGGTGGGGCTGTCCGCCACTCCGGGCGAGGCCCGGACGGCCCCCGCGCCCAAGGCGCCCGCCGGTTGCTGGACCGGCCCCTCCCCGTGGGCCCGGACCCTGGGCGAGCCGGTGGAGGCCGCGCCCCTCGAGGGTGTGACGGTGCTCGACGTGACGCAGGTCATCGCCGGCCCCACCGCCGCCCGGACCCTGGCCGAGCTGGGCGCCCGGGTGGTCCGCATCGAGAACCCCCGCCTGACCGCCGGCTGGGCCGAGCCCTTCCACGTGGCCTTCAACCCGGGCAAGCGCACGGGGGCGCTGGATCTGTCCACCGAGGCCGGGCGCACCGGGCTGGCCCGGCTGCTGGGCGAGCTCCGGCCCGACGTGGTCCTCGACAGCTTCCGGCCCGGGGTCGGCGACCGGCTCGGCCTCGGCGCTCACGAGGTCCGCGCCCTGGCCCCCGGCGCCATCCGGGCCCATGTGACGGCCTATGGCCCCGGGGGCCCCTGGTCCGGCCACCCGGGCTGGGAGCAGACGGTCCAGGCCTGCACCGGCATGCAGGCCCGGCGCGGCGGCGACGGCCCCCCCGAGCTGGTGCCGGTGCCGGCCAACGACTTCGCCACCGGTCTCTCCGGGGCCCTGGGAATCCTCCTGGCCCTGCTGCACCGTCGCCGCACCGGCCAGGCCCAGCGGGTCGACGCCAGCCTGGCGGCCACCGCCCTGCACCTGCAGGCTCCCTACGCCTGGCGGGGGCCCGAGGGTCCGGCCCCCGTCCCCCGCGGGCCCGGCAAGGGCTGGGGGCCCCGATGCCGCTTTGTCCGGGTCGCTGATGGGGAGGCCTTCCTCGAGGCCGCCCCGGGCGCCCTGGAGGGTGTGGAGGGCCTGGAGGGGGTCGATCCCGAGGACCCGGACGCCCTCGACCGGGCCCTTCGCCGGGCGAGCGTCGCCACCTGGCAGGCCCGGCTCCGGGGGCGGCTGGCAGATCTGGCCCCCCGGGGCCGCACCGGCGCCGTCCTGCGCAGCCCCGACCGGCGTACCCGAGGCTCGGTCCGGGTCCACGAGGTGGACGGCCTGGGCCCGGTCACCACCACCGGACCCGCCCTGACCCTCTCCCGCACCCCGCTGGTCGCGTTGGCGCCGGCCCGCCCCCGCGGCCGGGACCCGCTGGTGGACGGCCTGATCCCCCCCGCCCTGTCCGCCTCCCCCCACCGGGACCGCTCGGCGGTGGGCTGGCTCCTCGAGACCCTGCGGTGGGCGGTGCTGCTGCGGCTCGGCGTCTAGACGAATCGAGGGCGCGACCTACCGCCGTCGCGCCCGCTGACGCCAGGCCCCCCACAGCATCAGTCCGCCCATACCGCCCAGGACCACCGCCACGATGCCCATGCTCCCGCGCTGGCCGGGCTCCAGGCCCACCGCCTCGCCGCCCACGGCCAGGGCCAGCCCCACCAGCCCCGATGCGGCCAGGCCCACCCCCACCAGCGGAACGAGGCCGCCCCACTCCCACAGCCAGGCCGCGGCCAGGACGGCGCCATCGACCCCGGCGGCCAGCAGGCCCAGGGTCGCCGCCACCACGCCCGCGTGGAGCCAGGGCGCCTCGGCGGGGACGTACGAGGTCTGCGCCGTCAGGTGGACCGGGCCGGCGGGGACCCCGAGCCATGCCGAGAGGGCGCCCAGGAGCCCGCCAGCGAGCAGGATCAACAGCAGGCCGAGCGCGTGATGCCACCAGCGGATGGGGGCCTCCGGGGGGTGGGCGCGCCGCCCACCCGGCTAGGACGTCGCCGGGATGCCCTCGATGGGTCCGATCTCGACGCGAGAGCCGTCGCCCTCGTAGGTGTCCGGGTCCTGCGGGTCCTTGTCGCTGTCGCCCGTGATCCCCGCCACGCCGGCGGCCTTGTTGGCCAGGTCGGTGGGGGTCCCCCCCGCCTTGTCGGAGACCAGGCGGTAGATCTGCGAGCGCTGCTGGGGTGTCGAGCCCGAGAGGCCGGGCACCTTGGAGAAGGCCCGCTGGAAGTTGTTCCAGGAGTTCCCGCCGCCCCGGCTGAACAGGCGCCCGCGCATGCGGCTGCCCAGGTCCTGCGGGGTGAAGGCCTTGCCCAGGCCCCCGATGAGCGCGCCCACCGCACCCCCGATGAGGAACTCGCCCCAGTTCCAGTCCTCGCCCATCAGGGTCATGTCCAGGACCTGGTCCAGGGCGCTGCCGACGAAGGAGAGGCCCGCCACCTGGCCGATCTGCACGGCCAGCGAGGCGTTGGCCACCATCGGGCCGGTCCAGGCCCCCAGGCCGCCCATGACGGCGCCGGTGAGGCCCGCCGCCACGTAGGTCTCCCAGGAGCTGAACTGGTTGGACCAGGTCAGCAGGCTCATGGTCACGTCGGAGGCGAAGGTGGCGGCGATGCCGGCCACGGCGCCCGCGATGATTCCGGCGACGATGGCGCCGGTGCCGAGGGTGACGATGCAGAAGGCGGTCACCGCGATGACCACCACGATGGCCACCACGATGCTCACGACGGCCGCGATGGCCTTCTTCCACCAGGGCTGGACCTTGGAGGCGGCCTTCTCGGCCTCGGTCTCGATGTCGCCCGGGAGCTTGCCGAGCGCCTCGCCCAGGGCGGTGTCCAGGTTGGTGACCACCGAGGCGAGCTCGGTGACGACCGACTGCTCCTGGTCGGTCAGGCCCTGGCGGGTCTGATCGACACAGCCGGCGGCGGCGGTGAGGGACTGCTCGACCAGGCCGGACAGGTTGGTCTCGGTGGTGGCGGCGACCTCGGCCACGCTGGTGGCGAAGCCCTGGGCGCTCTCCTGCAGGCCGACCGCGAGCTGCTCGGTCATCTCGGTGGCGCTGCGGATGCCCTGGTTGGCGGCCTCGGCGATGGCGCCGACCGCCCCGTCGGTCTCGGTCCGCATGTCCGAGAGTCCCTGCTCGGCGGCCTCGGTCAGGGTGTCCAGGTGGCTGGCCTTGTCGGCCTCGAAGGAGGCCAGGACCTCGGCGACGGCGGCGGCCACCTCGTCGGCCGGCGGCAGGTCCCCGGCCGCGAGGGAGGCCTGGAGCTCCGCGGCGGCCTCGGCGTACTTGGAGGCCAGATCGGAGGCCGCGGTGGTGATCTGGTCCTTGAGGGCCTCGCCGCCCTCGCGCAGGCTGTCCTCGTAGGTGCGGCCGAGGGCCGCCAGATCCTCGAGGCTGGAGGTCTCCTGCTCGTCGAGGGTCGACATGGCCTGCTCGCGCAGGGCCTCCATGCCGTCGATGGCGGCCATCCGCTGATCCTCGACCTGCTCCCGGGCGGCGCAGGCGGCCTCGCGGACCCCGGTCTCGGCGTCGGCGCGGGCGGTGGAGAGCTGCTCGGTGACCGGCTCGACGAGCTGGCTCACCGTGGTCGGGATGTTGCCGCTGCCCTGGGCGACCTCGTTGGCGACCTCGTTGGCCTTCTCGCGCAGGCCGGCGGCGTAGTCCTGGGCCACCCGCCGCGCCGCGTCGCCGCGGGCCTTGTTGCGCTCGCCCTCGAGACCGTCCCCGCCGCGCCCGTAGTAGGCGTTGGCCTTGGCGGTGCCCGCGGTCAGGGCCTCCTGGGCCCGGGCCTCGCCCGCGTCGCGGAGGGCCTGGACCTGGGCGTCGAAGGCCGTGCCGAACGAGGTGACCGCCGCGTCCTGGATGCCCGAGAGCCGCTGGGTCTCGAAGTCGAAGCCGTCGGTGATGAAGCCCAGGTGGGACTCCTCGGCGGCGTCGATGCGCCCGGTGGCCTCCACGGCCGCGCTCTCGATGGCGGCGAAGGCGGTGGCGGCCGCGCCCTCCAGGTTGGCGCGGGCGGTGGCGAAGCCGCTGCGCAGGGCGGCGGACTGCGCCTCGATGCTGCCCTTGATGGCGTCGATCTGGGCCTGGATCTCGCCGTCGATCCGGTCGCAGAGGGCCTGGGCGTGGGCGTCCACGTCGGACTGGCCGGTGGCGAGGCCGGCCTCGAGGTCGCCCAGGTGGGCGGCGGTGGCGTCGGCGTCCTCCTGGGGACCGCGGCCGGACCATCCGCCGAAGAGCTCGCCCACGAAGGCGTCGTCGACCTGCGGGTTCAGGTCCGGGACGGCCTGGACGGGCGGCGCGTTCACATTGCGGTCGGCCAGGCCCACGGCCGGGGGGGAGAGCTCGGTGGGCGCGACCTCGGCGGCGGCCTCGGCGGCGGCGGCCTGGGCCTCGGTCTCGGCGCCCGTGTCCTCGGTCTCGACCCCGGACGCGGTCTCGGCCTGGGCACCCTCGTCGATGGACGCCTCGGCCTCGGCGGCGCCCGCGACCTGCGCCTCGTCCTCCTGGAGGGTGTCGGGGTCGGCCACGTCGGAGTCGCTCTGGACGTCGCGCGCCGGGGCCTGGGCCATGGCGCCGGGAGGCATCTCGTCCCCGTTCCCATCCCCGGAGGCGTCGGCCGGATCCAGGACGGCCTGGCTCCCGCCGGCGTCGGCCTGGGCGCGCGGGCCGTCTTCGCCGTCGTGACCCTCGTGAGGGTCGCCGTTCCCGCCGCCGGCAGCGGTGTCGAGGATGGGGGTGGCGTCGGCCTGGACGCCCTGCGCCTCGTCGTGGCCGGGGTCGAGCTCGCCCTGATCCATGCCGCCCTGGGCGGGGCCGGCGGGCTCGGGGCCCTGGGGGGTGGGCGGGGTGCGGTCGCGACGGCGGGTGCGCTGCTGGGACATGGTGGGCTCCGGACATGAGGAGGTGTCGTGGGAGGACGTTAGGGGCCTAGCCCATTCCCGAGAGGTCCGCATGAGTCGCCCGGAACGCCGTCGAATCCTGATCAAGGGCCTGGCCCCGGACGCCGTGGCGGACCGGGTGGCCGAGTACGACACCCTCTACCCGAACGGCGAGGGCCGCTTCGAGGTGGCGGTCCACGAGGCGCGGGGGGAGTGGGTGCCGGTCGAGGTGCCCGTGGGGCTCGACGTGCCCGCCTTCCACAACCTGGCCAAGTGGATGGAGGGCGACGACGAGACCACCGGCGCGGACGACGTGGTGGCCCTCTCCCACGGGCCCGGGGACTGGGCCTACTGGCTCGTCCCCATGCGCGAGGAGGGCAAGCCGGACTGGTACCTCACCGGCGCCTTCCACGACGGCATCCCCTTCCAGTGGGACTGCGTCGCCCGACAGGCGGTGGACGACCCGCGGCTCCAGCGCGCTCCCATGGGGCTGCGCACCATGCTCATGACCCGGGGTGTCCACGCGACCCTGCACGCCCCCGACGCCGAGCCGCCCCCCGCGGTGCGCACCGTGACCCTGCACCTCGACGTGGAGGACCCCGCCCCCATCCAGCGGCCCGAGCCGGGCTCCCTGTCCGAGACCTTCGAGCGCACCCCCGGACCCGACGCCGGCGGCGGCATGGAGCAGGTGCTGTCCTTCCTCGGTGGGCTGTTCGGGGGGGGCGGCAAGGACCGGGACGACGGGTAGGAACCCCGCCCGCTCATTCCTCGTCGTCCGCCGGGTCGTCCGCCTCGTCCACCGCGTCGTCGATGGCCTGGGCCAGCGCGCCGAGAAGCCCGGACAGGCCGCCGAGGGCCTGCCGGGCCTCGGGCGGCACGTCCTGCTGGTTCACCCAGGTGAGGGTGCGGCCCACCAGGGTCGCCATCGCCTGCCGGGCGGCCTCCGGATCCTCGGTGACCCGGGCCGGATCCGCGCCGAGCAGGGTCTCCAGGTCCTCCGGGAGCCCCTCGCCCAGGGCCCCCAGCCGTCCACGGGTGCGGCCCCACCCCGAGGCGAGCCAGGCCCGCAGGTGGCGGTGGGCCTCCTCACGGTCGACCTCGTAGGCGGCGATGGCCGCGCGGTCGAAGCCGCGGCCCTGCCCCTCGAAGGTGCGCAGCAGGAGCGCGCCCTCCGGCGGGTCCAGGTCGTCCGGGAGCACGAAGAAGACGGTTCGCTCGTCGTCGAACCACAGGCGCGCGGCCACGGGCACCTCCGAGGGGCGAGCCTCGCCCGCGGGGGTCCGGGGATCAACCCGATCCGGCGAGACCCGGGAGCCTGTCGGCGCCGTAGACTGGCGGCGTGATCCTGCTCCTCGCCGTGCTGCTCGCCCTCCCGGCCGGGGCCTACGACCGGGCCGAGGTGGCGTGGGGGCCCTCGGATGGCCTGGATGTGTCCCAGGTGGGCGAGGTGGTGTTCGGACACGACGGGCTCATGTACCTGGGCACGGGCCGGGGGGTCCGGGTGTTCGATGGCCGACGCTTCGGAGCGGCCGCGCCGGATTCGGCCCCCGACGCCATCTACCGCCTGGCCCCCCGCGCGGGCGCCGGGGTCTTCGCGCGGGATCGTCGCGGCGAGCTCTACGCCGTCCACGACGGGCGGCGGGTCCCTCTGGAGGCGCCCGGGCCGGTGGGGGATGTGGGGTCGGATCGGCAGGGTCGCGTGTGGGTCGAGGTGGGCGCGCAGGCCTGGCGGCGCGGGGCGGACGGGGCCTGGAGCCGGCCGGCCCAGGGGGTGCTGGCCCCGGGCGAGAAGGTGGCTCGGCTGATCCTGCGTCAGGACCGGATGCAGATCGTCACCACCCGGGGGCTCGTGAGCGTGGGGCCCGACGGGGCCCGTCGAGAGCTGTGGCTGCCGGAGGGGCGGAGCCTGGTGGACGTGCTGGCGGACGGGCCGGGGGCGTGGCTCCTCCTCGAGTGGGGAGGGCGCCTGTCCCGGTGGACGTCCGAGGGGGAGATGAGCCTGGCTTCGCCGCCGTTCCGGGCCGTCGGGGTGGTGCGGCGGGGCGGGGCCGCCTGGGTGGTGTGGAGCCACGCGCTCGGTCGGGTGCAGGACGGCGTCCTCACCGAGCTTCGGACCCGGGAGCACAGCTACCCGGCCACCGTGGGGCCCGACGGCGCCCTGTGGTC
>CAZPJM010000248.1:0-7487 GCA_964586865.1 uncultured Enterobacteriaceae bacterium
ATACGGCGACCACCGAGATCTACACTCTTTCCCTACACGACGCTCTGCCGATCTGGGCGCCCGCGTGGGCCGGGATGCGCCGGCAGCCTGGGCCGCCGGCCGTCGCCCTTCGCGCCCCTCGGCCCGCCTGGGCGCCCCAGGCTGCTAGGCTGCGGTCCCTCTCGGAGGACCCCGTGTCCCTCGCCGTCTCCCTGCACACCACCGGTCCGGTGCCCGACGCCGAGGCCCTCGAGCGCTGGCTCACCGAGCAGGGCGAGCCCTTCACCCGCGAGGGCGATCGCCTGGCCCTGCGGGCCCTGCCGGTGACCCTCGAGCCCGAGGGACCCGAGGACCTCCAGGCCCTGCTCAGCGTCTCGGCGGACACCCCCCTGTCCCGCCTGGTGGACCTGCTCTTCGACCTCTCGGTCGTGGCCGGCGCCGATGTGATGGTGACGGGCGAGACCCTGACCCGGGCAGGGCTGTGGGTGCGCCTCGCGGACGCCCAGGACCGCCTGCGCATCGCGAGGGCCCTGGACCACGCCGAGGAGCGCGGCTCCCGCGACGAGGTCCTGCGGCGGCTGTGGGCCACCCTCGCGGCCCTGGAGCCCGGCCGGGACGTGCGCTGGAGCGCCGAGCTGCGCGGGGTGGTGGAGCTGCGCGAGGTGGGGGCCCCGGGGGGCCTGACCATCGAGGACGCCGCGGCGCACGGCGATCACGAGCTGGGGGATCTGGTCCCGGTGCCGGTGCCCGGGCCGCTCCATCTGCTCGTGTGGCGCTGGCTCTCCGAGGCCTACCCCAGCCTGTCGGACCGGTGAGCCGGCCCCCGGTGGCCGCCGCCGCTCCCGGGGCGTAGGCTCCCCCCTGGAGGTTGCATGGCCATCCGCGCGCTCGACCACATCGCCATCGCCGTCGACGACCTGCCCGAGGGCATCCGGCGGTTCTGCGAGGACCTGGGGCTCACCCTCGAGGGCACCGAGGACGTGACGGCCGCCCAGACCCGCACCGCCTTCATCCCGGTCGAGGGGACGCGGATCGAGCTCATCCACCCCCTCGACGGGCAGGGCCCGGTGGCCCGCCACCTGGAGAAGCGCGGGCCCGGCCTGCACCACATCTGCTTCCGCACCGACGACATCGAGGGGGACATGGAGCGGCTCACCGGCAAGGGCTACCGCTTCCTCTCCGAGGCCCCCACCCCTGGCGCCCACGGCACGCGGGTGGCCTTCATCCACCCCAAGAGCGCCGGCGGCGTCCTCATCGAGCTCGCCGAGCACCCGGGATGATCCCGGCGGGCGAGGGCACCTCGCTGGCCGACCGGAAGCGTCGCGCCGGCGAGCGGCTGGTGGTGGGGATCCACGGCACCTCCCTCACCGCCGAGACCCGGGAGATCCTGCGGACCATCCGGCCGGCGGGGGTCATCCTGTTCGCCCGGAACGTGGACGAGCCGGCGCAGGTGGCGGAGCTGAACCGCAGCCTGGCCGCGCACCTGCCCTCGGGCCCCCCGCCCATCCTGGCGGTGGACCAGGAGGGCGGCCGGGTCCAGCGGATCCGGGCCACCGCCTGGCCCGATCTGCGGACGGTGGGGCGGGCGGGCCCGGACGCGGCGCGGCGCTTCGGGGCCGCCCTCGGCGAGGAGCTCACGGCCATGGGCTTCACCCTCAACTTCGCGCCGGTGGCCGACGTGGACAGCAATCCCGACAACCCGGTCATCGGCGACCGCAGCTTCGGCCGGGACCCCGAGGCGGTGGGGCGGGCGGTGGCGGCCCTGGTGGACGGGATGCAGCGCGCCGGGATCATGGCGTGCGCCAAGCACTTCCCGGGCCACGGCGACACGGCCCTCGACAGCCACCTGGCCCTGCCCACGGTCGACGCCCCGGCGGAGCGCCTCGAGGCGGTGGAGCTGCCCCCGTTCCGCGCCGCCGTGGCCGCCGGGGTGGCCAGCATGATGACCGCCCACGTGGTCTACCCGGCCTGGGACCCCGACAGGCCCGCCACCCTCTCCCCCGCGGTCCAGCGCGACCAGCTCCGCCGACGCCTCGGCTTCGACGGGGTCCTGTTCAGCGACGACCTCGAGATGAAGGCCGTGGCCCATCGCTTCAGCACCGAGGAGAAGATCCGGGGCACCCTGCTCGCCACGGTGGACATCGGCCTGGCCTGCCACGACCCGGCCCTCCAGGTGGAGCTCTACGAGATGGCCGTGCGCCTGCAGGAGCGCCACCGCGACCTGGAGCGGCTCGCCGTCGACAGCAGCCGGCGCCTGACCGCGCTCCGCGCGCGCCTGGCGCCCGCCATGGCTCCCCTGCCCGATCTCTCGGTGGTGGGCAGCCCCAGGCACCGGGACCTGGCCCTGGCCCTGCGCGCCGAGGGCGGCGAGCGGCTGGGGTGATCCCCGCGGCGCTGCTGATCGGGCTGGCCCTGGCCCAGGATCCCGACACGACCGCACAGAACGGGGCCCCGCGCACCTGTGACCCCGCGGCGGTGGCCACCCTGCCCACGCCCGAGGGCCGCACCGCCGTCGCCTGGGTGGCCCCGTGGGGCCGCTCGCCCCGTGGGTGGCTCACCGTCGTCCCGGCCCGGGAGCTCCGAGCGTGGGTGGCGGCCCAGGACCCGCCATGGACCGGCCGGACCCTCCAGTGGCTCGGCCTGCGCAAGCGGAACACCGACCCCAAGCGCCGCTGGAAGGTGGTCATCCTGGAGGTCGAAGCCGAGGCCCTGTGCCGACCCGTCATCGACGCCGAGAAGGGCGAGCCCGTCGCCGGCCTCCCCGGCTGCCCGGCGCGCCTGGCCCGCCCGGACCGCCGCACCCGGGGGTGCGGACGCAGCCTCGACCGCCGGACCGGCGAGGACGGTGCTCCCCTGTGGGCGGTCCGCCGCCGGGACGCCGAGGCGAGCGGCTACTGCGTGGTGCCGCTGGACCGCTACCTGCGGACCGTGCGCGAGGAAGCCGCGCGCTCCGACTGAGCCTCGCCCGGGCCGGGCCTGCCCTGGACGACGGGTCCACCCCCTCATGGGGCCGGAGGGGAGGCCTCCCGGGTGGGCAGGTCGCCCTCGAACGCCACCCAGGTGGGGGTGCCGAAGCGGACCTGCAGGCTCCGGGCGAGGGTGGGCGGCCGGTAGTCGGGCTGCTCCGTGTCGCCATCGGCGAAGTGCCACCACCGCGCCACCGCACGGTCGTCGTCCACGTCCAGGACGACGAAGCCGCGCAGGGTGGTCTCGAAGAAGCGGATGTTGGGGCGGTTCTGGGCCAGCAGCTCCACCACGCCGCCCAGGTCGGCGCCCGGGCTGGTGACGGCGGGCGTCACCGCTTCGACCGCCACCGAGCCGGCGCCCCCGGCCTGGTAGTCCCCGAGGCGGATGGGCAGGTCGTGGGCCCAGGAGGAGTGGATGTCCCCGGTCAGCACCACCACCCCGCCGTGCCCCACCTCGCGCACCGCCTCCAGGATGCGACGGCGGGCCGCCGGGTAGCCGTCCCACTGGTCGTTGTTGATGGGCACCGCGTCGTCCAGCACCCACTGGCCCATGACCACCTGGTTGAGGATCAGCGTCCACCGGGCCGCGCCGCTCTGGAGCCGCTCGATGAGCCAGGCCTCCTGGGACGCGCCCAGGAGCTGCCGCCCGGGGTCGTTGACCGCATCCCCATCGCCGGTCTGGCGCTCCCGGCCCTCGAGGCGGGTGTCGAGCACCACGAGCTCGGCCAGATCGCCCCACTGCACCGCGCGGTAGAGCCGTCCCGGGGCGGCCTCGCGCACGGGCATCCACTCGAACCAGGCCTGACGCCCGGCGTCCTCCCGGTCGGCCCAGCTCCCCTCCTGCTCGGGCTCGTGGTTCTCGGCGCCGTCCATCCAGCCATTGTTGGCGACCTCGTGATCATCCCACGTGACGAGGAAGGGGTGCTGCCGGTGGACCTCCTGCAGGTCGGCATCGGAGCGGTACTGCTTGTACCGGGTCCGGTAGTCGTCGAGGGAGACGATCTCCCGGTCCGGGTCGTGGGGGCGCGCGGTCCCGTAGCTCCCGCCATACTCGTAGATGTAGTCGCCGGCGTGGAGGATCACGTCCAGGTCGTCGCGCCCGGCCAGGGCCCGGTAGCCGTGGAACCAGCCGGCAGCGTAGTTGGAGCAGCTCACCAGCGCGAGCCGGAGCCGATCGCCACGCCGCGGGGCGGTTCGGGTGCGCCCGACCGGGGACAGGCGGTCCTGGCAGCGGAAGCGGTAGTACCAGGTCCGGCCGGGGCGCAGGCCGGTCAGGTCCACCTTGACGCAGCCGTCCCGATCGACCGAGGCCACGAGCCAGGCCGCCGCCCGGCGGCGGGTGAGCCCGGGGTCGTCGTAGACCTCGACGTAGACTTCCCGCTCCGGCGCATCCCCCAGCGCGACGCGGGTCCAGAGCACCACGCTGTCGGAGAGCGGGTCGCCGCTGGCGACGCCGTGGAGGAAGCGCTCCCCATCGGCGGGGGGCCCGTCGTAGACGTAGTCGGGGCCGGCATCGCCACACGCCTCCAGCACGGGGAGGGCGGAGGCGACGCCGAGGGCGCCGGCGGCACGGAGGAGGTCGCGGCGGCTCCACGACATGGGGCACCTCGGGGAGGAGGGTCGGGCGCGGCCCTGCTAGCCCGTCCCACCGGAGTGCGCCCCCCCATCGCGCAGGGTCGAGGCGGGGTTCGGCCTGCTAGGGGGTGGTGATGGCGCCGTCCTCCAGGGTGAGGCTGTAGCCAGGGCCCACGCAGGCGGCGTACCGCCCGTCCCCGAGCTGCTGGAGGAGGAAGAGCCGGCACGCCGCGCAGGCCACCGGCACCCGGAGGGTCCGCCCATCCTCGGCTTCCTGGAAGTGGGCGTCGGCGTGGGCGTCGTCGGGGAGGTGGGCCGCGATGCGCGCCAGGTGCTCCCGGCCCTCCACGTCGAGGTCGAGCAGTCCGAAGGGGGGCTCGTGGGGCTCGTAGCGGGCGCGCCGGACCACCGGGCACCGGGCCTCGATGTCGGCCCGGACCGCCTCGTCGGGCTCGAAGGGGTCCTGACGCCGGAAGTCGGTCTCGACGGCGCGGATCGCGCCGGGCTCGAAGCGGACCCAGCCGGCCTCATCCCCGGCGTCCGGGCGCTCGGCGGCCGGCGTCTCGGCGGGGGGCCCGGAGAGGGAGCAGGCGGCGAGCAGGAGTGGGACGAGGGCGGCGCGCACGGGACCTCCACCCCCAGGATGCCGCGTGGAGGGCAAGCCGGCCAGTCAGGCATGCGGTGGCGGTGCCAGCGCATCACGGCGGGGCTCAGAGGAAGGTCCGTCCGCTGCCGCGCCGACCCCGGCGGTCGTCGGGAGGATCGGTCCGCGCGGGCACCCGGTCGACCCGCGCCACGACGGCGGTGGCATTGTCGGTGGAGCCCCGCTGGCGCGCCCGGTGGATCACCGCCCGGGCCACCTCGTCGGGCTCGGAGGCGGTGCGGAGGACATCGGCGAGGGCCACATCGTCCAGGACCCCCCACACCCCGTCGGTGCACAGGAGCAGGCGGTCGCCGGGCTCGAGCCACTCGCAGCCCGTGTCCAGGCCGGGCTCGAGCCGGAGGGCGTGGTCGTGGCCCAGGCCGCGGGAGCCGTAGATGAGGGCCTGGGCGAGCCGGTCGGGGGCGTCGGGCAGGGTGTGGCCGTCCCGGACGGCGAACTCCCGGTGGGTGTGGTCGGGGGTGAGCCGGGTGAGGGTGCGCTCCCGGTCCAGGTAGAGGCGGGAGTGGCCGATCTGGAGCCAGTGGACCTGCCCGTCGAGCACCCACGCCAGGGTGAGGGTGCTCCCCATGCTGCCCTGGTTGCCGGCGCGGCGGTACAGCCGGGTGTGGGCGCGCTGGACGAAGTCGAGGAGGGTCGCGGCGGGCCGACGCGGCACGCCCGGGCGGTAGAGCTTGGCCGCCACCCGGACGGCGGTGTCCGACGCCAGCACGGCCCCCTCGCCCAGGCCATCGGCCACCGCCAGCAGGTCCCCCGCCCCGCCGGCGGGCACGGTGCGCATCCGGGGGCCCTCGCGGATGGTCACCTGACCCCGGTGACCCACCAGGAAGTTGTCGGCGTTGGCGGCCGGAGCACCCGACACGGTGCCCGCGCTGCACTCGACGCCGACGGTGAGGGTGGCCATGCCGAAGGGGTAACACCCGGTCGGGGGACCGGTCGCTCAGGGGGCCAGGCGCGCGGCGAGGAGGGCGCGGGTGAAGGCCGGCCGCAGGTAGAAGCCCCGGGGGTTGACCCGGACCCACTCGCCCTGGTCGTCGAGGACCCACCGCATCTCGCGGGCGTGGGCCGCCTTGGGCCGGAGCTGGAGGGCCCGCCCGCGCCGCCCCTCGAGCTGCCACGTCTCGCCGAGGGCGATGGCCTCGGCCAGGGCCTCCCAGTCCGCCCGGAGCACCGCCTCCTCCTCGGGGGTGGGGCGCCACAGCACCGGCGCCCCGAGGCGGCGCTCCCCGGGCGGCCCGTCGCCGACCACCGGGATCCACAGCACCCGCGAGAGCTTGTGCCGCACCCACGAGGCCTCCCAGGTGCGGGCCATGGACCCGTCCAGCGGAGCGGTGCAGACGTAGGTGCTCTCCCTCGGTCGACCCCGCGCGTCCACCGGCAGGGTCTTCATCTCGACCCCCAGCGCGGGGAAGTCGGGCTCGGCGCGGCTGCCGGCGGTGGCCCCCAGCGCCGTCTCCAGCAGGTTCCCGATGAAGCCCTTGTCGCGCCGCAGATCGTCGGGGCAGGCCACCCCCTCCCGCGCGGCGAGCCAGGCCACGCTCCGTCCGGCCAGGAGCTCGGCCCGGGCGAGCAGCTCGGCTTCGGAGTCGGGGGGCGGGGCGGGCAGGGGCACCCTCCACGTCGGGTCCATCCGGGACGGATAGCATCCCCGGGTCCCGGGAGGCCCATGCGTTCCCTGCTCCCCCTGCTGCTGCTGGCCTGCACCCCCACCGACCCCGCACCGCCGCCCCGGAAGGCCGCCCGCCTCCAGCTCGACGTGCGCCTGCCGCCGGCGCGTCATGGGGTGGCCGTCCAGCACGCCACCTTCGTCTGGCCGGCCGGGGCCCCCGAGACCCTGGGCGAGGGGGCGTGCCCCTGGTGGACCGGCCGGGACGACCGCGGGGCCCTGCCCCACCTGGCTGCCGGTCGGCTGGACTGGGGCGTCATCACCCTGACCCCCACCGAGGTGGCCCTGGGGCGCCGGCGCCTGGCGCCGCTCGAGGGCGGGCGTCCCCGGGCCGAGGACGTGGACGCCACCACGCTCCTCCCCCTGTCCACCGCCCTGGCCGAGGCCCGCGACCGACTGGACGGCTGGTATGCGGCCTGTGGCGAGGTGCGTCGGGACTGGCCCGCCCTGGCGGTGGACGCCGACGTGCCCGTCTCGACGGTGGCGCGGGTGCTGGCCACCCTCTCGGTGCACCGCTTCGACCGCGCGGCCCTGCTGGTGGGGGATCGGGACCCGGGCGAGCGACCGGCCCCGCCCTCCGACGAGGCGCTGCTCCTGGTCCTCCGGCAGCGCGGCGAGACGGTCGACGTCATGGACGTGG
>CAZPJM010000249.1:0-7485 GCA_964586865.1 uncultured Enterobacteriaceae bacterium
GGAACACGCCCCGACCGGCCGCGCCAGCGGACCCGGGCTCGACCCCCGACCCGCGGGCGGTGCCCGAGCCGCCGGGGACGCGCCCCAGCGGAGGGGCGGGCCCGCGTCAGGCGCCCGACTCCCGGAACTGGAGGCTGATCCGCGGACCGGCCCGCGCGACCTTGGGGACGCCGTGCCGCCAGGTGCGCTGGCAGGTGCCGCCCATGACCAGCAGATCCCCCCAGCCGAGGGCCAGCTCGAGGCCGGGGCCGCCCCGGGCGGGGACGAGCTTGAAGCGCCGGGGGAAGCCCAGGCCCACCACCGCCACCACCGTGTCGTCGCGCAGCCGGCCCACCCGGTCGCCGTGCATGGCGACGCTGTCCCGGCCGTCGCGGTAGAAGGCCGCCGAGACCCGGGGGAGGGGGCGGCCGAAGCGCTCGCCCAGGGCCCGGGCCATGTCCAGGACCACCGCCGGGGGCTCGCCGTCGTCGGGGAAGGTGGCCAGGCGGCGGGGGACGTCGATGATCCGGTCGTACATGGGCCGGCGCTCGTCGCGCCAGCGCAGGCCATCCCGCAGGCGGCCCAGGAGCCGGTCGTGGCCGCGGACCCACCGCGGGACGTGCTCGATCCAGGCGCCGTCGGTGAGCATCCGCCGCCGGGCCCGACCGAAGGCGGGGTCGAAGGAGACGGGCTGGCCGGTGGCGGCGCTGTCGAACAGGCTGGGCGCGGGCTGCACGATCACCTCCCCCCGGGAGGTAACCGAACAGGTGTTCAGTGTCACACCCGACGTGGCCCGGCGGGACCCCCGGGGGTGTCGGAGAGCACCCCGGCCGCCAGCAGGACGCGCTTGAGCGCCTTGTCGAAGGCGGGATCCGCCACCAGCCGGGCCGCGGCCTCCTCGCTGGGGTGCCCATCGCTGTGGTCGTGGAGGTGGACCTCGAGGTGCAGGCGGCTCGCCGCGTCGGCCCCGACGGCCTCGGCGAGCTTCTCGCGGGCATCCTCCCCCGGCGGCTCGGCGGCGATGCCCAGCACCAGCAACCCGGCCTTGCGCTGTCGATCCCCGGCCAGCCACCGCACCAGGCGGCTCCGGACGGGGGAGGGGGCGTCCAGGGGCGGCACGGTCCGCAGCTCCACCGTCGCCAGGTTGCGGTGCACCAGCTGCCCCGGGCGTGGCGTCCGGGTGAGGGCGAGGACGGGGCCGTCGGGCCAGTCGGACAGCTCGGTGAACCGGCCGTGGACGAAGATGGCCTCGGGTCGGCCCAGGGTGCCGGCGAGCACGCGGGCGCGCAGGGCGCTGGCCAGGGCTTCGTGCAGGCGGTCTTCGTAGGTCGTCTTCGGCACGCGGACTCCGGGTGGGCCCCCATCCTGGCACAGGCAGGTCCCTCCGGCCGGCCCCCGCCCCCCGGGAGGCTCGCTGCGGAGGATCAGCCGCCCTCCCACAGGTTCGGGACCTCCCAGCCGAGGGTCTCGATGACCTTGTCGGCGGCGTGGCGCGGGTGGAGGTCCTCCGCGTCGACCACGTGGCGGGCCAGCTTCATGGGCTCCTCGAGGGGATCGAGGGCCGGGGCGAGCATGCCGGCGTCGGCGGGGCAGTACAGCAGCAAGCGGGCGAACTCGGCCTGGTTCTTCGCATGCCGGCGACCCATCTCGGCCACGATCACCTCGCGAGGGCGCCGGATGTAGACGAGGGTGGAGGTGGCCTGGACGAGATCGAGGAGCCGCGGGTCGCGCAGCGTCTGGTCCGAGAGGGCCACCACATGGGGGGTGGGCCGCTTGAGCACGTCGGGAAGGAGCTGCCGCTCCCACTTCAGCCGGGTGCCCTGGCCCTCCTTGACCACCACCCCGTCGATGGTGCGCCCGGCCTTGTGCTCCACCGCCCGGTCGAGCCAGAACAGGGGCAGCCCGGTCAGCAGCGAGACCATGCGGGCGACCTTTCCGTGCTCGGCGCCGGGCAGACCCACCAGGCAGGCGGGCCGGTCCGGCTCCACGAGCGGCTTGTAGCTGTAGTAGTCGAGGTCCATGGGCCCATCCGTGGCAGGTGGTGTTCCGATGTAGCCGGTCGGGCCAGACGTCCCCCGACCCGCCTTCCGATGCCGTCTGCGTGCCTACCATCGACGGTCCTACGCCCCGGCTGGAAACGGAGTGGTGCGGATCACCGCGGTTACCGCGCCTGTCCGACGTGACCATCGTGTCTCCTCGACCTGGAGGTCCCATGACCACGCATCGCCGTACCGGACGTGTCATCCGTGCCGTCCCCGCGTCGGACGGGGCGGGCGTCCGCCTCTTCCGGAGCCTCGGGAGCCCGGCCCTGCCGGACCTGGATCCCTTCCTGATGCTCGACCACTTCCGCTCGGACGACCCCCACGACTACATCGCCGGCTTCCCGAGCCATCCCCACCGCGGCTTCGAGACGGTCACCTACATGCTGGACGGCCGCATGCTGCACCGGGACAGCGAGGGGAACACCGGTGACCTGGGGCCGGGGAGCGTGCAGTGGATGACCGCGGGCCGCGGGATCATCCACTCCGAGATGCCCCAGCAGGTCGAGGGCCGCATGCGCGGCTTCCAGCTCTGGGTGAACCTGCCCCGCGCCCAGAAGCGCGTCCCCCCCCGCTACCAGGACATCCCGGGTGATCGGGTGCCCACCCTCGAGGCTCCCGGCGGCGCCGTGGTCCGGGTCCTCGCCGGGCGGGTCCACGGGGTCGAGGGCCCGGTCCAGGGCGTGGCCACCCGGCCCCTCATGCTCGACGTCGACCTGCCCGAGGGCG
This sequence comes from uncultured Enterobacteriaceae bacterium, assembly GCA_964586865.1. GTDB lineage: Bacteria > Myxococcota_A > UBA796 > UBA796 > REDI01. The sequence continues at coordinate 2,748 of CAZPJM010000249.1, forward strand.
GCCGCTTCGAAGCGCCGGTGCCCGAGGGCCACACCGCCTTCGCCTACGTCTTCGAGGGCCGGGTCGCGGTGGGCGAGGGCGAGCACGGCGTCGACCACCTGCTGGAGCTGGTGGAGGGCGATACCCTGGCCCTCACGGGGGGCGAGGGCGGTGGGCGCGCGCTGGTGCTGGCCGGCGCCCCCATCCACGAGCCCGTCGTCAAGTACGGGCCCTTCGTCATGAACTCGGTGGGCGAGGTCAAGCAGGCCATCCTCGACTACCAGCAGGGCCGCCTCACGGGCTGAACGGCGCCCCTCGCCGGAGCGTCCGGCACACGCCGGTTCCGCGGGGTGCAAGGCCGGTGTGAGATTCGGCGTCGGCGACCCATCGTCACATGGTGGTGTCGAGGCCGGTTCCGCGGCATGGGGGGCCCCCTCACCCCCGCGGGGGGTGTGTCTCATGCCCCGCGGGGGGCGCCCCGACCTGCTAGACAAGGTTCAACGGCCTCGTCGACACTGGAGGGGTAGATGGCAGCGCGGGTCCTCGTCGTGGACGACCACCCGGTGGTGCGGAGCGGCATCGTCTCGCTCATCGATGCGCATCCCCGGCTGCGCGTGGTCGACGCGGTGGGCGAGCTCTCCGCGGCCCGCAAGCGCCTCGGCACCCAGATCGACCTGCTGCTGTGCGACGTCTCCCTCCCCGACGGCTCGGGGCTCATCCTGGTCCGCGAGGCCCGCGAGGCCCACCCCGAGCTGGGCATCCTGGTCTTCTCCTTCCACGACGAGCTGCTCTACGCCGAGCGGGCGCTGCGGGCGGGCGCCGACGGCTACCTCTCCAAGTCCGAGCCTCCCGAGGCGGTGGTCGAGGGCCTGCTCCGGGTGCTCGACGGCTTCACCGCCGTCTCCCGCGAGGTGGAGGCCCGGGTGGCCAGCCGCCAGGACGACGAGGGCGTCCCCACCAGCCCCGCCGACCGGCTCTCGGACCGCGAGCTCGAGATCTTCGAGCTCACCGGCCGGGGCCATGGGACCCGCAAGGTGGCCGAGCTGCTCGGGATCAGCGTGAAGACGGTCGAGACCCACAAGTCCAACATCCGGGCCAAGCTGGGCCTGGCCGACGCGGGCCAGCTCATGCGCTCGGCGGTGGCGTGGCTCGGCGAGGTCGAGCACACGGGTGCCTAGGACGCCGCCCTTCCCCATCCTCCCCCTCGGCCTGGCCCTGGCCGTCGGGCTGCTATCGCTGCTGACCGTCGGCCTCGGGGCCCTGGCCCTGGCCGGGGCCGGGCTCCCCTGGATCGGCGCCCTGGGGGCCGTGGCGCTGCTGGGCTTCGCGCTCACCTTCGGCGCCTCGCTCCTGGCCCTGGACCGGCTGCGACGGTGGGCGGTGGCGGTGGCCGGTGGCTCCCCCCAGGACACGGCCCGACGGGAGCTGCTGCTCGACCTGGTCGACGTGGGCAGCTTCGAGGCCGATCCCCGGTCGGGCACCGTGTCGCTCTCCTCGGGGAGCGCGCGGCTGCTGGGGCTGGGGCCCACGCCGCGCGAAGGCCCCTGGGACCGTGCCTTCGCCGCGGTCCGGCGCGATGATCTGGCAGATCTCGAGGCGGCCCTGGCCACCCCGGGCGAGCCGGGGGCATCCCGCCGGGTCACCTGGCGGATCCGGGTGCCCGAGATCGACGGCTCGGCCCGGACCCTCGAGGTCCAGGCCCGGGTGCTGCTCGACGACCAGGGACGGCCCGAGTGGATCCTCGGCCTGGTGCGGGACGTGAGCAGCCGGGAGGCCCTGGATCAGGCGCGGGCGGCGTGGACCTCGGCCCTGGAGGCCCAGGTGGCGGTCCGGACGGCCGAGGCCGAGCGTCGGGCCCGGCAGGCGGGCGAGCTGGCCATGGAGCTGACCCGCTCGGAGCACCGGGCCCGGCAGCGGCTGGCGCGCGTGCTCCACGACGGCCTCCAGCAGACCCTGGTGGCGGTGCGCTTCCGGCTGCGCCGCCTGGCCCTTCACAGCCACGACGCCGAGCGCGACGAGCTGGACGCCCTGCTCCAGCAGGCCATCGACGAGGCCCGGACCCTGGCGGCCGAGCTGGATCCGCCGGTGGATCCGGACCAGGACCTGGCCGGCGCCCTGGACTGGCTCTCCGACCGGCTCCATCGCCGTCACGGACTGTCCGTGCAGGTGCGCGGCGTCCCCCGGTCGGGTCCGCTGCCGGCCCAGCACGGGGTGGTCCTCTTCCAGGCGGCGCGGGAGCTCCTCTTCAACGTGGTCAAGCACGCCCGGGTGGACACGGCGCGGGTCGAGGTCGCCACCCACGAGGGCCAGCTCCGGCTGGTGGTGCGGGACGAGGGGGTCGGGGTGTCCGCCGAGGGCGAGAGCGGGATCGGGCTGGCCCACGCCGCGCGGCGCCTGGAGTCGCTGGGCGGCGGCCTGGAGGTCGCCGGGAACCCGGGGAGGGGCACCGCGGTGACCGCGTGGCTGCCCGCCCACCCTGGTTCCCCCGAGCGCGAGGATGGAGGCGGTACGGACCCGTCTCGGGTGGGCGAATCCACCCACCAGGCCCGTCCCGGGTGAGTCGGCCTACGCCGCTCCCGTCGCCCCCTCGGACGGGGTGGAAGGTGGGGCGGACGTGCGCTACGGCCTGACCTCCCCCTCGTGACGAGGGACGAACCCCGCTCCGTGAGGACTGCCATGGCCTTTGAGCTACCCGATCTCCCGTACCCGAAGGACGGTCTCGACCCCCACATCTCGGCCGAGACCCTCGAGTTCCACTACGGCAAGCACCATGCCGGCTACGTGCGCAAGCTCAACGCCGCGGTCGAGGCCGACGCCTCCCTTCAGGGCAAGACCCTCGAGGACCTGATGCACAGCGCCAGCGGCGGCGTCTTCAACAACGCCGCCCAGGTCTGGAACCACACCTTCTACTGGAACAGCATGAGCCCCAACGGCGGCGGCGAGCCCACCGGCGCCATCGGCCAGCACATCGCCGAGACCTGGGGCTCCTTCGATGCCTTCAAGAAGGCCTTCAGCGATGCCGCCGGCGGTCGCTTCGGCTCGGGCTGGGCCTGGCTCGTCCGCCAGAAGGACGGCAACCTGGGGATCACCACCACCCCCAACGCCGAGAACCCGCTGACCGACGGCCACACCCCGCTGCTGACCTGCGATGTGTGGGAGCACGCCTACTACATCGACTACCGCAACGCCCGCGGCGACTACCTGGACGCCTGGTGGAACGTGGTCAACTGGGACTTCGCGAACCAGAACCTGGGCTGACCGCCCGGGTCCTCGCCGGGCCGCCGGTCGGCGGTCGGCGGGCACCGCACCCGACGCCGTCACCTCGTAGCCCCCATGGGGCCACCGGGTGGCGGCGTCGCCTCACCAGAGGCCCTGGCCCCGCGGCATGGAGGCCCGGCTCAGTCGGTGATGGGCTGGTTCCGGGCCATGGCGAGCACGCGGGCCAGCGCCTCGTCGAGGCCGCCCTGGTCGAAGGGCTTGGAGAGGAGCGGGCCCGGCAGCGCGTCATCGAAGACGTGGGTGCTGTAGGCGCTCATGAAGAGCGCCGGGAGGTTCGGCCGCGCGGCGTGGATCCGCCGGACCATCTCGACGCCGTCGATCCCGGGCATGAGCACATCGGTGATGATCAGGTCGATGGGCTCCCCGCCCCCGTCGAGCCAGGCCAGGGCCGCCTCGGCCGAGGGATGGGCGGTGACGCGGTGGCCGCGACGGTGGAGCATGCGCCGCACCACATCGAGGACCATGGCCTGGTCCTCGACGAGGAGGATGTGCACGCCCGAGGTCCCGGGCGCCGGATGACGCGGGCGCACCGAGGGCGTGGAGGGCTCGGAGGGGGGGGTGGACATGCCGCGGGTTGTAGCACGTGCCCGCCCGGTGTCGTGGTGAGGCCAGACACCGACCGGGCGATGACGGCGTCCCGTCACGGAGGCGACGAAGGCGGTCCCGGGGGTTCCTCGTCGGTTCTCGTGAGGGCCATCAGGGCTTCCACCACCCGGTCGCGCTCGGCGGGCCCCCGCCACCGGAGCCCATCCTCGGCGCGGTGCCAGGGGTCGGGCGCAGGCCCGGAGGTCCAGGCCTCGAGACGGACCTGGGACGGCTCGGCGAGCCCCTCGACGAGCACGCCCGAGACGTGGCCGGACAGCCGCCAGACGCCCTCGTCCAGGGGCTCCGCGGTCACCGAGCCCGGCAGGCCGGCCCAGGGGCGCCGCCGTCGCGCCACCGCCCGCTTCACCGGGGCCAGGATCGCGAAGGTGAGCAGGGTGGCGCCGACCAGCAGGCCGCCCACCACGACAGCGGCCACCAGGGCGGCGGCCAGGCCGAGCGCCTCGGTCATGGCGCGCCCGGTCGGCGACCGGTGACCAGCCAGGCCAGGGTGGCGCGATCGCCCACCAAGGCCTGCCAGAACACCGGGAAGCGGAGCGCCCGGAGCCAGGCCGTGAGGTGGTCGTGGTAGGCCCCGGGGCGCGGGTCGGTCCAGGCGGCGGCCACCGCGCCCCCCAGGAGGAGCAGCGCCGCCGTGGGGACGTTGGGCAGCCCGGGCAGCAGGCGCAGGTAGAGCACCCGGCGGACGGCTTCCAGGGTCCAGGCCCGGATCTCCGGGTCCAGCGCGGGCCAGGGCGGGGGCTCCTCCCAGCCCACCGAGGCGTGCAGGACGGGCGCCAGGGCGCCGCGGAGCCGCCGGCCCAGCGTGTCGTGGACCAGAAAGCCCGGCAGCGCGGACCGGTGGAGGTGCTCGGCCCACCGGGCCGCGAAGCGCGGC
>CAZPJM010000250.1:0-7474 GCA_964586865.1 uncultured Enterobacteriaceae bacterium
CCCATCAGTGGGCCCGCCCGGCGGCCGCTTCCCCCGCGCGGGTCCGGCCGAGCAGGCGGATCAGATCCTCGTGCAGCTCGAACCACACGGTGTGGTAGCTGTCGATGAGGGGCGCGGTGAGGAACCGGTGCTCTCCGGCCTTCACCCGCTCCAGCGCCCCGTCGAAGCGCTCCTGGTACACCGCCAGGCGCGGCACCGAGGCCCCCGCCGTGGCGAGGGCCTCGCCGACCCCCTCGTGCAGCGGATCCAGGCGCTCGAGCACGCCCTGGTCATAGGCCGGGTCACTGTGGTCGTTGGGCGAGCCGTCCGGGCGGGCCATCCAGGCCATCACCAGCTCCTTGAACGGCTTGTTCACCGCGATGAAGGCGTCGTAGGCGCGCTCGAGCGCCGCCCCATCCGCCGCCTCCCGGTCCGCCGCCATCAGGGCGTCCGCCGCCGCCGCCCCGGCCTCGGTGAGCTTCAGGCCCAGCCGGTTCCGGGTGACCAGCCCCTCGCCTTCCAGGGCCTCGCCCAGGGCGGCGCAGCTCTCTTCGGTGCCGCGGCACGCCCCGGCCAGGTTGGCCGGCTGGCAGTAGCCCTTGATGCGCAGCGCGCGCAGCGCCAGGTCACGATCGGCCATGGATGCCTCCGAGCAGGATGTCGAGGGTGCCGTCCCGCAGGCGATCCCGGACCTCGGCCTTGGCGAGCTTGCCCGAGTCCGTCAGGGGCAGGCTCCGGACCAGGTCCAGGGTCCGCGGGCACTTGTAGTGGGCCAGGTGTTCGCGGGCGTGGGCCAGCAGGGCCCGCCCCAGCTCCTCCGAGGCCGCGTCCGGATCGCGCAGGGCCACCACCGCGTGGACCCGCTCGCCCAGGTCCTCGTCGGGGACGCCCAGCACCGCCGCCTCGGCCACCGCCGGGTGGGCGGAGAGGACCTCCTCGGCCTCGCGTGGGTACACGTTCACGCCGCCCGAGACGATGGTGAAGGCGCGGCGGTCGGTCAGGAAGAGAAAGCCGTCCTGGTCGAGGTAGCCCAGGTCGCCCATGGTGGCCCAGCCCTGGGGGTGGGTGGCGCGGGCCGTCTTGTCCGGGTCGTTGTGGTACTCGAGGGTCCGCCGCGACTCGAAGTAGACCGTGCCGACCTCGCCCGGGGGGAGCTCCGACCCGTCCTCGCCCACGATGTGGACGGTGCAGTGGTAGGGGCGGCCCACCGTCCCAGGCCGGGCCAGCCAGTCCTCGCTGGTGGCGTGGACCAGCCCCACCGACTCGGTGCCGGCGTAGTACTCGTGTAGGATGGGTCCCCACCAGTCGATCATGGCCCGCTTGATGTGGGGCGGGCAGGGCGCCCCCGAGTGCAGCGCCTGGCGGTGGGCGGGGGCCGCGTGGGCGTCGCGGACGGGGTCAGGGAGGTCCAGGAGCCGCTTGAAGTGGGTGGGGACCCACTGGCTGTGGGTGACCCGGTGGCGGTCCAGGGCCGCGAGGGCCCCCTCGGCGGACCAGCGCGGCAGCACCACCACCGTGGCCCCGGTGCGGTGGGCGGCCATGGTGAAGCGCAGGGGCGCGGCGTGGTAGAGCGGCGCCGGCGTGAAGAAGACGTCGCCCGGGTGCATGTCGAAGAGCTCGCGCATCCGGTCGGAGCGGCGGGTGCTGGCGCCGTAGGGGGAGCGGCCGGCGGGCTTGCGGACCGCCTTGGGGCGGCCGGTGGTGCCCGAGGTGTAGAGGAGATCGGCGCCCTCGAGGGCGGCGGCGGCACCGGTGGGCCCGGGAGCGATCCGGTGGGGCAGCTCGGCCACGTCGACGAGGGTCAGGTCCAGGCCCCCCACCGCCTCGCGCAGGGCGGGCAGGGTGCGGGAATCGCCGAAGACCACCCGCGCCCCGCTGTCCTGGAGGAGGTAGCGGACCTCGGGAGGCTTGAGGTGGGCGGACATGGCGGTGTGGTAGAGGCCCGAGCGCTGCGCCGCCCACGCCACCTGGAAGGCCGGGACGCCATTGCGGAGCTGCCAGGCCACGACCCCGCCCGGGCGCAGCCCCAGCTCGGCGTGGAGGTGGTCGGCCAGGGCCGCCGAGGTGCGGTCCAGGTCCCCGAAGGAGAGGATGTCGCCGCCGTCCACGACGACGGCGGGGCGACCTGGGCTCGCCTGGGCGTGCGCCGTGGGGGTCGTCACTGGAGCAGCTCGTGGTGCCCGACGTCGTTCACGGACAGCACGCCCCACCCGGACTCGGGGTCGTGGCGGAACCGGCTGATGGAGGCGTAGTGCGGGGCGAAGAAGGACAGACGGCGCAGGTCGAGGATGGTGGCCAGCAGGGCGTTGAGGACGAGCCCGTGGGAGACGGCCGCCACCCGGCGCCCCGGCCAGCGCTCCAGGATCTCCTCGAAGGCCCCGGCCACCGCGCCGCGGAAGGTGGCCTCGTCGGCGCCCATGAAGCCCACCGGGTCGGCCAGGAAGGCAGCGAAGGCCTGCTTGTCCTGGCGGAGCTCCTCCATGCGGACGTAGCCCCCCGGCGCGTAGGCATCGGCCTCGGCCAGGCCGTCCAGGACCTCGAGGGCGGCGTGGCCGGTGCACGCGAGGATGCCCTCGGCCGTCTGGCGGGCCCGGGCGAGGGGGCTGGTCACCACCACATCCAGGTTCAGGCGGGCGAGCCGCAGCCCGGCCCGGCGGGCCTGGGCATGCCCGCGCTCGGAGAGCACCGGGTCGGGTCCCGCGGCGTGATGGACAGGCTCGCCGTGGCGCACGAGCCAGACATTGGTGGCGTTCGGGCTCATTGCCTCCCCGATGTGAAAGTGATATCAGCGTCACCTTTGGGTGGCAACGCGGAGGTGCTCATGGGTGATGTTCCCCCGGCTCGCGCGTCCGACCAAGCGGCGGCCGCCTCGGGCGCCCTGGTCCCGGCCGCCGACGCCGTCGATCTGGACGCGCTCCGGCGGTGGCTCGCCGCCCATCGTCCCGATCTGCCATCCCCCGTGGCCGTGAGCCGCTTCACGCGCGGCCACTCCAACGAGACGCTGCTCATCCGGGCGGCCGAGGGCCCTGGCTACGTTCTGCGGCGGCCGCCGGCGGGGGTCCACATCGAGGGGGCCCACGACATGGCTCGGGAGCACCGGGTGCTGTCGGCGGTGGCCCGGGTGACCGACCGGGTGCCCACCCCGTACGGACTGTGCGACGACCCGGCGGTGCTCGGCCGCCCCTTCCTGCTGATGGAGCGGGTGGACGGGCTCATCGTGCGCCACGACCCCCCCGAGAGGCTGCCGGAGCAGCCCGAGGTCTGGGCCCGGATCAGCGGGGGCCTGGTGGATGGCCTGGCCGATCTCCACCGCCTGCCGGCCGCCGAGGGCCCGCTCACCGCCTTCGGCCACCCCGAGGGCTACGTGGCCCGTCAGGTGGCCGGCTGGAAGCGCCGGTACCGGGCCGCTCGCACCCCGGACGTGCCCGACCTGGAGTCGCTCGTGGCCTGGCTGGAGGGCCACCTCCCGGAGGATGCGGGCCTGGCGGGCTGCGCCTTGGTCCACAACGACTACAAGTACGACAACGTGGTCTTGGACGCCGACGACCCCACCCGGGTCCGGGCCGTCCTGGACTGGGAGCTGGCCACCCGCGGCGACCCCCGCTCCGACCTGGGCACGGCGCTGGCCTACTGGGCCGAGTTCACCGACCCGGCCCCGTGGCGGCGCCTGCGCTTCGGCCCCACCGACGTCCCCGGCAGCCTCACCCGCACCCAGGTGGTGGAGCGGTGGGCCCGGCGCACCGGCCGGGACCCGGGCGATCCGGTGTGGTGGTTCGTCTTCGGCCTGTTCAAGGTGGCCGGCATCTTCCAGCAGCTCTATGCCCGCACCGTCGATGACGTCTCGGACGACCCCCGCCTGCCGGCCATGCGCGAGCGCGTCGTGTGGTGTGCCACCCTGGCGGACCGGGCCATCTCCCGGGGCCGCATCTCCGACCTGGGAGGTCCATGATGTCCAGCAGCGAGCTCGAGGGGCGCGTCGCCCTGGTCACCGGGGCCTCCAGCGGCCTGGGGGTGGGCTTCGCCCGGACCCTCGCCCGCGCCGGCGCCACCGTGGTCATCGGGGCCCGCCGGAAGGAGCGCCTGGCCGAGGTGGCCGCCTCCCTGCGGGCCGACGGGCACGACATCCTCGACGTCCCCCTCGATGTGACGGTGCCCGAGAGCGTCACCGCCGCCCTGGACGCCGCCGAGGAGGCGCATGGCCCGGTGCAGATCCTGGTGAACAACGCCGGGATCACCCTCACCGCCTCGGCGCTCGACACCGATGTCGCCGCCTGGGAGCGGGTGTTGGCCACCAACCTCACCGCCCCCACCCACCTGGCCCGGGCGGTCGCCGCGCGCCTCGTGGACCGGGGGCTCCCGGGCAGCATCGTCAACATCGGCAGCATCCTGGGCGAGCGCCCCGCCGGCCACCTGGTGGCCTACTGCGCCGCCAAGGCCGGACTGCACCAGGTCACGCGGGTGCTGGCCCTCGAGTGGGCCCGGCACGGGATCCGGGTCAACGCCCTGGCCCCTGGCTACCTCTCCACCGAGCTCAACGCCGACTTCCTCGAGACCACCGCCGGCGACCGGCTCCGCCGGCGCATCCCCCAGCGCCGCTTCGGCGACCCGGCCGAGCTCGAGGAGGCCCTGCTCCTGCTGGCCACCGACCGGGGCAGCTTCATGACCGGCACCATCCTCACCGTGGATGGCGGCCACCTCGCCAACAGCCTGTAGGCCCGCCCCAGGAGGCCCCATGCACTTCGCCCTGTCCCCCGAGACCGAGGCGGTCCGCCAGCGGGTCGCCACCCTGGTGGCCGAGCACATCGTGCCCCTCGAGTCCGACCCCGACGCCCGCGATGCCGAGCACGACAACATCGCCCGGGCGGCCCTGGAGCAGGTCCGGGCCCGGGTCAAGGAGGCCGGCCTGTTCTCGCCCCAGGTGCCCCGGGAGCTGGGCGGGCAGGGGTGGGACCACGTCACCATGGCGGCCTGCTACGAGGAGATGAACCGGTCCATCTTCGGGCCGGTGTGCTTCAACTGCGCCGCCCCCGACGACGGCAACATGATGGTGCTGGCCAAGGTGGGCACCGCCTACCAGAAGGAGCGCTGGCTCGCGCCCATCGTCGAGGGCCGGGTGAGCTCCAGCTTCGCCATGACCGAGCCGGCCCCGGGGGCGGGCAGCGACCCCTCCGCCATGCGTACCACCGCCGAGAAGGTCGGCGATGACTGGGTCATCCGTGGTCACAAGTGGTACACCACCGGCGCGGGCGCCGCGGGCCACTTCATCGTCATCGCCCGCACCAGCGATGACCGCCGCAAGGGATTGACCGCCTTCCTCTTCGACCGGGACACGCCGGGCTGGTCCATCACCCGCAAGATCCCCATCATGGGGCCCGAGGAGCACGGCGGCCACTGCGAGCTGCGGTTCGACGAGCTGGTCATCCCCGACCGCGACCGCCTCATGGAGGTCGGCGACGGCCTCAAGGTCACCCAGATCCGCCTCGGGCCGGCCCGGCTCACCCACTGCATGCGCTGGCTCGGCCTGGCGCGGCGGGCCATCGACGAGTGTGCCCCCTACGTCGAGACCCGCCAGAGCTTCGGCAGCACCCTGGCCGAGCACGAGGGCGTGCAGTGGATGCTCGGCCAGGCCGCCATGGACATCGAGGTCGGGCGCCTGCTGACCATGCGCGCCGCCTGGCTCCTGGACGAGGGCAAGCGCGCCAAGGCCGAGATCAGCATGGCCAAGGTCCACGTCTCCGAGACCCTGCACCGGGCCGTCGACACGGGCATCCAGCTCCTGGGCGCCCGGGGCTACAGCCGGGACACCATCCTCGAGTGGATCTACCGCTACGCCCGACAGGCCCGGCTGGTGGACGGCGCCAGCGAGGTCCACAAGATGGTGCTGGCCCGTACCTGGCTCGCCGAGCGCGACACCTTCTTCGGCTGGCCGCGCCCCCAGATCTGACCGGGCGAGGGCCGGCACCCCCCGTGGCCAGGAGCCTGCACGCGAAGTAGGTTCCTGGCATGAGCGCCAGCGCCGACCGCACCTCCCAGGCCGCCGAGCACCGCCCCATCACCGAGGTCCAGGGCAACACGCCGCCCCGGTGGCGCGGGCGATCGGAGGCCTCGCTGTGGCGCGCCTGCATCGGGGGCTGGGCCCAGAACGTGGACAAGCTCCGCGAGGTGGGCCGGGTGCTGGCGGCCTGGCTGCGGCCGCGCATCGTCCGGGAGCGGCTCGAGCGGCTGCGGGAGCTGGGTCACTGCGACGTGGTGCCGACCCAGGCCCAGCTCCTCGTGGCCGCCCGGCACCAGCTCTCCTTCAGCCTGGGGGCCGAGACCCGGCTGTTCTACGAGGCCCAGGGCATCCCCTGGACGATCCACAACCTCAAGCGGTTCATCGCCTACCCCACGACCATGATGGACCCGGTGGGGCTGTTCAACGCCCGCGACTCGGTCATCCACCACGTCCTCCAGACCTTCCACCGGCACGCCACCTACGACCTGGTGCTGCTCCGGGCCTACGAGGGCGGGCTCGAGGAGATGCAGCGCCAGCTCGACCAGCTCGCGGCGGGCACGCACCTGCACCAGGCCGCCTTGGACAGCCTGGTCGAGGACGGGAGCTACCACGACCGGCTGCGCCGGGACGTGGCCGAGTTCATCGCCGATCCCCACGTGAAGGCGCGCCCCATCCCGGACGGTCTGGTCCCCGACCCCCTGCTCATGCTCGCCATGGACCAGTTCAAGGACGTGCGGGGCTACGTGGCCTACGCGGCGCGCCTCCAGGTGACGCCATGGGACGCCTTCATGACCTACGTCCAGCTCGCCAACAACGAGCTGCTCCTGGGCCCCCTCGGCCTGACCCTCGGCCCGACCTCCCTCCAGGTGTCGGCCTGTGACCCGGACCTGGTCGAGCGGCACCTGGGCGGCCCCTCGGACTCGGACCAGGCGGCCTGATCCGGGCCCTGCTCGCCTTCTCGCGATACCGCGCCCCATGCCTGACCCGCCCCCCGGTCCGACCCCCGATCCGCCGCCCGAGGGTGCCCCGGTCCACCGCGACCTCGCCGAGGGGCGCCACCACGGGCACCTGTGGAACGCCGACGCCGCAGGTCCGCCGGTGCTCGCCCTCCACGGCTTCACCGGCTCCGGGGCCGACTGGGCCCCCATCGCGACGGCCCTGCCGAGCCCGGTGCTGGCGCCCGACCTCCTCGGGCACGGGGGCTCCCCCGCCCCGGCCGAGGTGGCGCCCTACCGCATCGAGCGGGTGGTGGGTCACGCCCTCGCCTGGTGCGAGGGGGCGCCTTCCTGGGTGGTCGTGGGCTACTCCATGGGCGGTCGGGTGGCCCTGCGCCTGGCCGAGGCCCTCGGCGACCGCCTGCTGGGCCTGGTCCTGATCAGCGCCTCCCCGGGGATCGCCGACGATGCCGCCCGCGCGCGCCGCGCCGCCGAGGATGGTGCGCTGGCAGACCAGATCGAGGCTCGGGGGGTCCCCTGGTTCGCCGAGCGCTGGAGCCGGCAC
>CAZPJM010000251.1:0-7463 GCA_964586865.1 uncultured Enterobacteriaceae bacterium
CGTGTGCTCTTCCGATCTATGCTCTCGGGGAGGTCGACGCCACGAATGCCGACGACCTCCCCGAGAGCATTCTCGCGGTGGCGGGCGAGGCCGTGGGGTGTGATGGAGAAGAAGCCCGGGGAAGGACGCATCATGGCGGCCGACCGGGCCCGCGTGGGGACGCTGTGGTCCGCCGTGCCTCGCCGACGCCCGGAGCCTTCATGACCCGCCTCCTCCCGCTGGCCCTGCTCCTCGGTCTCGGTGGCTGCCTCGTCGAGAACCAGATCAGTGGGGTGACCGACCCCGAGGAGCCGGCCGACACGGACGACCCGGACGGCGGGGTGGACGACCCGGACCCCCTCGAGGGCATGGGCGCGGTCGAGGGCCGGATCTGCGCGCCCAACGGCGAGACCTGGGTGGGCGGGGCGAGCGTCTACGTGGAGCACCCGGATGGCCGGATCGCCCAGACCCTCTCCGACTCCGAGGGTCGGTTCCGCCTCGAGGGGGTGGCTCCGGGCATCCACCTGCTCATCGTCCAGAAGGGCTCCCTGCTCACCCGCTTCCGGGTCGAGGTCTTCCGGGAGCGCACCACGACGCTGCCCGAGCGCGAGTGCCTGTCCCAGGGTGATCTGAAGATCGCCGTGGTGACCGGCGAGTTCGACCAGATCCAGCGCATCCTGGACCGCCTGGGCCTCGAGTACGACCTGGTCGACGGCATGGGCGGCTCGGATCACCTGGACCTGCTGCTCTCCGAGCGGCGGATCGACGAGTACGATCTGGTGTTCCTGAACTGCGGGATGGACACCCAGTGGTGGGCCTGGCGCGGGCAGGTGGGCGAGAACATCCACCGCTACGTCCGCCGGGGCGGCAAGGTCTACACCTCGGACATGACCTACACGGTCATGGAGGCGGCGGTCCCCGACGCGCTGGACTTCCTCGGTCACGACGAGCTGCTCTACCACTCCAACCAGCTCCTCGGGCCCCGCGATCTCCAAGGCCACGTGGTCGACCGCGAGCTCGAGGTGGCGCTGGGCACCGACCGGGTCGATGTCCACTACGAGGGCGAGGGCTACTACGCCGCCGCCGAGTCCGGCGGCACCGCGCGGCCCCTGGTGATGGCCGACTTCCCCTACCACCCCGACCAGGGCTGGGAGACGGTCCAGACCTACGGCGTGCTGGCCGCGGTGGAGGAGGTCGGCCAGGGGCGGATCATCTTCACCTCCTTCCACAACGAGGCCCAGCGGCCCGACGCCATGGACACCCTCCTCGAGGCCCTGGTCCTGACCCTGTGACGCGGCGGGGCCGGCCCCGGCCGGGACCTACCAGATGTCCACGCCCCCGCCGTCGGCGCTGCGCCACGCCCGGAACATGCCGCCGGTGTTGAAGGGCAGGGCGAGGGCGCCGTCGGGGCCCACGGCGATGAGCCCGCCCTCGCCGTCGATGGCGGGCAGCTCGTCGTGGATGACCCGGAAGGCGGCTTCGCGGAGGCTGAGTCCGGAGAGCTCGATGAGGTCGCTCACCCGGTGGGCGGCGCAGAGGCGCAGGAAGGCCTCGCCGTGGCCGGTGCCGCTCACCGCACAGGTCCGGTCCCAGGCGAAGGTCCCGGCGCCCAGGATGGGGCTGTCGCCCACCCGCCCGGCCCGCTTGTTGACCATGCCGCCGGTGGACGTGGCGGCGGCCACGTGGCCCCGGCGATCGGCCGCCACGGCGCCGACGGTGCCGTAGACGTCGCGCCGGCCTCCCAGGCTGCCGTGGTCGAGGCCGTAGCCCCCCTCGGCGGCGACGGCCTCGTACTGGGCGCGACGCTCCTCGGTGATGTGCCACCCTTCCGGGACGACCTCGAGGCCCAGCTCGTCGGCGAGGGCATCGGCGCCGGGGCCGGCCAGGAGCACGTGGGGGGTGTGTCGGGCCACCGCCCGGGCCAGGCGGATCGGGTTGCGGGGCCGTGTGCAGGCCGTGACGGCGCCGGCCTGCCGGGTCTGTCCGTCCATGAAGGCCGCGTCGAGCTCGACGCGACCGCCCGCCGCCAGCACCGCCCCGCGGCCCGCGTTGAAGGTGGGGGCCTCCTCGAGGGCGACCACCGCGGCCTCGACCGCGTCGGTGGCGTCCCCGCCGGCGTCGAGGATGGCCCATCCGGCACCCAGGGCGGCGGCGAGGGCCTCGCGGCAGGCGGCCTCGCGCGCATCGGACAGGGTGGCGCGGCGGATGAGGCCGGCGCCGCCGTGGATGGCCAGGGCAGGGGGCACGTCTCCTCCGGGGCGGCCGGGGATCATAGCCGCGCCGTGACGGGCTCGGGACGCAGCCTGGCGTGGCAACCCCCGCTCAGGGCGCGCCGCACCCGATCCAGGCCGCGAAGCGCTCCAGCTCGACCGGACCGGGACCGCCGCCCGGGGGCATGGGGCTCGGGGTGCCGTCCACCGTCCGGGCCTCCACCCGATCCAGGTGCCGCAGGACGTCGTCGTGGGTGGCGAGATCGACGGTCTCGGGCGCGCCCGCCCGCTCTCCCGGCTCCAGCCCCGGCCCGTGGCAGCCGGTGCACCAGGTGCGCACGAAGGGCTGGCCCACCGTCGCCCAGGACAGGTCCTGGCAGGCCGGATCCGTCTCGTCCGTGTCGAGATCGGTGTCCGGGTCGGTCTCGCCGACCTCCTCGGGACCGCACGCCCCGAGCAGCAGGGCGAGCACCATCCACACCCGATCAGGCGAAGAAGCCACGGTAGGCCTCGACCCCCGGGACCCACCGGCCCGGATCGGCGCCGCACAGCTCCAGGATGCCCGCGGCGAGGTTGTCGTAGCGGGGGACCACCCCGTTCGGGTCGAGCACCCCGGTGGCCAGGTCGACCGGGAGGGCGTCCAGGCGGTCGTCGGTGCCGCCGAGCACCCGCCCGCCGGCCACCCCCGCCCCCATGACGAGGGCGCTGGTCAGCGGCCAGTGATCCTTGCCCCCGGCCTGGTTGCGCCTGGGGGTGCGGGTCATCTCGCTGACGACCAGCACCACGGTGTCGTCCAGCAGGTCGCCGTCCCGGAGCTCGGCCATCAGCCGGTCCAGGCCGGCGAAGGTGGCCTCCCAGGCCGGGTGCTGCTCGGCGTTGTCGTCGTGGGTGTCGAAGCGGGGCCCGGCGTCCACGCTGATCGTGTGGCACAGGCCGCTGGACAGGAGCTGGCGGATGGTGGGGGCCATGCTGGCCAGGTCCGAGACCCGCCCGAACTCCAGGCTGTCGGCGAAGCCGTCGCCCGCGTCCTGGAGGGCCCGCGCCCGCTCCCGGGCCTCGAGGAGATCGGCGACCTGGGCCTCGCTCGGCGCATGCCCGCCACCCCGGGTGGAGAAGCGATCGGCCCGTGCGTCGAGGAAGGCGTCGAGGGCGGAGCGGTCGTCGGGGCTGGGCCGGAAGGTGGGGTAGACGATCTCCGAGCCGGTGGGGCCCGGGATGGGGACCGACCGATCGAGGAGGAGCTTGAGCTGGTTCCGGGCGCCGGTTCGGCCGGCGAAGGCGGCGAGGGCGCCGGTGTAGCCCACGCCCGAGAGGTCCATGTACGGGATGGGGCGGGCCTCGCCGACGGTGGCGCCGGTGATGGCGGCCAGGTCGGGGTGGGTGGAGGTGCGGGTGCCGGTCATCATCCGGACGGTGCAGCTCGAGTGGGCGATGGAGCCCACCCACACCCCGTTGAGCACCGCGGTGCGCCCGCCCCAGCGCTCGAAGAAGCGGGAGACGGCGGGTCGCTTGACCCGGTTCTCGAGGATGGGGATCCCGCCGAGGGTGGCGATGGCCTCGCGGTCGTCGGGATCGGTGGGGTCCTCGTCCAGCTCGGGCCCGTCGATGTCGGGCCGTCCGGGCTTGGGGTCGAGGGCGCAGGTGACGTCCCAGCCCCCGCTGGCGAAGACCAGGACCAGGCGGCGCGAGGGGTTGGCGCGGGCCACGGCGGCGGGCAGTCCGAGGGCGGCGGCGACGCCCAGGGCGGCGGTTCCGGCGAGGAAGCAGCGGCGGGTTGGGCTCATGGGGCCTCCTCAGTGGATCAGCAGGCGGGGGTCCTGGAGGAGCCCGGCCAGGGTGACGGTCCAGGCGTCGACGGCGGCGCGATCGCCGACGCCGCGGGAGCCGAGGGCGGCGGCGAACAGGGTCCAGGCCTCGGTGATGGCGGGGTCCTGGGGGTCGAGGGCCTCGCCGTACAGGCGGCGGTGCAGGGAGACCAGCTGCTCGCGGACCCCGGCCTCGTCGGTGGCGGTCGGCGGGACGCGGTCGAAGAGGCGCCGCTCGGCGGGGCTCGCGGCGCGGGCGTCGTGGAGCACCACGTGGCGGGAGGCCTCCTCGGCCAGGGCGGCCAGGAAGAGGGCCTTGGTGGGGGTGGTGGTGTGGGTCGGCTCGGTGACCCGGAAGCCGTCGATGCCGCCGATCATGCTGCGGAAGCCCAGGAGGTCGTCCTGGGCCGCGTCCAGGTCGCCGGTGCAGTTGTTGCCGGTCTGGCGGCAGCGGGCGCTGTCCACGTTGAAGACCCACCGGAAGCCAGTGAGGTCCTCGATGGTGGCGGCGAGCTGGACCGGGCGGGTGGCCAGCAGCCCGGTGGCGCCTTCGCCCGGTCGGGCGAGGAAGGCGTCCGAGAGCACCACCCGGCGCACCAGGTCCCGGGCGTCGTAGCCACCGTCCACGAAGGCCGTCTGGAGGGGGGCCACCGTCTCGCGGGGGACGTCTTCGGGGGCGGTCTGGGTCAGGTAGCCGACGAAGCGACGGACGGTGCACGCGGCGAAGCGGTCGTCCTGGGCGATGTGGGCGCCCAGGCTGCCGAGATCCTCGCTGTCCAGCCCGAAGTAGCCCGGGGGCCGCATGCCCGCGCGACGCCACGCCCGCCCGAAGCCCTCGTCGTACATCGGCACCGGGTAGCACAGGCTCCCCCGACCGCAGCCGTAGGTGTAGCTCTGCCGCACCTGGAAGAAGCCCAGGCGGCTGCGCACCGAGAAGAGGTGGCTCGCCACGGGGTCGAGGGCCTGGTGACAGGCGATGCACTCGGTCTGGGTCTCGAGGGCCTGGCCCACCGCGTCGGGGTCCGAGAGGTCGACCTCGCCGGTGATGGGGATGTCGCCCTCGAGGAAGTCGGTGCACAGCAGCGCGCTGGTCAGGGTGTTGGCCCGGGCCCGGTGGTGGTTCTCGCCATTGCTCACGTGGCGGAACCAAAGGCCATTGGTCGAGAGGATGCCGGCGGCGGGGCGACCATCGGTGAAGGTGGCGATCTGCTCCCCGGGGCCGGGGGCGCGGCGCACCCCGGCGAAGATGGCGGCGTTCTCCTCGGTGACGACGGTGTAGTCGGCTGTCACGAGCTCGGTGTAGGGCCGGTCGTTCAGCACGATGTGCTCGGCCAGCGCCAGGGGCTCCTCGGCGAGGGCGCGCTGGATCTGGACGACGGTGGCGCCTTCGAGCGGGCCGAGGGCCGGGAGCTGGAGGTTGGGGTCCCGCATGAGCAGGGTCTCGGCATGCAGGTGCCGGATGGTCTCGCCGAAGCGCGGATCCTGGAGCCAGTCGTCGACCAGGACATCGAGGACCGCCGGATCCGCCTCGACCCGATCCAGCTCGGCGGGCGAGGGTCGGACCCCGCGGAGCGCGGTGGAGACCCGGATGGCGCGGGCGGCCGGGTCCAGCAGGGTCGGCCCCGTGGGGTCGTCGGGGGTGTCGGGCCGGTCGTCGACCGGCAGGTCGCCGCCGCAGGCCAGCAGGCCCAGGAGGGGGAGCAGGCGTCGCATGGAGCCTCCGGGAACACCCGCGTGAACGCTGGACGTTCGGGGGTATTGGTCTCGTGACATCTCGTGACGATTGCCGGGCGTCCCGGCCGGGGCGGCAGGGAGAGCCTGCCCGATCCGACCGGGTCCCGTCCACGAGTCCCTGGTTGCTACCCTCGGCGCCCCCTTCTTGGAGGCTCCCGTGCCACGCGGATCCTGGTGGGTCGTCGTTGTCGCTCTCCTGCTCCTCGCCGCCGTCGGGGTCGGCCTGTGGTGGGCGTCGGGCCCACAAGACCCGGTCGCCCTCGGTGAGGCGCCGCAGGAGCCCGTCGCGGTCCGGCCCGGTGGCTCGCCCGGGCCCTTGCCCACCCGATCTCCGTTCCCGCCCCCGACCTCGCCCGACACGGACCTGGCGCGCCCCGCGCCCCCGGACACGCCCGCGGCCCGGGTCCACGCCACCATCGCCGAGCGCCTGGGGCTGGTGGCCATCCACTGCCCCGTCCCGCCCGAGCTCCAGGATCGGACCCCCGCGGGGAGCCATGCCCCCCGCATCCAGGACGGCTGGTACAGCGACGTGGTGGACCGCCGCTGGGGCGAGAGGATGGTCGGGGGTCCGGTGGGGGACGACGGCGGGCGTCAGCCCCCCTTGTTCACGGTCACCTGGGATGCGCCGGAGGGTGCCCGGGTGGCGCCGTGCACGGTCCTGCCCCTGGCTCCGGGCACGGTCCTCGCGGAGGTGGTGGACGAGGAGGGCGAGCCGGTCCCGGACGTGACGGTGCGCGGGTGCGACGCCAGCGCGGTCACCGACGACGACGGGGTGGCCCGGCTCGAGGACGTGAGCGCCGGCCTGCCCTGCCGCCTCCTGCTGGTGCCTCCCTCGGGCATCGCCGAGGTCTGCCTGGGCTCGGCCACGGTGGTCCCGGAGGCCTGGACCGACACGCCGGCCCGGCTCGAGATGGTGTGCGCGGATCCCGCCGCGGATCCCATGGCCCTCGCCGAGATGGCCAGCGGGAGCTTCGACGCCGCCCGCGAGGCCGAGAAGGAGGCGAACCGGGACTACCAGGGCGAGAAGCTGGACCGGGCGAGCCTCGGGGAGGAGCTCGGGGTCTTCCGGAGCCTGCGCCAGGACCCGGAGCTGACGGAGGCCGGGCCGATGATCGAGGCCCTGGTCCGGGCCAGGGAGGCCGAGCTCGCGTACCTGGACGAGCTGGAGGCCTTCATCGACGGGGACGGCCCGGCGCCGGAATACCGCTCCGAGATCCTCCCCTGACGACCGGCCGAGGAAGACCCGTGGTGGCCGGTCAAGGGCCCGGGGGCGGCGCCCCCACCCGGTCGGCCATGAGCTGCTCCTGGGCCCGCATGGCGCGCTCCTGGGCCGTGATTCGGGTGGCGCCGCCTCCCACCGTGGTCAGCCCGTGCCAGGCGCCCAGGAGGGCCCGGGCGTGGTCGGGCTGGCGCAGCAGGGAGCGGCGCCACCGGCGGTCCCACGCCGCCAGCGTCCGGGCGTAGCGGAGCTCGTCCCGGCTCCAGCGGGGTGCGCCGACGGTGCCCGCCAGGAAGGCCCCCAGGCGGCTCCGGGCGGTGGCCGGTCGCATGGGGCCGTCCACCAGCAGCACGCGCAGGGCGGCCAGGCGCAGGTCGAGGACCTCGGGATCGTCGGGGCGAGGCTCGGGATGGAGGGCGGACAGGGCGTCGGGCGAGCTGGCCCGCGCCCAGGCGGCCTCGGTGGCGGCATATGGGAGAGTATGGGACGTCTTGCACGGATAGTCTGCCCCGGTCG
>CAZPJM010000252.1:0-7418 GCA_964586865.1 uncultured Enterobacteriaceae bacterium
CAGCACCTACGTCTCGGCCGACAACACGCTCACCGCCGGCAGCGGCGGCCTGGGGGGCGCCGGCGGCTCGGGCGGCACCTCCACCGCCTCCGATGGCGAGGACGGCGTCGACGGTGACAGCGGCACCCAGAACTGGTAGGGCCCCGGGGTCACACCAGGAGGGTCCATGCGGCTCGTCATCGACGTGGGCAACACCAATACGGTCCTCGGCGTCATCGACGGCGAGGACATCGTGCGCACCTTCCGGGTGAGCACGTCGGACCGCACCACCGACGAGTGGGGGGTGCTGCTGCTCACGCTGCTGCGCAACCGACAGGTGCCGGTCGAGGCCATCGAGGGCGGGATCATCAGCTCGGTGGTGCCGAGCGTGCAGTACAGCCTCGAGAAGGCGCTGGGCCGCTACCTGGACATCGAGCCCCTGGTGGTGGGTCGCAAGCTGCGGACGGGCATGTCCATCCGGGTGGACTTCCCCCGCGAGGTCGGCGCCGACCGGATCGTCAACGGCGTCGCGGCCTGGCACCGCCACGGCGGGCCGGTGATCGTGGTCGACTTCGGCACGGCCACCACGGTGGACTGCGTCTCGGCCGACTGCGCCTACGTGGGGGGCGCCATCGCCCCGGGCCTGAGGATCGCCGAGGAAGCCCTGTTCAGCCGCACGGCCAAGCTCCCCCGGGTCGAGGTGGCCCGGCCGCCCCAGGCCATCGGGACCAACACCGTCGCGGCCATCCAGAGCGGCCTGTTCTGGGGCTACGTGGGGCTCGTGGCGTCCATCGTGGAGCGCTGCCGCGCCGAGCTGGGGGCCACCCGGGTGGTGGCCACCGGGGGCCTCTCCCGCCTCATCGCCCCGGAGGTGGCGGTCATCGACGAGGTCGACAACTGGCTCACCCTGCACGGCCTCCGCATCCTGTACGACATGAACGTCGACGGGAAGTGACCTGTGCGGCATTGACGACGGGTGCCCCCCGGCGCACCTTGAGGGTGACCCGGGAGATCTCGTTATTCGCCGCTTCCTCCTCGCCCTGCCCCTCGTCGTGGGGGGAGCCGCCCTCGCCGACCCGGACGGGGAGGGCCCCGACGTCGCGAGCACCGCGGAATCGACCGACGACACCGCCGACGACGGCTCGGTGGACTCGGGCGACGACGATGGCGACGATGACGACGAAGACGAGACCGAGGGCCGGCCCGAGGCCCCCGGGGGGACTCGTCCTCTCGCCATCCCAGGACCCGAGGGCCAGCCCCGCAACCCCACCCGGCGCGACGGTGGACCCGGCGACCCCCGAGCGGGCGACCGCCGACGCGGCGACACCCCCGTGCCCGACTACCAGGACGACTCCGACATCCCGCCGCCCACCTTCGAGGTGACCAAGTACGGCCACTCCACCCAGAAGGAGCGGCCGCCCCGCTACGTCCACCTGGACGCGGGCTACCGGCTCTCCTGGTTCGGCACCCCCCGCGCCCCGGTGCGGATCGGCTCCGACGGCCGGCGCGACGCCCACCTGCTGCAGGCCGCCGGCGGCGTGATGCTCCCCAACAACCTCTACTTGGGCGGCTCCTTCGAGACGGTCATCAACCGGCTTCCCGGCACCTTCCCGCTCGTGGGCGAGCTGCGGGTCGGCTGGTGGGACAATGCGCTCGGCGCCCCCACCGAGCGGGGCCCCTTCAAGATGCTGGCCGGCACCGCCATCACCTACGCCGGGATCCGCTGGGTCCACGACCACTACCAGGGCACGGGCGGCGAGTGGGCCGGCACCGCCGACGCCGGCGGGCTCGTCCTCGGCTACACCCGGGCCGCCCCCTTCGGCCCGTTCACCGTCATCACCGAGAGCCAGTTCACCCTGTACCTGGTGGGCTGGAAGGGCCGGAGCGAGTTCCCCCTGGGCCTGCTGAACCAGCGTCTCTCGCTCGGTTGGGAGCCCCTCTTCCTCGACCTCCGGTTCAAGGCCGACCCGGCCACGGGCGAGGAGCTCTCCATCGGCGCCAGCATCCAGACGCTCTTCTAGCCTCCGGTCCCGATCCCTCACCGAGCCGGCCCTCGCCGATCGGCGTGTGCGCGCTAGGCTGCCCTCCACCGTGGATGGAGGCTGCATGGCACGCTGGATCAAGGGCTTCGGCGACGGCGAGGCGGACCCGACCGAGGACGCCCGCGGCCTGCTGGGCGACAAGGCGGCCGGCCTCATCGAGCTGACCGCACTCGGCCTTCCGGTGCCGCCCGGCTTCGTCCTGACCACCGAGGCCTGCGCCTGGTTCTTCGCCCACGCGCAGTCCTGGCCCGAGGGGCTCGACGACGAGCTCGATGCGGCCGTCGCCACCCTGGAGCGCCGCACCGGCAAGCGCTTCGGCGACGAGGCCGATCCCTTGTTGGTGGCGGTGCGGTCCGGCGCGGCCGCCAGCATGCCCGGCATGATGGACACGGTGCTCGACCTGGGCCTCAACGACACCACGGTCGAGGCCCTGGCGGCCCGCACCGGCCAGCCCCGCTTCGCCTGGGACAGCTACCGGCGCTTCGTCCAGCTCTTCGGCGACGTGGTGCTGGGGATCCACTACACCCGCTTCGCCCGGGCCCGCGCCGAGCAGTTCGAGGACCGGGACGTGGCGAGCCTCTCGGCCGAGGAGCTCCGGGCGCTGGTGCGGCGCTACCAGCAGGTCCTGGCCGAGGCCGGTCAGACCTTCCCCCAGGACCCGCGCGTCCAGCTCCGGGCCGCCATCGACGCGGTCTTCCGCTCCTACAACGGCCACCGCGCCCGCTACTACCGCAAGGCCCACGGGATCCCGGACGAGGCTGGCACCGCCGTCACCGTCCAGGCCATGGTCTTCGGCAACCTGGACGACCGCTCGGGCAGCGGCGTCCTCTTCACCCGCGACCCCAAGACGGGCGGCCCCGGACCGTTCGGCGAGTGGCTCCCCCGGGCCCAGGGCGACGATGTGGTGAGCGGGACCCTGGACCCGCTCCCGCTCTCGGGGCCGTCCACCGACGCAGGGCCCAGCCTCGAGGCGGCCTTTCCAGAGATCCACGAGGCCCTGCTGGGCATTCGGGACCGCCTCGAGCGCCACTACCGGGATCTCCAGGATGTGGAGTTCACCATCGAGTCGGGGGACTTGTGGCTGCTCCAGACCCGGACCGCCCGCCGCACCGCCCAGGCCTCGGTGCGGGTGGTGGTCGATCTGGTCGAAGAGGGGCTCATCACCCAGGACGAGGCGCTCCGGCGGATCGCCCCCGAGGCCCTCGAGCGCCTGCTCCGACCGGTCATCGCCCCCGATGCCCGACGCCGGGTGCTGGCCTCGGGGCTCGACGCCAGCCCGGGCGCCGCGAGCGGGCGGGTGGTCTTCCACGCCGCGGACTGCGAGGCCTTCCTCGACCGGGGCGAGGCGACCATCCTGGTGCGGAACGAGACCTCCCCCGAGGACATCCAGGGCATGACCATCGCGGCGGGCGTCCTCACGGCCCGGGGCGGCCAGACCAGCCACGCCGCCGTGGTGGCCCGGGGCATGGGCAAGCCGGCCGTCGTGGGCTGCACCGGGATCTCGGTGGACTACAGCCGGCAGGTCTTCTACGCTGGCGACAGCGTGGTCCGGCGCGGCGACTGGATCACCATCGACGGAACCACCGGCCAGGTCCTCGAGGGCCAGGTGCCCATGCTGGAGCCCGAGACCGACAGCGGTTCCATGGCGCGCCTGCTGGCCTGGGCCGACGCCCGGGCCCGGGTCCGGGTCCGGGCCAACGCCGACAACGCCTCGGACGCCGAGCGCGCCCGGCAGCTCGGCGCCGTGGGGATCGGCCTGTGCCGGACCGAGCACATGTTCTTCCAGCCCGAGGCCCTCGCCGCCATCCGTCGGATGATCCTGGCCGACGATCCGTGGGCCCGCCAGCGGGCCCTCACCGAGATCCTGCCCATGCAGCGCGGCATGTTCCGGGATCTCTTCCGGGTCATGGACGGCCACCCCGTCACCATCCGCCTGCTCGACCCGCCCCTCCACGAGTTCCTCCCCAGCCGCGAGGAGGACGTGGTCGACGTGGCCGAGGAGCTCGGGGTCCGGGTGGACGCCCTCCAGGCCCGCCTGGCCCAGCTCGCCGAGACCAACCCCATGCTCGGGCACCGGGGCGTGCGGCTGGGGATCAGCACCCCCCAGGTCTACCGGACCCAGGCCCGGGCCCTGTTCGAGGCCGCCTGCGAGGTGAGCCGCGAGGGGATCCGCGTCCATCCCGAGGTCCTCGTGCCCCTCGTCGCCCTGCCGGTGGAGCTGGCCCGGGTCCGGGATGCGGTCGTGGAGGTGGCCGAGGAGGTCCTCGCCGAGCACGGACTGCGCCTGGACTACGAGGTCGGCACCATGGTCGAGCTCCCCCGGGCCTGCCTGCTGGCCGGACAGGTGGCCGAGCACGCCTCCTTCTTCAGCTTCGGCACCAACGACCTGACCCAGCTGGTCTACGGGTTCTCGCGCGACGACATGAACAAGTTCCTGCCCACCTACCAGCGCGAGGGGATCCTCACCGAGGACCCGCTCTCCACCTTCGACGTGGAGGGCGTGGGGCAGCTCGTGCGTCTGGCGGCCGAGCGCGGGAGGGCGGCGCGCCCGGGGCTCAAGCTGGGGATCTGCGGCGAGCACGGCGGCGATCCCACCGGCGTGGCCTTCGCCCACGAGCTGGGCCTGGACTACGTGAGCACCTCGCCCTTCCGGGTGCCGGTGGCCCGGCTGGCCGCGGCCCACGCGGCACTGGCGGCCGACGAGGGGGCCTGATCCGGCTCAGAAGGCCGACCCGGTGTCCAGGGGCACCTCGAGGAGGTCGGCCTGCTCGCTGGGTGAGGCCCGCAGGAGGCCACGCTCGGGCCGATCGCGGGCCTGGGCCCGGCGGACGGCGGCATCGGGCAGGGGAGGGGGGAGGAGGCCGGCGTCGATGGCGCGCTGCAGGGCCTCGGGGGTGCCGCGCACGCCGTAGGGGAACCACCCGCCCACCACCAGCAGCCGCTCCTCGGTGCAGAGCTCGTGGAGCAGGCCGTTCACGACGGCGGCGATCCCCGGTGCATCGGCGTCCACGCCCTGGGCGATCCGTCCGCGCCAGCGCGTGCCGTCGACCTCCACCTCGAGAGGGCGCCACCGGGCGTCGGGGCTCGGGGGCTCCCCGACCGACACCCGGTGAGGGGAGAGATCGGCCAGGGCGAGCAGCTCCATCGCAAAGGCCGCGATGTCGTCGCGCGCCTCGTCGCCGGGGGGGAGCCGTCGGGCGGCGCCGTGCCAGACCAGGTGGGTCACCGGCGGTGCCCCGGGCTCGACCGGCGCCAGCGGCGCCTCCGGGGGGAGGAGGCCGGTCTGGATCAGGGCCTCGTGGACCCGCTCGGGGACGGGGTGCCGCAGCCCGGTGGCGTCGAGGCGGGTCCAGGCGTTGTCCATGGCCGGGACCCGGGGGAGGGCCTCGGGGAGGGCCTCCGGATGAAGGCTCGCCAGGGCCCGCCCGCAGGACAGGCTGATCCGGTTCCATCCCGTGAGGGAGCCCGGATCCTCGGCCGGTGGCGGAAGCTCCGGCGCCATGCAGTCGACGAGGGGCGCGATGGCGGCACTCCGGGCCTCGGGGTCCTCGCCCACCACCCGCCAGACCTCCCGGGCGAAGTGGGCGGGGCCGAAGACGGTGGCCCGGCCGGTGGTGAGGTCCTCGACGGTGCTGGCCCGCGCCCCGGGGGCGCAGGCCCGGTGATCGACGAAGGCCGGGTGCTGGCAGGCCGCCCGGTAGGCGCGGGTGGCCTCCCGACCCGGGAAGCCCCCCAGCGCGAAGCCCAGGAGGGCGCGCGGCCGATCCCGCAAGCCCTCGGCGGCCCGCCGCAGCGCGCTCCACAGGGTCCCGTCGTCGTGGCGGGCCAGGCGCTGACCCACCCGCCCCATCACCCATGGCGAGGTGTCGGCCCGGGCCAGCGCCACCACCCCCGCCACCATGCCGTCATCCCCGTGGACCTGGATGGGGTCGTCCCCCAGCTCCAGCCGCATCGCCCGGTGGCTCGGCGGGGCGCCCCCGTCGGGCCCGAAGGCGCGGTCCGCCTCGGGGCCAGGACAGGCCGAGGCCCACCGCCACAGCGCATCCCGCCATGGTGGCTCGGCGACCGGGGCGCGGGCCAGCAGATCCGCGCACCCGCCCTGCCCGAAGCAGACGCCCCCCCCACCGTCCGGGGGCACCCCCTCGGCGAGGACGGCGTCGCGTTGTTCGGGGTCCGCCGCGTGGCACACCCACACGGTGGCGGGGTGGGCCGAGGGGACCAGGGGCCCCGGGACCTGCCTCACCGCGCTCCGCTCCACCGGGCCGTCCACGACGACCCAGCCCGTGGGGTCGGCGACGTCGGCCACGGGCCGGGCGGTGGCCTCGACCAGGAGGTCCTCGACGATCCGCCCGGCGTCGGTGTCCGGAGGGGCGGTCGCCGGCAGCGAGCAGGCGAGGGGGGCGAGGAGCGCGAGGGCGCGGAGCGGGGCGATGGGGACCTCCGAGCCGGGCTAACCCGCATCCCTCATGACGCGCTCTGCTGCGCTGGGCTGTCATGAGGGATGCGGTCCAGCCCCCTGACCTACCTGGGCAGCCAGGGCCCATGGGCCTCCACCATCCACGCCAGCTCGGCGGCGTAGTCGGCGGACGCCCCGGTGCGCAGGTGGCGATCCGCCTGCCGGGCGTGCTCCAGGGCCTCCCCGAGCGCGCCCTCGGCCTCGGCGAGCACCGCCAGGTTGTGGAGGGCCCGGCCCGCGATCTCCAGGTCGGTGTCGGCGGCGGCGCGGAGCCAGCGCTCCCGGGCCAGGGCGTGATCCCCGGCCTGGGCGGCCTGGACCCCGGCCTCCAGGTCGGGGCCGCCCCGGTGCAGGGGCCGCTCGACCTGGATCCAGTGCGGCGCGATGCGGGCGCCGTAGTCCCGGGCCGCATCCAGGGCCAGCCCCCGCACCACCGAGCGACCATCGGGCAGCCCGGCGACCGCCTCCTCCCAGGTCTCGCCCTCGGCATCGAGCACGCTGCCCACGCGGATCTCCCGCACCCGGTCGAGAGCGTGCCCGCGGGCGTCGTAGACCTGCCAGGCGGTCACCACCGTGGTCTCCCGGCGCGCGATGTACAGGGCCAGCTCGGCCGCCACCTCGGCCTCGCTGTCGGCCTCGAGGAGCCGGGACACGTCCAGGAGGTCGCTGTCGCTGTCGAGCGCCTGGAGGGCGAGGACCGCGTCGGCGTCGTGGGCCCAGGCCAGATCGGCCACCAGGCCCGGATCCAGCTCCCGGTCCCAGATGGTGCCGTCCTGGAGCGCGACCGGCGACGGCACCACGGTGTAGCGCGGGCTGGCCCGGAGGCTGGCCACCACCTCGTCGAGGGCATCGCGGCGGGCGTCCCGGTCGGCCAGCAGCCCCTCGCCGGTGAGCGCCCCCTCGACCCCCGAGAGGATCTCCTGGCCCAGGTTGCGGGGTCC
>CAZPJM010000253.1:0-7417 GCA_964586865.1 uncultured Enterobacteriaceae bacterium
ACCACCGAGATCTACACTCTTTCCCTACACGACGCTCTTCCGATCTGGTCGCGCCACACGGCGGCCGAGGAGGCGGAGCCGTGGAGGAGCAGCCAGCCGTCGGGGGCGGGGCCGGGCGTGGAGGACCCGGGCCCGGTCACTGGGGGGCGTGGGCGGGCTGGATCCCCAGCAGGTGGAGGAAGGGGTGGAGCGCCACGTGCAGGAGGAGGCCGGCGGTGAGGGCCGCCACCCAGGGGTGGGCCATGGCCAGGAGGGCCCCCGGGACGAGGCCGGCCACCAGGGCCCCCACCGCCAGGACAGCCGACATGCCGACGGCGCGCAGGAGGGCGTGGGCGCGCCCGCGGGCGTCGCGGAAGGCCAGGACGAACACGGCCGAGAGGGCCACGGCGTGCAGGCCGATGGCCAGGAGGCTGACCTCGTGCCCGTGGTCGTGGACCGGGCTGCCGAGGGCGCCGAGGGCCAGGCCATCCCCGAGCTGATGGAGGAGCAGACCGCCATAGGCGAGCTCGAGGGGGAGATGCTCCGCGCCACCCGCGCGGAACACCCGGTGGGCACCGAGCCCCACGAGCACGGGCAGGCCCAGACCGAGCGCGGTGACGGCCAGCGCGCCCCACCCGACCTCGCCCACCGCCTCGGGGACGAGCTGCAGCGCCACGGCCAGAACGGCGATGACGGCCGCCACCACCCGGGAGACGCCCAACGCGCGCCGGCCGATGGAGAGGCCGAGGGCGGTTCCGAGGGCGACGGCGCCAAGCGCCACGGGAAGGCCGAGGTTCAGCGGGACTCCAGGAGCGGACGCTGCAACCGGGTTGCAGGTGGGCACAGCATCCCTGGAACGCGACTAACCGGACCCGGGCCGCCTGCACCCCGCGGGCGACCCGGGCGGTCGGTCGCGCGGGGGACCGGCCTCATGGACCGGAGCCCGCAGCGCTCGGGGCGTCGGTGCCCGGAGGGAGGTGGAGGGGGCCGGGGACACCCGGCCCGGGCCGCCGCCCGGCGATCAGCCGTGGTCGTGATCGTCGTGATCGTCGTCGTGATCGTGATCGTCGTGATCGTCGTCGTGATCGTGATCGTGGTCGGTGTCGTCGTGGTCGTGGTCGTGGTCATCGCCGTGCTCGGCGTGGCACTCGCCCATGCCGTCGTGCATGTGGCACTCGAGGCCGTCGGCGCAGTCGGCGGTGACCTCGCAGGCCTCGCCCTCGGCGGCGCCACCATCGGCACAGGCGGACAGGAACAGGATGGTCAGGACGGGGATGGCGTTGCGGAACATGGAGCCTCCATCAGGGTGAGGTGCAAGCGGGTCGCACCGGGTCGCGACTCGCCAGTTAATGCAACCCGGTTACAGGAGCAACCCGAATGGAGGTCCCGTGAACCACCGCGCCGCCCTGGTCGCCGCCCTCGGCCTGCTCGCTGCCTGCGGGGGCCCCTACGGCCCCGAAGACGTGGGGGCCGACACCCTGTGCATCACCGCCCTCGACGCGGAGGCCTGCCTCGAGGGGGACGACCTGGCCGTCGCCCGGGATACGGACGATCCCGATCGTCTGCTGGTGTCGGGTCGGGCCACCCTGGCAGGCGCCGAGCTCGGCTACGAGACGGTCGACGTGGACCTGGTCCTCGACCTCTCGGGCCCCTCCCCCACCCTCGAGGCCGCGGTGCTCCCGGCGCTGGTCACCTGCGAGGTGGACATCGCCCACGGGGATCACTGCCACCTGGGGATCCCCTCCGATCGGGCCTGCGGCCTGCCCCTGGGGGGGGAGGACGTCCGCCGGCTGACGGTGGACGACAGCGACCCGGGCGAGCTGGCCATCCGCTTCACCGCGACCTCGCCGGTGGAGGCGCCGGATTGCTGCGCCCACACCTGCCCCACGTCGGAGCGTCCCATGTCGAGCCTGCCGCCGGGGCCCTACACGGTCCATGGCGCCCTCCGCGTGCCCCTGCCCGCGCCCGAGGACCCGCCGGAGGGCTGACGAGGCATCCGGGATCCGCTCGCGAGCCCCTTCCGTCGTGCCCCATGCCGGCCCTACCGGCCCTACCGGGCGCGCACCTGGCAGAGACCGCCCCCGTTCACGTGGAGGGCCTGGGCGGTGGCGAAGCGCATGAAGGTACCCAGGTCGGGGAGCTCGAAGCCACCGGTCTCGTAGCCCGCGTCCAGGGTGGAGACGGCGTCCAGCTCGGCCCGGGTGATGGTGCCGTCCTGGTCGGCGTCGGCGTCGGCCACGGAGCCGAAGACCAGATCCGCCTCCTCGGTGCCGACCTGATCCCACAGCACATGGTCGCTGTGCAGGGTGATCTGCAGGTCCACGACGCCATCGGCCGGGATGGCCAGCCCGGGGGTGTCGTCCAGCCCGTTGCGGCAGAGGGTGTAGGCCACCGGGTTGTCGAAGGTCCAGTCGAAGGAGACCGTCCGGGTGCCGTCGGTGGCCTGGCCGACCATGCGGTGCGTCCCGCCCGCCGCCACCAGCTCGTCGGCCCGATCCGAGGGGACGGGATCCACCACCTCGGCACCCTCTGGGACGGTGGTGGCGAAGCCCACATCCAGGCGGCGGGCCGGGACCTCGTCGATTCGGCCGAGCGGCACCGGGTCGGGGTGGGCGACCCAGTCGATGAGGAAGGGGCCGGCGGCCCGGGCCACCACCTCGCCGTCATCCGGGTCCGTGAGCTCCACCGCTTCGAGGCCGGTGAGCCAGTGATCGAAGGTCACGGTCCAGCCGTCGGTGGTGGTGTGTCCGGTCTGCAGGACATCCTCGCCCCAGGCGAGGAGCTGCACCTCACCGGTGCCACCGCCGCAGCCCACCAGCGCGATCAGCGCCAGCCATCCCCGTCGCATGGGACCTCCGAGGGAAGCGGACTAATGCAACCCGGTTGCAGGAGCAAGGGGACGGCTCGGCGCCCGGCGGCTCAGGCCCCACCCGCGTCCTCCGGGGAAGGGTCGGCACGCGGCCGGAAGCCGTGGCTCACCGTGTGCAGGATGTGGCGGACCAGCGCGTCGGGACCCGGCAGATCCAGGTGGGTCGGCGCCTCGACGGGCTCGCCGTCCTGCATGCGGAACTTCTCGGAGAGGAGGGCGGCCATGCCGTGGGTGAGCGACCAGGCGGCGAGCGCCACGATCGTGGGCTCCCGACCGGCGATGGTGCCCTGGGCCTGGCCCCGGCGCACCGTGTCCACGAGCCGGTTCATGCAGTTGTCGGCGGCGACCACCGTCGCGGGGTGGGCGTCCGGGTCGTGCATCTTGTCGCCGAACATGAGGCGGTACAGCGCCGGATGCTCGAGGGAGAAGGCCACATAGGCCAGCCCGATGGCCTCGAGCTGGTCCAGGGCGTCGGGACCGGCCGCGGTGGCACCGCGTGCCATGCGATCCTCGAGCTTGTCGAAGCCGTCGCGGACCACCGCCGCCACCAGGGCCTCCCGGTTGGCGAAGTGATGGTAGGGCGCCGAGCGGCTCACCCCGGCCCGGGCGGCCAGACGACGCAGGGAGAGCCCTTCCAGGCCGTCCTCGCCGAGGATGGCATGGGCCTCCTCGATGAGGGCCTCCCGCAGGTTCCCGTGATGGTAGCGCGCGCCCGACCCGGACATGCGGCCTCCTGGCTGGAGGGTGGCTCGTAACCGTCGGGCTTCCCGGCGGGCGAGGACGCCCCGATCCGGAGGTCCCACGAATTCTTCTTGACGCCGTCAAGATCACCCCCTATCTGGTCAGCGTCAAGTTGACGGCGTCAAGTTGACGGCGTCCAGACCGGAGGACACCGATGCAAGACTGGTTCCGCGTCAC
This sequence comes from uncultured Enterobacteriaceae bacterium, assembly GCA_964586865.1. GTDB lineage: Bacteria > Myxococcota_A > UBA796 > UBA796 > REDI01. The sequence continues at coordinate 3,767 of CAZPJM010000253.1, forward strand.
CCTCATCGCCAGTGTCGCCCTCGGGGGCGCCCTGGTGGGGCTGGCCGTCCTGGCCCTCCCCACCCGGGCCAGCCAGACCGCCGACCCGCCACCCGCGCCGGCGGTCCGGGTCGCCACGGTGGAGGCCGCCCCCCTCACCCGGCCGGTGCGTCTCCTCGGGATCACCCGGGCCCGGGACCGGGCCCGGCCCGCCTTCACCCTGGGGGGCCGCCTGGTCGAGCGCCCCGTGGACGTGGGGGATCCGGTGGAGGCCGGGCAGGTGCTCGCCCGCCTCGACCCGGCCCCCCTCGCCCACCGCGTGGCCGAGGCCCGCGCCCGCGTGGTCGAGCTCGAGGCGCGCCTGGGGCAGCTCTCGGCGGATCGGGCCCGCCTGGACCAGCTCCGCGCCGATCGGGCCGTCTCCATCGCGGAGCAGGAGCGCCTGGCCAGCCAGGAGCGCGGCGTCGCGGCCGGACTCGACCAGGCCCGGGTCGGCCTCCGGGAGGCCCTTCGCCAGCAGCGCGAGGGCGTGCTCCGAGCCCCCCACGCCGGCACCGTCGCCGAGGTCCACGCCGAGCCCGGCGACACGGTGGCCGGAGGGAATCCGGTGGTGACCCTGGCCGGCGCGGGGGTCGAGGTGGTGGTCGAGGCGCCCGAGCCGGTCTGGGCCCGCCTCTCCACCGCCGAGGCCCCCATCCGGGCCACGGTGGCGCTCCCGGGCCTGGGATGCACCGCACCGGCCATGCCCACGGCGGTGGCGCGGGCCGCTGGCGGTCCCGGGGCCCTCTTCCCGGTCCACCTGGACGTGCCCTCCACCAGCGACTGCCCGGTGGTCCCGGGCCTGACGGCCGCCGCGGACCTGGCCCTGCCCCGTCCCCCCGGGCTCGCGGTGCCGGTCCGGGCGGTGGTGGCGCCCACGGGCGACGATCCCGCCGTGTTCCGGGTCCGTGAGGGTCGGGCCGAGCGCGTCTCCATCGCCCCCGGTGAACTCCTGGGCGACACGGTGGCGGTGGACGGCGGCCTGGAGGCCGGCGACGAGGTGGTGGTGGCCGGCCTGGTGGGCCTGGTGGACGCCGCCGCGGTGGAGGTGGTCCGATGATCGCCGCCCTCGCCCGGCTGGTGGTGGAGCGCCGCCGCCTGTGGATCCTGGCCGCCGTCCTGCTGACCCTGGTGGGGGCCGCGGCCTGGGCGACCATGCCCCGCGCCGAGGACCCGCGGCTGCCCGAGCGCAACGGCCGCATCCTGGTGGTCTGGCCGGGCGCCGACGCGCTCCGGGTGGAGCGGCTGGTGGTCCGGCCGCTCGAGGACGAGCTGGCCGAGGTGGCCGAGATCGCCACGGTGGAGGCCACGGCCCAGGCGGATCTGGCCCTGCTCCACATCGAGCTGGCCGAGCGCATCTACGACACGGACGCGGCGTGGGATGCGGTCCAGGACGCCATCGATGCCGCGCGCCCCGACCTGCCCGAGGGCCTGACCGAGCTGGAGCTGGCCCACGACTTCTCGGATGCGGAGGCGGTCATCGTCCGGATCGAGGGCAGCCACGACCCCGTGGCCCTGGAAGCGGCGGCCGATCGGGTGGAGGACCGCCTGCTGCGGGTCCCGGGCGCCAAGCGGGTGCTGCGGGCCGGCGCCCCCGGGACCCAGGTGAGCGTCGCGCTGGAGCCCACCACGGCCCGCCGCCTGGGCCTCACGCCCGCCACGCTGGCGCAGCAGCTCGACGGGGCCAACGCCACCATCCCGGGCGGGACGGTGCGGGTGGACGGTCGGACGGTCATCGTGCGGCCCGACACCGAGCCGACCGATCTGGAGGCCCTCCGGGACTGGCCCGTGGTGCTGCCGAGCGGCGCCGGCATCCCCCTGCGCGAGGTGGCCACCATCGCCCTCGAGGTGGAGCAGCCGCGGACCGAGCTGGCCCACCACGACGGCGCGCCCATGGTCACGGTCTCGGTGGTGCCCCGGGCGGGTCTCGACGTGGTCGCCTTCGGCGATCGGGTCCAGGCGGCCCTCGACGAGGTGCGCCCCGAGATCGCGCCGCTGGAGCTCTCCATCTTCGCCGACCAGCCCGCCCAGGTCTCGAGCCGACTGGCCGATCTGGGCCTCTCGCTGCTGCTGGGCATCGCCATCGTTGCCGGGGTCCTCTTCCTCGCCATGGGCCCCCGCCTCGGGGTGGTGGTCTCGGCGGTGGTCCCCCTGGTGGCCCTGTCCACCGTGGCCCTCTACGCCGCCGGCGGCGGGGTCCTCCATCAGCTCTCCATCGCGGCCCTGGTCATCGCCCTGGGCCTTCTGGTGGACAACGCCATCGTGGTGGCCGAGGCCGTCCAGGCCCGCCGCGACCAGGGCGAGGGCCGCTGGGAGGCCGCCTCGGGGGCCATCACCGAGCTCGCCGTGCCCCTGGCCACCGCCACGGCCACCACCTTGGCGGCCTTCGTGCCCATGCTGCTGGCGCCCGGCGTGACGAGCGACTTCACGCGGGCCATCCCCACCGTCATCATGGTGGCGCTGGCCATCTCCTACGTCTTCGCCGTGGGCGTCACCCCCATCCTGGCCGGCTGGCTGCTGCGCCCGAGGCGCCGGAGCACCGACCGGGTCGGGGGCCTGGGCGATCGGCTCGCAGCCCTGGCGGTGGGCCGACCCTGGTGGACCCTGGCCGGGGTGGGGGGCGTCCTGGCCGTGGCCGGGCTGCTCGGCACCGCCGTCACCGCCGAGTTCTTCCCCTACGCGGACCGGGCCCGGTTCACGGCCACGGTCCAGCTCCCCGAGGGCTCGGATCTGGACGCCACCCGCGAGGTGGCCGCCCGGGTCGGGGCGTGGGCGCGCGCCCAGCCCGAGGTCACCGAGGTGGACACCTTCACCGGCCGCTCGGCGCCGCGCTTCTACTACAACATCCCCATCGTCCCCCGAGCCCCCCACCTGGCCCAGCTCGTCGTGACCACCGAGCGCGCGGACCAGGTGCCCGCGCTGGTGGCGCGGATCCGGGACCACGGGCGCACCGCGATCCCCGAGGCGCTGGTGACCGCCCGCCGCCTCCAGCAGGGGCCCCCCACCGGAGCCCCGGTGGAGGTCCGGCTGGAGGGGCGGGATCTGGCCGACCTGGGCCGCGCCGCCGACCAGGTGATGGCCGCCCTCCGTGCCCTGCCCGGCACCAGCGGGGTGCGTCACGACCTGGGGCTGGGCCAGCCCACCCTCGAGGTGGTGGTGGACGAGGCCGCCACCGGCCGCCGCGGACTCACCCCCCGCGGGGTGGCCGTGGCGCTCCTGGGGCAGACCCGGGGGGTGGACGCCGCTCCCTTCCGCGCCGGCGACGAGCCCCTGCCGCTCCGCATCCGCGGCCCGGCGGGCCAGGACACGCCCGTCGCCCACCTGGCCGCCCTCGACGTGCCCGGCCCCCGCGGCCTGACGCCCCTGGCCGCCGTGGCGTCCCCCAGCCTCTCCTTCGGCCCCTCGGCCATCCACCGCCGCGACGGTCGCCGGGTGGTCACCGTCTCCAGCGAGCTGGCCGATGGCGCCACCTTCAGCACCGTCTCCGCCGCCCTGCGGCCCGCCCTGTCCGAGCTTCCCCTGCCGGAGGGCGTCGACCTCGCCCTGGGCGGCGAGGCCGAGGCCAGCGGCGAGGCCAACGCGGCCATCCTGGGGGCCCTGCCCCTCGGGGTCCTGCTGCTCCTGGGCGCGCTG
>CAZPJM010000254.1:0-7403 GCA_964586865.1 uncultured Enterobacteriaceae bacterium
AGGCCGCCCCGGGCCGGAACAGGGGGGTGGCCGGAGCCGGCCCGGCCTCGGGGGCGGTGACGCGGATGGGGCGGGCCTGCCCGTCCGCCGCCAGCGCGGCGTAGAGCGCGGTGAGCTCGAGGGGCGTCACCTCGACCCCGCCGGCCGCGAGCGAGAGGCCGTAGTGCCCCTCGGCGTCCACCAGGCTGTGCACCCCGCCCCGCCGCAGCGTGTGCAGCGCATCCTCCACGCCGATCTCCTGCAGGAGGAAGACGAAGGGCAGGTTGAGGGAGCGGGAGAGGGAGTCCTCGAGACGGACGAGCCCCTCGTAGCGACCGCCGTAGTTGCGGGGGGCGTAGCCGCGGAAGCTCACGGGCACGTCGCGCACCAGGTGCTCGGGCAGGGCCAGGCCCCGGTCGATGGCCCGGGCGTACAGGAAGGGCTTGAGCGCCGAGCCCGGGCTGCGGGCCACGTCGAACATGGCGATCCGATCGCCCTCGCCGTCTCCCCACGGATCCAGGCTGCCCACCAGGGCCACCACCCGGCCCGTGTCGGTCTCCACCACGACCGCGGCCCCGCCGTGGATGCCGCGATGGGCGAGGGCGGCGTGGCGGCGGCGGAGGTGGATCCCGACGGCCCGCTGGGTCCCCCGCTCGAGGGTGGTGGCGATGCGCGTCCGCTCGGGGTGCCGCTGCCGGAGCCAGCTCGCCACCTCGGGGATGTCCCGTGGGAAGGCGGCCAGGCCGGGCGGGACGGTGGTGGCCCGCACCTGCGCCAGGACCTGCTCGGGGGAGCCCTGCCCCCCCGGACCGATGGGCAGGACGCCCTGCTCGGCCAGGAAGGCCGCCACCTTGTCGCGGCCGGCCTTCAGCGCCGCGGCGTTGGCCGGAGCGGGATGGCGCTGACTGGGGGCCTGGGGAATGGCCAGCAGGGTGGCCACCTCGGCCGCGGACAGGGCCCGGGCATCGTGGCCGAAGCAGGCCAGGGCCGCCGCCTCGAGCCCCTCCACGTTCCGACCGTAGGGTGTGAAGGTCAGGTAGGCGGCCAGGATCTCGTCCTTCGTGTGGAAGTGTTCGAGCTGCAGCGCCCGCCAGGCCTCGATCCCCTTGCTCACCAGGGTGCGGGGGCGCGGCTCGACGAGGCGCACGAGCTGCATGGTGAGGGTCGAGCCCCCCGACACCACCCGACCCCGCATGAGGTTCAGGCCCGCCGCGCGCACGATGGCGAGCGGGTCCACCCCCGGGTGGTGGTGGAAGCGCTTGTCCTCGAGCCGGAGGAGGGCCTGGACGTACTGCGGGTCCACCCGCTCCAGGTCGGCCGGGATGCGCCACCGGTCGTCCGGGGCCAGGGAGACGTGGGCCGTGGAGCCGTCGGCCCAGGTGACCACCGGAGAGCCGGGCGCGGCCAGGCGCTCGGGGAGGGGGACCAGGTGGAAGCTGGCCACGAGCGCCCCCCACAGCAGCAGGACCGCCGCCGCCAGCAGCCCCGTGCCCAGGATCAGGCGCCGGGCCCACGCGCCCCGATGGCTGCCCACGGACCTCACAGGTAGGACCCGGCCCAGGGACCGCCGATGACCACCACGTCGCCGGCCTCGCGGGCCCAGACATCCGGGTCGTACATGGCCTCGGCGTTCACGGGCGGCAGGCTGAAGGTGCCGGCGGTGACGGCGCGGACCGCGTAGACCACCTCGACCGAGGCCCCCCCGTCCAGCGTCCCGAAGACCTCGAGCCGATCGTCCCGGACATTGAGGTTGTCGGCGCCCCACGACCTCCCATCGTCGATCCAGGGCGCGCCGGTGCTGGCGCCGAGCCGGGGGTTCTCGATCTCCCAGCCGGCGGGGACCCGGTCGACGAGGGCGATGTTCTGGATTCTCTCCCGGCTCGTGTTGGAGAGGGTGGTGCGCACGTAGACCAGGTCACCCAGCTCGACCCGCGCCAGATCCACCGGGTCGCCCTCGTGGTCCAGGAAGGCGCGCCGCACGGACAGGGACCGCCCGCCGGTGCTCCAGGACGCCCCCTGGCGCACGCCCTCGCTGTTGATCACGGCGTAGAGCTTGCCCGAGCCCTTCTTCTCGACCCGCAGGTCCAGATCCCCGAGCTCGCTGCCGCGCCACAGGGTCCAGGTGAGGGCATCGGTGCCGGTGCCGGCCGAGACCTCGTCGGGCTTCACCGGTGTGCCGCGGTGCCGCAGCCGGACCGTGTAGTCCTGGGGGAGATCGTCCAGGACCTTGCCCAGCCCGGTGAGGCCCCAGGCCACGTCCTGGGTGGTCACCCGGCGCGGCCCCCGCTCGCCCAGGGCGTCCGCCACGCGGCTGGCCAGGCCGTCCGCGCCGTCGCTGCCGAAGAGATCGGCGTAGACCCCCAGCATGAAGCCCCGCCGGCGCAGATCGCTGTAGAAGGTCCAGTCATTGCGGCGCCGCTCCGAGATGGGCGAGGTGTCCAGCCGCCGCAGCGCGGCCTCGTGCCGCCGGTCCCCGGCCAGGTAGAGCCCGGCCTGGAGCAGGTAGCGGGCCTCGGCCGTGGGGCCGTCGGTGGGGTCGCCCATGGTGGCGAGCAGGGTCTGCATGGCGGCCGTCTGGGGCCGGCCGGCGAGGGCGAGCACGTAGTGGACGTAGGCGGCCCCCCCCGGCGAGACGCCCGCGTGGTAGGGGTCGCGGGCGTCGGCCTTGCCCTGGGCGGTGCGCTCGAGCCAGTCGATGGCGTCCTCGAGGTTGCGCTCGGGCACCTCGAAGCCCGCCTCCCGGGCGTCCAGCAGCAGGTGGGTGGCGTAGGCCGTGCCCCAGGTGGTCGGCTGGCTGCCGCCCATCCAGTAGGCGAAGCCGCCCGAGGGCGTCTGCATGTTCATCAGCCGCTCGACGCCGTGGTCCACCATGTCGGGGATGCGGCTGTCGGCGGCCATCCGCGGGTCGGTGGCCTCGAGGACGTTGCCCACGTACAGCAGCGGCCGGGTGCTCGAGGTGGTCTGCTCGATGCAGCCGTAGGGGTAGCGGATCACGTAGGAGAGGTGGCTGTAGGCGCGGCCGTACGGGTTGTTGGTCACCCAGACCGTGGTGTGCTCCGAGCCCGGGACCCACCCGGTGAGCAGCGGGTCGAGGGCCACGGGCGGGCCCTCGAGGGGAATCACCTGGGTCATGCGCTCGGTGGGGCCGTCGGCCAGCACCGGGAGCTGCATGGACTCGGAGACCTCCAGATCCCCCGAGGTGGCCACCACCTGAAGGCGGATGCCGCCGGCGGCGAGCTGGTTGCGGACCCGGAAGACCGCGGTGGTGCTCTCGCCGTCGGGCAGGGAGAGGGTGGCCTGGCGCGCACCCTCGAAGTCCAGCGGCTCCTCCTCGCGGCCCACGCCCGCCTGGCCGGGGCCGGGCAGGGTCTCGGCCCGGAGCTGGACGGTCACGTCCCGGTCCCGGCCGCTCATGTTGGTGAGGAAGACCGGGATCTCGGCCTCGTCTCCGGCCACGAGGAAGCGCGGGAGGGTGGTCTGGAGGACCACCGGATCCCGCACCACCACCGAGGCCTCGGCGCTGGCGGTGGTCTCCTCGCCCACCGCCACGGCCATCACCCGGAGCTTGCCGCGGTAGCGAGGCACCGGGAGCGAGAGGGTCTTCCGCCCGTCCTCGGGCACCGCCACCAGGCCCGACCACAGGCTCACCGGCTCGACCATCTGCACCCGGCCGCCGCCGAGGTCGGCCATGCCGTCGCCGCCGGTGGAGGAGGAGGCGCCCGGGGGCTGCAGGTGCAGGGCCCAGCCGATGGTCTCCCACGTCTTCACGCCGAGGGCGCGGGTGGGGAAGAGGTCGTCGCGGGGATCGGGGGTCTGGAAGTCGGTCAGCGACAGGATCCCCTCGTCGACAGCCGCGACCGTGACGTAGCGGGTCCCCTCCCCCGGCCCGAGGTCGACCGTCACGTCGAGGGTGCTGTCGCTGCGGACCTCCTCGGCCACCTGCAGGTCCAGGGCGCCGGTGAAGCGGGTGGGCGTGACCCGGATGGAGCCGGCGCCGAAGGCCCGGTCGGGGAGGAAGGCGGCCTCGCTCTCCAGGTGGGGATCCTTGACCACGAGCACGCTGACGTAGACGTTGTCGACGAACTCGCCCAGGGTGAAGGACCAGTCGACGGGGCCGGCCTCGACCGGCATCCACTCGCTGCGGAGCACCCGGTCGGTCTCGACGGTGACCAGGGCGCGGCCCTGGAAGGGGGCGGTGAAGCCCACCCGGGTCTCGGTCCCGACCTCGAGGGCCTCGGGCAGCTCCAGGGCCACCTCGGTGGGGGCGAGGGGCTTGGGGGTGGCGTCGCGATCGCGCTCTCCTTCGCCCCACCACCACCACCGCTGGGTGCCCTCGACCCCGAGCGCCGTGCGGGTGGCGTCGGTCTCGGCCACGACCTGGAAGCGCTCGGCGTCGTCGGCGGCGGTCAAGGTGATCCGGAAGCGCCCGTCCTCGACGGGGACGGTCTCGGGGGTGCCGGGCAGGGAGCGCAGGACCTGCTGCATGGCCTCGCGCCCGCGCTCCGGGTCCCACGCATAGGCCCACTCGGTCTCCTGGGCCTGGAGGGTGAGGGTCACCTCGTCCACATCGGTCACCCGCTCCCCGGCCCAGTCCACCACGACGCCCTCGACGGTGAAGGCCTGGCCGGCCTCGACCTTCTCGACGCCGGTGCGCAGGCCCAGGTGGTAGGGCGCGCCGTGGACGGTGGCGGTGGCGGTGGCCTTGGAGGTGCGGCCGCTGCCGGCCTCGAAGACGGCCACATCGGCCACCAGGCGGGCGGCGCCGTGCACGGCGCTGGCGCGGCCGAGCTCGGGGCAGGCCAGCTCTCCGCTGCCGTCCTCGCCGAGCCGACCGGTCACGCGCCCCAGCTCGACGGGACGGGCGGCGTGCCCGGTGAGGGGCTCGCCGAAGGTGTAGCCGCTCCCCTCGCCCGTGGGCCGGAACCGCACCGGCTCCAGGCGACAAGAGAGCTCGAACTGGTGGTCGGCGGCGCTGCCCCCGAACAGGTAGCGGGCCTCGGTGGTCACCGGCAGCGGGTCGGTGACCAGGTGGTCGGTGCCGTCCACGGTGGCCTCGACCTCCATGCGCTCGGGGACGAACTCCTCGACGGCGAAGCGGACCTGGCCCAGCGCCTGCTGGCCGGCCCGGGCCTCCACGTCCCAGGCCCCCGTGTTGGCGTAGTCCGCGAAGGGCACGTCCACCTCGAAGGCACCCGCGGCGTTGGTGGTGGTGGCCAGGGTGCGGATGAGCTTGCCGCGCGGATCGCGGACATCCAGATCCACCGGCATGCCCGCGGGCGGGGCCCGGTGGTCGCGGCCCCGGACCACGCCGGCCACGTGGGCGGTCTCGCCGGGGCGGAAGACGCCCCGCTCGGTCCACAGGCTGGCGCGGTAGGCCCGGTCGCTGTCGTAGGCCTCGCCCTGGACCAGCACCTCGGAGAGGGGGGCCTGGAGATCGTCGAAGCGCAGGTAGGTCAGGTCGTCCCCGCGGGTGGCGACGAGGGCCATGGGCCGCTCCTCGCCCACCTCGTCCTCGGGCAGGGACAGGACGCAGCCGTCGCCGTTGGTGGTGCAGGTGGCCAGGGTCCGCCCCGAGGGCCGGATGGCGCGGATGCTCACCCCGGCCTGGTTCGCCCCGTCCTCCATGCCGAGGGCCCACACCTTCAGATCCCGGCCGGCGGCGAGGGAGCTGCCCTTGACCACCAGGTTCAGGTCGGTGAGCAGCAGGCGGGCCGAGGCCCGGGCCCCGGCGCCCTCCACCTCGACCTGGTAGACGCCGTCGGTGGCGTCGGGGAGCAGGCGCGCCACGTCGATCCAGGTGGTGGTGCGCGCATCGGGCGTCCCGCGGACCGGGATCTCCTCGTCCACCACCAGGTCGCTCACCCGCTCCGAGGCGGCCTCGTCCTCGCCCGACAGCCAGAAGGCCAGGTTGCGCTCGGGGATGTGGCGGATCCGGACCTGGAGGGCGTCCACGTTGCGGTGCTGGACGGGCAGGCGGGCCCAGGCATCCCGGGGGAGGTACCGGCCCTGGGTGGTGAAGGAGACGCTGGGCGAGAGGGCGGGCACGGTGAGCTCCGCCTCGCGGCTCGAGGCCAGGATCCCGCCGTCCACGGTGGAGAGGCCGGGCCGGAGGGAGACCTTGACGTTGCCGCGGGGGAAGTCGCCGATGAGCCGGAAGCCCCCCCGGGTGGGCACGACCTCGAAGGGCACCGGGGGGGAGACCTCGATGAACCGGTCTGCGGCGGCGTCGGTGGGCAGGCAGCGCGGCGAGACCCGGAAGCTCTCGCTGATGGCGTCGACCCACATCCAGCGCTTGTAGCCCTCGCTGGCGGCGTCGTCGCAGATGACGTCGATGCTGAAGCGGTTGGTGCCCTCGACCAGGTGGACCGACTCGATGCTCACGTCGGGCCGGTCGGGATCGAAGTCCCAGTCATAGGAGCTGCCGGCCCCCTCGATGCCCGGCGCCACCTCGCCGTCGCTGGCGAAGCCATCCCGGACCGTGGTCCGGACCCGACCCTCGCTGTCGAAGGGCCCGGTGGCGGCCACGAAGACCCGGTTGGGCTGCCCCTCGACCCGGCGCCACTCGCCGAGCCCCACCCCCCGGCCGTCCTTCTCGATCCGGGTGGCGGCCCGGGCGCCGGACAGATCCACGGGCCCGGAGAACACGAGGTGCAGGCCCAGGTAGCGCCAGCCATCGCCGACCTCGACCGGGACGGTCCGGAGGAAGCGCAGGGGCGGGGTCTCGAAGCGGTGGGACCAGGCGTCGGGCGCCGGGGCGCGCAGGGTGGTGGTGCCGTCGCTGACCGCCACGAGCCGGACCTGGTAGGCCTGCTCGGGGGCGAAGCCGTGGGTCGGCGTGAAGACCAGGGTGCGGGCGTCCCGGACCGTCACGGTGCCGGGCACCGGCGGGTCCACCTGCACCTCGGTGCCCTCGGGGGCCGGGCCCTCGTCCACATCGGCGAGGAAGGGACTGCGCAGGGTGAAGGCCACCGCCGCCGGGGCCGCACCCAGGTCGCCCAGGCTGGCGGCGGAGGGAGAGAGGTCCTCGACGGTGGGCGGCGCCTCGGCCGTGGCCGGCGCGTCCGTGTCCTCCTCGAGGAAGGACCAGTCGAAGGCGGTGGGCGCGCCCGAGCCGGCGTCGGTGTCGGCGCTGCCGCCGAGCCACCCACAGCCCGCCAGGGCGATCGCGCACACCCCCAGGTGTCGGGTCAGGATCCAGGCCGAAATCCGCGGTGCCATCGGGGCCTCCAGGCGTCGTCGCCGGGAGGGTATGCAAGGGGGATGCCCGAAGAAAGCCGCGGCCTCCCGTGGCGCATCCACGATCCGTGGATCACGGTGCGGATCCGTGGATCAGGCCGAGGCGAGGGCGTCGGGCAGCGGCACCTGGAGACCCTGGGCCATGGGGATCACCGGCGGGACCGTGCCCAGATCGGAAGAGCGTCGTG
>CAZPJM010000255.1:0-7379 GCA_964586865.1 uncultured Enterobacteriaceae bacterium
GTGGGGCCCTGGCTGCGGGCGGCGCGCCACCTGGCCCCGGAGACGCCGCCGGACGCGCTGGTCCGGGGGGCGGTGGACCCGCTGGCGCTCACCTGGGAGGCCCTCGGGGAGCAGCCCCTGCTGCCGGGGCCGGCGGTGGACCTGCCGGAGGGCACCTGGGTGGACGGCCAGCCGGTGGCGGGGCGGGCGGTGCTGGGCCCCGGGCCCCACGTGGTGCAGTGGGAGGAGGACGGGGCGCTCCACACGGTCCTGGCGCGCGACGCCCAGGCGGCGGCCCGGCTGCGAGGGGGTGGGGTCCCGGCCTGCCTGGTCCGGGACGGCGTCGGGTGCGGGGCCCGCCTCGCCCTGGGGGTGGGAGCCGGGCTGACCGGGGGCGCAGGCGGGCTCTCGACCGAGGGTGGGGTGGTGGGCGCGCTGGTCGCCGATGCCTGGCTGCACCCCGCCGTCTCCCTGCGGGCCCGCGGGGGCTCGGTGCGCCTGGGACCCCTGCTCGGCGCGGGCCACGGCGGGCTCCACCTGGGCGGGCAGGCCGCGGCCTGGCTCGGAGAGCGGGGCCTGATCCTCTCCGGCCTGTCCGCCGGCGGGGCCCCGGTGGCCCGCCTCTTGGTGGGGGTGCGCCACGGGTCCTGGGCCGTCGGCGTGGGCCTCGAGGTCTCGCCCCCCGAGCGCTTCGGCCTCCGGGTCCAGGGCGCGCTCCAGACCCCCGGCGCGGGGCGTCACGCCGCTCCCTGACAGCCTCCCGTCGCGGCCGTGAGGGGGCTCGGGGCGGGTGCTAGAGTCCCCGCCCCGCCCGAGGTCCCCATGGATGCGCCCGGTCCCCACATCGACCCTGCCCCGTGGCGGGACCGGCGCGTGCTGGTCTCGGGGGGGGCCGGCTTCCTGGGCAGCCACCTGGTCGAGGTCCTCGTCCAGGCCGGCGCCCGGCTCACGGTGGTCGACAACCTCGTCACCGGGTCCTGGTCCAACCTGGCCGCCGTGGACGGCCCGGTGGAGCGCGTCGAGGGGGATGTGGTCGACGTGGCCCTCCCCGATGGTCCCTGGGACCACGTCATCCACATGGCCTCTCCCGCCTCGCCGCCGGCCTACCAGGCCCACCCCCTCCTCACCCTGCGCGTGGGCAGCGCCGGCACCGACCGGCTCTGCCAGCTCGCCCACGGCAGCGGCGCCACGTTCACCCTCCTCTCCACCAGCGAGGTCTACGGCACCGCCGCCGAGCACCCCCAGACCGAGGCCTACTGGGGCCACGTCAACCCGGTGGGGCCCCGCTCCATGTACGACGAGGCCAAGCGCTTCGCCGAGGCCTTGGCGACCGCCTGGGCCGGGCGGGGCCTGCGGGTGCGGATCGCGCGGATCTTCAACACCTACGGGCCGCGGATGGGCCTGGAGGACGGCCGGGTCATCCCCAACTTCGGTGTCCAGGGCCTCCGGGGCGAGCCCCTGACCCTCTACGGCGACGGCCAGCAGACCCGGAGCTTCTGCTACGTCTCCGACCTGGTGGAGGGGCTGTGCGCCCTGGCCACCTCCGGCCTGGAGGGGCCCGTCAACCTGGGCAACCCCGACGAGCGCACCATCGCCGAGCTGGCCGACGTGGTCGAGGAGCTGACCCGCTCCCGGGGGGGGCGGCTCCATCGGCCCATGCCCGTCGACGACCCCGTCCGCCGCTGCCCCGACATCACCCGGGCCCGGGAGGGGCTCGGCTGGTCTCCCCGGGTGGACCTGGCCACCGGGATGCGCGCCACCCTGGCCGACATGGCGGCGCGGATCGGCGTGGACCGGGTGGGGTGAGCATGCAGGCGGCCGAGGCGACACCCGCCTGCTGGGTGTGCGGCGACGAGCGGGCCCGACCCTTCCGTCCCGGGGTGGTCCCGCCGCGGATGACGCCCGAGGATGTGCGGATCACCGACGCCCGCTACGGCTGGACCCTCCCGCTCCTCCAGTGCGCGAGCTGCGGCTTCGTCTACGCCCACCCCCTGCCGGCCGACGATCTGGTGGCGCTCTACGCCGACCTGGACGACCCCGAGTACGTGGGCGGGCGGGCGTACCGCCTGCAGCAGATGCAGGGCCTGCTCCAGCGGATCCGGCGCGAGGCCCCGCAGGCCCGGAGCCTGCTCGACGTGGGCGCGGGCAGCGGACTGCTGGTCGAGGCGGCCGGTGAGGCGGGGCTGGAGGCGGTGGGGGTGGAGCCCTCCGCGCGGCTGGTGGCCGAGGCCGTCGCTCGGGGGCTGCGGGTCGAGGAGGGGGTGCTGCCCCATCCGGCCCTGTCCCATGCCCGGTTCGATCTGGTGACCTGCATCGACGTCATCGAGCACGTCACGGACCCGGTGGGCCTGCTCCGGGCCATGACGGCCCACCTGGCGCCCGGGGGCCGGCTGGTCCTGGTCACCCCCGACGTGGAGAGCGTGGCGGCCCGCACCCTGGGCCTGCGCTGGTGGCACCACCGCCTGGCCCACGTGGGCTTCCTGACCCGCCAGGCCACCGCCGAGGCCCTGGGCCGCGCCGGGCTGGTCGAGGTGGCGCGGACCCGCCCCATCTGGTGGTTCGGGGCGCCCTACCTGATGGCCCGGGTGGGGGCCCTCGCCGCCGGCGAGCGCTGGTCCGATCGTGTGGGCCGGGTGGCGGGCCGCACCCCGCTCCGCGCGGTCTCGGTCCCCCTCGACCTGCGTGACTCGTGGATGATCCTATGTCGGAGCCGGTGAAGACGGGGTCGACGCCGTGGGCCTACGTGCAGATCGCGCGGCCCGACCACTGGTTCAAGAACGTGTTCGCCGTCCCGGGCGTGGTCATCGCCTGGCTGGTCGACCCGAGCGTGCGCACCGCGGTCGGGCTCGGCGGGGTCGGGCTGGCCATCCTCGGACTCTGCCTCGTGGCCTCGGCCAACTACGCCATCAACGAGTACCTGGACGCCCCCCAGGACCGACAGCACCCGGAGAAGAAGCATCGCCCCGCCGCACGCGGCGCGGTGAGCGGTCCAGGCGTGGTGGCGCTCTGGGCCATTCTCTCGGCCGCGGGCCTGGGGCTGGGCTTCGTGGCCGCGCCCGCCGCCGGCGTGGCCCTGGTGCTGCTCTGGGTGATGGGGCTCGTCTACAACGTGCCTCCCGTTCGCAGCAAGGAGGTGCCCTACCTGGACGTGCTCTCCGAGTCGGTGAACAACCCCATCCGGCTCGCGGTGGGCTGGTGGGCCACGGGCATCGACGCCTGGCCGCCCCTCTCCCTGCTCCTGGCCTACTGGATGCTCGGGGCCTTCTTCATGGGGGTGAAGCGCTTCGCCGAGTACCGTCACATCGGGGACCCGGAGCGGGCGGCGTCCTACCGCAAGTCCTTCCGCCACTACGACGAGGAGCGGCTGCTGGTCTCGGTCATGGCCTACGCCGCCGCCTCGGCCATGTTCAGCGGGGTCTTCCTGATGCGCTACCGCCTGGAGCTGGTGCTCGCCGTGCCCCTCGTGGCGGTGCTCTTCGGCTGGTACCTCCACCTGGGCCTCCAGGAGGACAGCGCCACGATGGCCCCCGAGCGGCTGTACCGGGAGCCGGGCTTCGCCGCGTTCGGCCTGCTGGTCTTCGTGGTGTGTGTGGTGCTGCTCGTGGTGGACGTGCCGATCCTGGCGGACGTCTTCGCCCCGTCCATCGCCCCGGATGGCTGGTGATCCGTCGGCTGCTGGTCGACCTGGGGGTCGTCCTGGGGCTGGCGGTGGGCTGGCACCTGCTGTTCCTGGCGCTCGGCGGGCCCGAGGCGGTGCTGGCGCCGCACCCCACGTCGCGGGACCGCACCCTGGCCACGGGTGAGGTCCTGCTGTTCGCCGGCGCGGTCGTCGGGGCCCTGGCGGTGTGGATGGCGCCGGCCCCCACGCCCCGGGCCCGACCGCTCCTTCCCTGCGAGCCCGCGGCCTGGGCCGGCGGCCACGTGGTGCTGGTGCTGGCGACGGGCCTCCTCGTGACCGGCTGGAGCCCGTTCACCGATGACGAGGAGGCCTACCTGCTGCAGGCCCGGGCCCTCCTGTCGGGGGAGGTGGCGCTCCCCGCCGTCCTTCCTCCGGGGGCCACGGCGAACCCCTTCGTGGTCCACCTGGACGGCGGCGCCACCTGGACGGGGGTCTACCCGTGGCTGGCGGGCGCCTGGACCGCGCCCGGGGTGCTCCTGGGCTGGCCCAACCTGCTGTGGATCCCGCTGGGCGGCGTGATGGTGTGGCTGCTGGGGCGGGTCGCGAGGCGCTCCTTCGGCGATGGGCCGGCCCGGGCGGCCATGGCGGCCACCGCCCTCTCGCCGGTGCTCATCGGCCTCGGTGCCTTCAAGCACACCGCCCTGCTCGCCACCCTCGGGTGCGTGGGGCTGGTGGATCTCCTCTCCGACACACGGCGCGGGTGGCGCGACGTGCTCGCCGGGGTGGTGGTGGGCGGCATCGTCCTGGCCCGTCCGGTGGAGGGGGCGGTGGCCCTGGTCGGGGCCGGGGTGTGGGTGCTGCTGGATCCGCGAGAGGAGGGGGCGGCGAAGCGGGTGCTGCGGCTGGTCCGGATCGGCGCCGGCGGCCTGCCCCTGGCGGTGGGGTGGGCCGCCTACAACGCCGCCATCACCGGCCACCCCCTCTCCATGCCCTATGGGCTCCTCTTCGATGGCGAGTCCGTCTACGGCTTCGGCCAGACCGCCTACGACGTGCACACCCCCTCGATGGGCCTGTCCAACGCCTTCACGATCCTGTCCCGGTTGATGGGCTGGGCCCTCGGCTGGCCCCTGCTGGTGCTGGCCGGGCTGCTGGTCCGCTGGCCGCCCCCCCGGGCCGCGGTGGCGGTCCTCGCCCTGGTCGTCACCCACGTGCTCGTCTACCTGCCCGCGCCCTTCGGACAGGTCCCGACGGTGGGCGTCACCTATGCGGTCTGGCTCCTCCCCGTCTTCGCCGTGGGCCTGGCGCACCTGGTCCAGCGGGACGGCTCCGAGGTGGCCTGGCGGCTCGGGCGGGTCCTCCTGTTCGGCTGGACCGCGGTGGTGCCCTGGCTCCTCGTGGACCTCACCCAGGAGGTCGGGCTCATCGCGGCCCCCCGTCAGGCCGCCGAGCGCCTCCGGGCCGAGCACGGCCGGGTCCTGCTGCTCGTCCCGGACCCGGGCTTCACCGAGGCGCTCGACTATATCTACGTGCTCCATCCGCCGCTCGCCCGGAGCCCGGAGGACCCGGTGATCTGGTGGGCGGCGACCCCCGGCGAGGCGGAGGAGGCCCGGGCCCTGGCGGCCCACCCGGACCGGGCGGCGTTCCGGGTGGCCTTCACGGAGGACCAGCCCCCCGACATCCGCGTGGAGGTGGTCCGTGTCGCGCCCTGACGACGGTCTCCCATCCGGGGGTGCCACGGTGGCGGGTGGTCCGGTGACGGGTGGTCCGGTGGCGGGTGCTACGGTGGCGCGCCGCGCGGAGGTCCCGTGGCCGTCTTGATCGGGCCCCTCTTCCTGGCGGGCCTGGCCTTGGCGGGCTGGTCCCTCGCGCGGGTCCTCTCCCCGGGGAGCGGTCCCGGCGAGGCCCTGATGCGGGCGGTGGTGGCGGCCTGGACCCTGGGGATCCTCCTCACCGAGGCCCTGCTGGGGCTCGGCGTCTTCGGGCCCGTGCCGGTGGGGCTGCTGGGCGGGGCCCTGGTACTCCTGGGTGGGCTCGTCGGCGGCCGCTCCGCCATGTCCGCCCTCGGGGACGTGCTGGGCTGGCTCCGGGCCCGGCGGGGCCTGGAGGCGATGGCCCTGGTGGCGGTGGGGGTGCTCTCCGTGGCCACCACGAGCCTGACCGTCGCCCTGTCCATCAGTGCGTGGGACAGCCTGCTCTACCACCTGCCCCTGGCTGCGGGCTGGGTGGTGGAGGGGAGGGTCCCCCAGCCGGTCGCCACCGATGCCTGGGACTACTACCAGCACTTCCCGCGGGCCGGCGACCACCTGTGGGCCTGGATGATGGTGGGCGATCGGAGCATCCACGCCCTGCCGGTGGGGCTGATGGTGCTGGCCTCGTCGGTGCTGATCCAGCTCGGGGTGGCCCTCCGGGCGGCGGGGGCGCCCCCGGGTCGGGTGGGGCTCCTGATGGGGCTGGTGGTGCTGGTGCCGCCGCTGGTGCTGCAGTTCGAGGTGGCCGGCACCGACCTGCAGATGCTCGGTCTGCTGCTGGCCCTGGCCCACCTGCTGGTGCTGGACCGCCAGCCCGACGCGGCGGGGTGGGCCGTGGCGGCCTTCGGGGTGGCCCTGGCCATCAAGGCCACCGCCGTGGCCTGGCTGCCGGTGGTGGTCCTGGCCGTGCTCCTCGCCCGCCGGCGACCCTGGGGTGCCCTGGCCCTCGGGGGGGCGGTGGCGTCCCTGCTCGTGGGGCCCGATCTCCTCTACAAGGGCCTGGTCCACGGCAACCCCCTGTACCCGGTGCCCCTGGGGCCCCTGCCCGGCGATCCGGTCCTCGCCGCCACCTTCTCGGGCGAGGTGCTCCGCTTCCGCCCGGTGGCGCCCTACGAGTCCTGGATCCACGCCGCGATGGTGGTGCTGCCCGCGGAGCGGCGGCTCGGTCCGGCGGCCCTGCTCTTGGCGGGCCTGGCGCTGGTGGGGGCCCTCCGGCACGCGCGGGGGCCCCGGTGGGCGCTGGCCGGCCTGGCGGTGCTGACGGTGCTGCCCTTCCTGACCCCGGGACGCTCGGTCTACATGGCGGTGTGGGGCGGGAACGTGGCCCGCCTCTGGCTTCCGGCGTGGGGGGCGCTGGCCCTGCTGGCGGCCCCGGCGGTGGGCGGTGTGCGTCCCTGGGTCCTGGCGCTGTTCGCGGGGGTGGCGGCGGTGCACACCCTGGGCTTCCTGGGCCCCGGGTGGCTCGACGCCGGCCCCGTGGCCTGGGGGGTGCTCGCCCTCGCCCTCGGCGCCACGGCCGCCATCGTGATGGCCCCGCCCCGGTGGGCTCGCTGGGGGCTCGTGGGGGCCCTGGCCGGCCTCCCGCTCGGGGTGCCCCTCCTCCAGCAGCCGCGCCTGAACGTGGCCCAGGAGGCCACGGTGGACCGGGCCGAGCCCACCTGGCGCGCCCTCGAGGAGGCCCCGCCGAGCACCGTGGCCGTGGTGACCGCCTTCGTCGGGGCCGGCCACCAGGACCTGCGCTTCCTCTGGCTCGGGGATCGCCTCCAGCATCGGCTGCTCCCCATCTCGCCCTACGCCGACGGCCGGCACCCGGACACGGCCTTCGGTCCCGTCGCAGCCCCCCTCGACGAGGCGGCCTGGCTGGAGCGCCTGAAGGCGGCCGGCGTGGATCGGGTGCTGGTCCGGCGGCCGGCGTGGGAGGGGGCCGAGGCGGCCTGGATCGCCGCGCGGCCCGGGCGCTTCGAGCTCGTGGCCCAGGACCCCACGGCCCGGCTCTACCGGGTCCTGGAGGTCCCATGAGCACGCACTACGAG
>CAZPJM010000256.1:0-7368 GCA_964586865.1 uncultured Enterobacteriaceae bacterium
GGTCGTGCGGCAGGGGCGGTGGAGGCATCGTCCGGGCGGCGTCGTTCCGAGCGGGGCCGACCGCGGGACGGTCGACGGTCGACCGGGTGGCGGAACAGGCGCAGCGGGGTGGGAAGGGTGACGCGAGCAGCGCGGGACGAGTACCGGATGGGGGCCTCCGAGAAGGGGGGACGGGAGCGGGCTCGACGTGGATCGCCCGGTGGGACGGGGCACCCGAACGGAGCGCGACGTTCCCGGATGGCGTGTGCCATCACCGCATCTTAGGGCTCTGAACGCCGGTTGTCAAGGGCTGCCGCCCAAGAGGGCCGATTCCGGGGCATCCCGGCCGGGCCTCAGTCCTCGGGCTCCACCACTTCGAACGCCAGGGATCCGGCCTCGGCATGGGGGTCCAGGAGCGCCATCACCGCCTCCAGGTCCACCTGGGGTCCCGCGTCGAGGGCGTGGTAGCGACCGCGGGGGTCCTCGGCGACCAGGCCCAGCTCCTTCAGGCCCAGGAGCAGGCGCATGCGGTCCAGGCCGTCGAGGGCGGGCTCGAGCAGCATGCGGACCGTGGCGTGGCCGCCCCGGCGGACCACCGCCTGGACCCGCGGCGGATCCCCATCGGCGCACCGGACCACGTCGCCCCGGCAGACCTCGTAGGTGACGAAGGGGGCCGAGCGCACCTCGAAGGTCCCGTCGGGCAGGCGCGTGGCGGAGAGGGTCTCCTGGGGGACGGGAGCCTCGTCGGGGAGATCGATGACGATCCGGTCTGACACGGCGGCCTCCACGGGAGGTGCGGTGTATGCTGCGCCCCCGGCGCCGGCACGCGGGCGCCGGCTCCAGCCATCGCCAGAGGGGTGAATCGATGAAGTGGGACATCGCCGAGCACAGCCGCGCCGACATCGTCGGCTACAGCGGCATCAACTACTCCGGCGACCGATTCGAGGCGCGGATCTTCCCCTCGGGGCGGCAGGGCGACGAGCTGCCCGGCAGCCGCATCCAGTCCATGGCCATCCTGGGGCCGGTGGGCCTCAAGGTCACCCTCATGACCAGCCTCCAGGAGGACTGGCAGCAGTACACCTGGCGGACCATCCGCATCCTGGAGGGCCAGGTCTTCCGGACCGACGACGGGCGGATCGGGGTGCGCATCCCCGATCTCGACACCCTCGCCCCGCCCGATGCCTTCCGCAGCAACCCGGACATCGAGGAGAGCTACCAGCTCGTCAAGCGCCCCGAGGACGGGACCGCCTGGACCTATGGCCACCGCGGCAAGGCCTCCCTCAAGAACGGGGTCATGCTCATCCGGGTCGAGCGCGAGAAGCCCGGGTCGGACTGAGGCCGGCCGCGTCGTCCGGGCCGGCGCCGGGCGCGCCGCGCGATCACCGACGGCGTCGGGCGCGGAGCCCCAGCATCGCCAGGACGGCGAGGGGCCATGCGGCGCCGGGCGCCCCAGCCGGGCCGGCCAGTCCGCAGTAGCAGCCCTCGAGGGGCGGATCGTCGGGGTCGTCGGGATCCCCGGGGTCGATGGGGTCGTCCGTGTCGCGTGGCTCGTCGGAGGGCGGCTCGCCGTAGAGGCACGCCCGGTCCCCGGCGTCGGTGGGCAGCGCGGCGAAGTCGGGGGTGTCCGCCACCCGGGCCCCCAGCAGGGCGGTGCCCGAATCGGTCTCGGCGACGACCAGGAGCTGCCAGGCGTCGGGACCCACCCGCAGGACCTCGTGGTCGACCCAGGTGGGCGCCCCGGGGAAGGCCACCACGGGGGCCCCGTCCCCGAGCCACTCGGTGGGCGGATCGTCCGGGGCGCGAAGCTCCTCGGCGCCCGAGCTGCCGCCGTCGGTGGCGCCCACGACCCAGAGCTGGATGGGGAAGGGGGTGTCCGGGGGGCCGCAGGTGAGGGCGGGCTGCTCCCAGCGATCCTCGGCGAAGGCCCAGGTCCCGGGCTGCAGGACGGGTTCGTCCTCCAGGTCGAAGGGGCCCTCGGGGCCGAGGGCGGTGGCCAGGTACAGGTCGCCCTGGCGCTCGAGGATCAGGTTCACCGAGAAGTCGCCCCACCGAGCGCCGGGCGCCTGCTCCATGACCACCGACGAGGCACCCAGGCCGGGGCCCTCGGCCAGGATGTGGGGGACGTCCCTCTCGATGGGGTCGAAGGTGCGGCCCGCGTCGATGGAGGTCAGCCGACCGATGCCAGGCCGCCGGTCGCAGCCCCAGGCCGGCACCTCGTCGGGCGAGGGGCAGGGCTCGGGGAGCTGCTCGGCGGTGAAGAAGAGGTGCCAGGTCTCGCCGATGGGGAGGAGGCGCGGATCGCGCACGGCGCAGGCCGCCCAGGTCCCGGGCTCGGGGACCAGGGCCGGGTTCGTGTCCACGACCCAGCCCGAGAGCCCGCGGGGGTCGGCGGTGGAGGCGCGCCCGAGGGCGCGCACGTCGAGGGTCCCGTCAGGCCCGATCCCGCAATTTCCGAAGGCGGGGTCCAGGTCCAGGGCGCTGTCCTGGTCCATGAGGGCCTCGAAGAGCATGACCCAGCGGCCCTCCTGGTCGTCGAAGGCCAGGCTGACGGCCTGGGGCCCGGAGGCCATCCAGGGCGCCCAGGCCGCCGGGGGCAGCAGGTCGTCAGGGAGGGCGTCGGGGTCATCCCCATCGAAGAGGGTGACCTCGGATGCCCAGGCGGGGCTCGTGAAGCCGGCGCACAGGACCAGGGCGACGACGCGGGACATGGGGGCCTCCAGCACGAGCGCCCCGTATCACGTGGCGGGGGACGCCGAGCCCCCCGCCAGCATCAGGCCTCGGGGTTGCGGAACACGGCCGCCGCGCCCATCCCGCCGCCGATGCACATGGAGACGACGCCGTACTCGACCCCCCGGCGCCGCATCTCGTGCAGCAGGGTGGCGGTCAGCTTGGCGCCGGTGCAGCCGAGGGGGTGTCCCAGGGCGATGGCGCCGCCGTTCACGTTGACCTTGTCCGGGTCGATGCCGAGCTCGCGCACGCAGTAGACCGCCTGGCTGGCGAAGGCCTCGTTGATCTCGAACAGCCCGATGTCGTCCAGGGAGAGACCGGCCGCCTTCACGGCCTCGGGGATGGCGACGGCGGGGCCGATGCCCATGATCTCGGGCTCCACGCCGACGACCTGGTAGGTGAGCAGCGTCCCGAGCACGGGCAGGCCGTGCTTCTGGGCGTAGTCCCTGGACGTGATGAGCGTGGCGGCGGCCCCGTCGCTGATCTGCGAGGAGTTGCCCGCGGTCACCGAGCCGTCCTTGGCGAAGGCGGGGCGGAGCTTGGCCAGGACGTCGGGGGTGGAGCCCTCGCGGGGCCCCTCGTCGACCCGGTGCTCGATCTCGTGCCAGGCGCCGTCGCGCCACACCTTGGTGTGGATGGGGACGATCTCGTCGTCGAAGCGGCCCTCGGCCTGGGCGGCCAGGGCCCGCTCGTGGCTGCGGGCGGCGAAGGCGTCCTGGTCGGCGCGGGAGACGTCGAAGCGCTTGGCCACGTTCTCGGCGGTGATCCCCATGGGGGTGAAGATCCCCGGCCGGCTCTCCATGAGGTCCGGGTTGGGGCTCGGCTTCTCGCCGCCCATGGGCACGAGGGACATGGACTCCACGCCGCCGGAGAGGACCACGTCCTGCCAGCCGGCGATGATGGCCGAGGCGCCCTGGGCCAGGGACTGGAGGCCCGAGCTGCAGTAGCGGTTGATGGTGACGCCCGGGACCTCGTCGGGGAGGCCGGCGAGGAAGCCCACCGTGCGCGCCACGTTGAGACCCTGCTCGGCCTCGGGCATGGCGGTGCCGACGACCACGTCGTCGATGTGGGAGGGGTCGACCCCGGACTGCTCGACCACCGCCCGGGCCACCTGGCCCAGGAGGTCGTCGGGGCGGGTGTCCTTCAGCGAGCCCTTCCGGCCCTTGCCGATCGGCGACCGCAGGGCGGAGACGACGACGACTTCACGCATGGAGACTCCTGTGGGGGCCGGGCCCCCGGGATGCGGGTGGGCGACGCCGCCGGCGGCGGCGCCGGGAGATCAGTTCCGGAGGGGCTTGTTGTGCTGGAGCATGTGCTGGATGCGGGCCTGGGTGGCCGGCGTCTTGCAGAGCTCCACGAAGGCCTTGCGCTCGAGGGCCAGCAGGTCCTCTTCGGTGAGGGTCGCGCCGGCGGGCGCGTCGCCACCGGTGAGCACCCACGCCAGCCACTTGCCGACGACCACGTCGTGCTCTGTGGCGTAGCCGCCCTCGTGCATCTGGTAGAGGTAGAGCTCGATGGCGGCCCGGCACTGGCTGCCCGGGACCTTGACGGTGCGCGGGGCGGGCGGGGTCCAGCCGGCCTGGAGGAGGCCGAGGGCGGTGCGCTTGGCCTGGGCGATGAGCTGATCCGGGTTGAGCACGATGCGGTCGGTGGGCCGCAGGAGGCCCCGGGCCCGGGCCTCGCCGGCGCTGGTGGCCACGTTGGCCAGGCCGATGTGCTCGAAGATCTTCTGGATGAAGGGGTTGGGGTCGTAGTCCACGCCCTCGGGGATGTCGCCCAGGTAGCGGACGAGCAGCTCCTTGCAGCCGCCGCCGGCGGGCACCACGCCCACCCCGACCTCGACCAGGCCCATGTAGGTCTCGCCCGAGGCCACCGTGGCCGCCGAGTGCATGGCGACCTCGGCCCCGCCGCCCAGGGTGAGCTGGTGCGGGGAGGTGACCACGGGGCACCGGTGGTACTTGGCGCGCATCATGATGCGCTGGAGACGGGCGACGCTCTCGTCGATCTGGTCCCAGGCCTGCTGCATCGAGCCCATCAGGATGGCCAGGATGTTGGCCCCGGCGCAGAAGGCCTTGCGGTCCTGGTTGCCCACCACCAGGGCGTCGAACTCGCCCTGGTCGAGCTTGTCGAGGGCAGCCTCGTACTGGTCGAAGATCAGGTTGTCGAGGGCGTTGAGCTTGGAGTGGAACTCGAGCAGGAGGACCCGGTCCCCCAGGTCGTACAGGCTGGCCGAGGCGTTGCGGGCGATCTCCTGGCCGCGGGCCTTGAGCTCGGCCAGGTGGATCTCCTTGTCGCTGCTCGGGACGGGGCGCGCCTCGCCGGAGAGGTCCCGGTAGGTGAGGGTGCCGTCCTCGTCGCGGGCGTAGAAGGACTCCCGACCGGCGGCCAGCATCTCCTCGACCCAGGCGGGGATGTCGTGGCCGTCCTCCTTCATGCGGGCCACGCCCTCGGCGACGCCGTAGGCATCCCAGGTCTCGAAGGGACCGAGCTCCCAGCCGAAGCCCCACTGCATGGCGCGGTCCACGTTGACGATGTCGTCGGCGATCTCGGGGATGCGGCGCGCCGCGTAGAGCAGCGTGTCGGCCGTGACCTTCCAGGCGAAGCGGGCCAGCTCGTCATCGTGGGTGAGCAGGGCCTTGATGGCCTTGCCGGTCCGGCCCGCCTTCTTCGCCGCGCCGATGGAGCCCCACTTCTTCTTCTCCTGGGGGACGTACTCGCCGCTGTCGATGTCGAGGGCGAGGATGACGCGCTTGCCGGTCTCGGGATCGCGGGTCTTCTTGTAGAAGCCGGCGCCGGCCTTCTGGCCGGTGGCCCCCGCGTCCACGAGCTGCTGCAGGAAGCCGGGGACCTGGAACCAGTCCGCCTTCTCGTCGCCGGCCTGGCGGCCGGTCTCGAAGACGTGGGCCAGGGTGTCCAGGCCGACCACGTCGGCGGTACGGAAGATGGCGGACCTGGCCCGGCCCATGGGGGTGCCGAAGGCGGCGTCGATGTCGGTGAGGGTCAGCCCCGAGTCCGGCAGGTGGTGGAAGACGCTCGCCATGCCGAAGGTGCCGATGCGGTTGGCGACGAAGTTGGGGGTGTCCTTGCCGTAGACGATGCCCTTGCCGAGGACGTCCTCGCCGAAGGTGGCGATGCGCTCGACCACCGCAGGGTCGGTGTCGGGACCCGAGACCAGCTCGAGCAGCCGCAGGTAGCGCACCGGGTTGAAGAAGTGGGTGACCAGGAAGTGGCGACGCATCTCTTCCGGCATGCCCTCGGCCATGCTGGCCAGGGAGATGCCCGAGGTGTTGGACGAGACGATGCTGCCCTCGGCCCGGTTGGCCGCGACCCACTCGTAGACCTTCTGCTTGATGTCGAGGCGCTCCACCACGACCTCGATGATCCAGTCGCACCCGGCGAGGAGGTCCGCGTGGTCGTCGTAGTTGCAGGGGGTGACGAGCCGCGCGTTGGCGGGGTGGAAGAAGGCCGCGGGCTTGATCTTCCGGGCGGTCTCGATGCCCTTGCGCGCCAGGGCCGAGCGGGCCGCGGCATCGGCGTTCGGGTCGTCGCCGGCATCCTGCGGCACGATGTCGTAGAGCAGGCTCTCGATGCCGGCGTTGGCGAGGTGGGCGGCGATGCCGGAGCCCATGACGCCAGCGCCGAGGACGGCGACGCGGCGGATCCCGTGGTCCATGCGGCTCTCCTGCGGAGCGAGGGGTGATGGCGCGGCCGGTGGCACGCGCTCCTGAATGAAGGCTCATTCACTAGTCCCGCCGGCCGCGCGGGCAAGGGGGGACGGCGATTCGTCACTGTTTGCGGGGTTCGTCCTGTGGCTGGGCGGGCCAGGTGGCGCTGGCCGCGGCCTCGAGGAGCGGCTCGAGGCCCGGTCGGGTGCCCCGCGCGAACAGGTGGACGTACCAGCCACTACGCCCGACCCGCATGGCTGTGCCCTCGGGGGCAGGGAGATCCAGGGAGGTGGGGCCGGTGAGGTGGAGCAGCGCGTCGATCTGGACGCGGACCGTGGACGTGCCACCGTCTTCGCGATTCCGGCCCAGCTCCGGCTTCCTGTCGCCGTCGACCTGGCCTTCGGCCTGGCGCTCCACGAAGGAGGCCTCGCGGCCGAGGAGGGTGCCGGATGCCCCCCGGGTGATGTCGGTGCCGCCCAGGTTGGGGTGGCCGCCGAAGTAGAGCCCCACGGCTTGGGGCCCGGAAGGGTCGCCCAGGTCGATGAGCTCGTGGACGACGAAGTCGGGGCCGCGGCGGGTCAGGACCACGGCGTGGGGGGGCAGCTCGACCTGGAGCTCCTGCCCGGCCGGGCCGGTGGGCAGGCGCCGGGTTCCGCCCATGGGGCGGCCCAGGCCGGTGGGGGCCAGGCTGTCGAGGAGGGAGCGGGCCTGGGCCGGGGAGGGCCCCGGGTCGGTGGCGTCCGCATCGAAGAGGCCGAGCCACTGCAGGGTGCCGTCCGGGTGCTGGAGCATGGCCGCGAGGCGCAGGTTGTCCCGGTCGCTCGATGCCGGGGCGGCCCGGGTGGCCACCACCGCCTCGATGCCCGACGGCAGGGTCCGACGCTCGAGGCGCACGTCGGGGAAGGTGGTGGTGATCCAGGCCTCGGCCTCGTCCTGCCAGTCCTCGCCGCCCACCCGTACCAGGTCTTCGGCGTGGAGGTAGGCGGCGCGTCCGGCG
>CAZPJM010000257.1:0-7356 GCA_964586865.1 uncultured Enterobacteriaceae bacterium
GGTCTCCGCCCGCCCGTCTGTTGACGGATCCGGCCTGTCGGGCCACCTTCTCCCCCCGCCGCGCCTCTTCCACGGAGACGCCCCCATGCACCTCCTCCTCGCCCCCCTCCTGGCCCTGGCCGCCCCGGACGCCCTCTCGTGGGACCTGTCCATCGGCGATCAGGTGGTCGGACAGCGCACCCTCACCGTCCAGACCGAGTCCATCGGTGGGGCCGAGCTGCGGACCCTCCGCGCCGAGACCCGGGTGGACGCCTCGGTGCTGGGCCGGAGCTTCGCCTTCCGCCAGAAGCTCACCGCCAACGCCGATCACGGGCCGGCATCCTTCGTCAGCGCCACCGACCTGCAGGGCGAGCTGATGCAGGTGCAGGGGCGACGGGCGGCGCTGGGGTGGATCCTCACGGTCACCGCCGACGACCGGACCCGCACCTGGGAGCTCGACGCCACCGATGTGGACCTGTCCACGGCCGATCTGCTGGACCCGGGCTCGAGGGTGCCCCTCTCCCGCTTCACCGAGGTCGCCCTGCTCTCGGCCGAGACGGGGGACATCCTGCGCGGCACGGTCGAGCCCCTCGGCCCCTCCGAGGTCCGGATCGGCGAGACCGAGGTGGCGGTGGAGGGCTACCGCCTGCGCACCGACGACGGCGATGGCGTCTTCTTCTACACGAGCGAGGGCTGGCTGGTCCGCTTCGAGACCCGGTTGTTCGGGCGCGCGGTGGCCGGCACGCTCTCCGCCCCACCCCCGCGCGGCGCCGACGACCAGCCCGTCCCCGTGTTCGGCCCGCCCCTCGAGTCCGAGCCGCTCTGACGCCCCGCGTCAGCGGGAGGGGCGCTGGGGCTGCCCGGCGGGGCAGGCCGCGGGTCCGGTGAGGTGGCGCTCCGCCTCGAAGACGAGGGTGGGCAGATCCTCGGGGTCGCCGTCGAGCAGGTCCGTGTCCTCGACCGCGTAGGTGGTCACCTCGAGGGTGCGCTGCCACTGGACCGTCGCGCCGTCGGTGGGCGGGGCGTGGGGCGGGCCCACCTGGAGGGTGAGGGCCACCCGGGGACTCACGGGGCAGGTCACCCGCCCGCGGTAGCCGGGGCGCGGCAGCAGGAAGGACCAGTTGGCGAGGCGGGCCCCCGGGGTGCAGACCAGGGCGCACCGGGTGCCCTCGGGCAGGGCCGGCTGGCCCACCGCCCGGGCCTCGAGGCGGAGGGGGGCGTCGCCGTCGCGGGGGGCGCCCAGGTCCCGGCACAGGGACCAGGGGACGAAGACCTGGGCCTTGGCCACGCAGGGCGCGGGGGGGCCGGGGACGGTGGGCAGGCCGTCGCGGTGCAGGCCGTCGGGGCGCAGCACCCGGTGGGAGGGGGACGGGCCGGCCTCGGGTGCGGCGGTGGGGGCCGCGTCGGCGCCAGGGGCGGCCCCGGCCAGCACGGCCAGCAGGATCACCACGGGGGAAGCACCTGGAAGGCGAGGTGGGTGAGGGTCCGGGACTCGGGGAGGACGGGCCGCACCGGGTGGTCGGGGGAGGGCTCGCCCCGACGGACCTGGCGCAGGGCCACGCCGGCGTCCCGGGCGCCCTGGATGACCGCCTCCAGGAAGCGATCCTCGAAGATCACCCGGCTGCGCTCGGTGGTGAGGAGGAAGCCGCCGGGGGTGACGAGGGCGAAGGCGAGGGCGTGGAGCTCGCGGTAGCCGCGCAGTCCGCTGCCGGCGGCCTTGCGGGTCCGGGCGAAGGGTGGCGGGTCCAGGACCACCACGCCGAAGCGCTCGCTGGCCGCGCCGAGGGCCATGAGGGTCCGACGGGCCTCGTCCTGGATGATGTCCACCCGGTCCGCCACCCCGTTGAGGCCGGCGTTGACCTGGATCTCGGCGCAGCGCGCCTCGACCTTCTCGACGCAGACCACCTCGGTGGCGCCCGCGCCGAGGGCGGACAGCCCCCAGGCCCCCCCGCCGGCGTACACGTCCAGCACCCGGCGCCCCGCGAACAGGGGCGCGGCGGCCCGGCGGTCGGAGCGGGCGTCGAGGAAGAGGCCCGTGCGGGGACCCGTCCGGGGGTCGACCCGGAGCAGGGTGCCGTCCATGTCGACGTCGAGGTGCTCCGGCACCTCCCCGGACCACACGCTCACCTGGCGCGGCAGGCCCTCGAGCTCCCGGTCGCGGGCGTCGTCGCGGCGCAGCACCCCCTCGAGGTCGGGCAGGACGTCCAGGAGGGCCTCGAGGATGGCGTCGGCGCGGGCCTCGACCCCGCGGGTCAGCAGCCGGGCCACCGCCACGGGCCCGTAGCGGTCGATCTCGAGGCCGGGCAGCCCGTCGGCCTCACCGTGGACCAGGCGAAACGCAGCCACGGGACCGAGGAGGGTGCGCCGGTGAGCGACGGCGTCGCGGATGCGCGCGGCCCAGAAGCCGGGCAGGTCGATGTGCTGGGCCTTGTCGCGGGTACACAGCCGCACGGCGACCAGCGCGTGGGGGTTGGCGTAGCCGCGGCCCAGGAAGCGCCCGTCGGGGGCGGTGATGTCCACCGTGCCGCCCTCGGGCAGCTCCCGGGCCGGGACGGCGAGATCGTTGGCGAACACCCAGGGGTGCCCGGTGTCGAGCCGCTTGACGGCCCGCTTGTGGACGGGGAAGCGCGGGGGTCTCATGGCCGGGCGGGTAACCCGGGGCCAGCCCGGAGGAGGGCGGCGCCCCCACCTTCCCGGGCGCGAGCAGCGACGGTTCCGGAAGGGAGCAGGAGAGTGGGTGTGCCAGGGGGGCGGGGGCGCCGTCACCCTGTGGGTCGGCATCGTGGATGATTCCCATGAGGGCGGAAAGAACGGAAGTCTCGCGGGCCGTTCTGGTCTCCCGGATGGAGGGCTTGGAGCGACGCGGTGGCCGAGCCGGAACCTCCCGGCCCGACCCGCCCTCCTGCGACGCGCGCTAGCCTGGGCCCGTGGAGGGCCCGTGGCCGAGCTGACGCACCTGGACGCCGAGGGCAATGCGCGCATGGTGGACGTGGGCGACAAGCCCATCACCGCCCGCGAGGCGGTGGCCGAGGGCCGCATCCGCCTGGGTCCCGAGGCGGCGCGGGCGGTGCGGGAGCGGACCGCCGGCAAGGGCGACGTGCTGACCATCGCCCAGCTCGCCGGCATCCAGGCCGCCAAGCGGGCCAGCGATCTGGTGCCGTTGTGTCACCCCCTCCCCCTCTCGGGCGTCGACGTCGCGCTGACCCTCGATGGCGAGGCGGTGGTGGCCAGGGCCGCGGTGCGGGCCCACTGGCGCACGGGGGTCGAGATGGAGGCCCTCACGGCGGTGACCGCGGCCCTGCTGACCGTCTACGACATGGTGAAGGCGGTGGATCGCGGCCCGGTCCTCGAGGACGTCCGGCTCCTCGAGAAGCGCGGGGGCCGCTCCGGCCACTGGGTCCGGCCGTGACGGTGCGAGGCCGATTCGGGAGCACCCCCACCCGGGACGCCGGGCCCCGGGCGGAGTAGGAGCGCCCCATGCCGTGGGACATCCGCGAACTCTACGCCCGCCTCACCCCCGACGAGGTGCACCATCCGCTGCTCGTGCCGCTGCTGGCGGTCGGGCGGTGGGCGATGGTGTTCTACCTGCAGCTCGTGAAGGATCAGGCCTTCGTCCGGGCCGGCGCCATGGCCTACCAGACCCTGGTGGCGCTCGTGCCCATGCTGCTGCTGGTCTTCGGCGTGCTCGGGGCGACGGGCATCGTCCAGCGGGACCGGGAGGCGCTGGAGCGCCTCATCTTCGAGACCTTCATCGCCGACATCCCCGAGGTCCGCGAGTTCATCATGCGGGGCATCGGCGACCTGGACCTGACCGCCCTCGGCATCATCGGCGTGGCGGGCATGCTGATCTTCGCGGGCCGCCTCTTCCTGCTGGTGGAGTACAGCTACAACTTCATCTTCGGGACCAAGGTCCGGCGGGGGTGGGGGTATCGACTCCTCAACTTCTACTTCGCCCTCACCCTGGTCCCGGTCCTGGTGACCCTGTTCTTCGTGGGGACCATCGAGCTGGCCGGCACCGTGGGCTTCGCCGCCTGGGCCCGCTTCCTCCTCGAGCCCCTGGTCACCTTCGTGCTGCTCCTGGCGGCGCTCAAGCTCTTCCCCACCGTCCGGGTGCGGTGGGGCCCCGCCGCCCTGGGCGCCAGTGTCAGCACGGTGGGGATCCTGGGCGGCCGCTGGGCCTTCAAGCTCTACCTCGAGTGGTTCAAGGCGGACGACCCGCTCACCATCGTCTACGGCTCGGTGGGCCTCATCCCCGTCTTCCTGCTGTGGCTCTACCTGGTCTGGGTGGTGGTGCTGCTCGGCGTCGAGGTCGCCTACGTCTTCCAGAACTTCCGCTCCCTGTGGGAGGTGGAGCGGGCCAACCTCGAAGGGGGCGCCGGCGTCCGCGCGCCGCGGCTCCACACCGCCCTCGAGCTGCTGGCCTGGACCGGCTTCCTCTTCGCCGAGGGGCACGGGCCGGCCGACGGCGAGGTGCTGGCCCGGCGGACCGGCCTCCTCCAGGGTCAGGTCGAGCCGGTGCTGGACCTGCTCGTCGAGCGGGGCTTCCTGGTCCGCTCCTCGGCGGGCGTCTCCCTGTCCCGGCCCGCCGATCGCATCGAGCTCGCCGAGGTGGTCGAGGCCTGGCGCCACTTCGCGAGCCCCGAGCGGGAGGCCGGCGCCCCGCCCACCCGGGTCGAGGACGAGGTCTCCCGCTCTCTCCAGCGCAGCCTGCCCCCGACCCTGGCGGACGCCATCGAGCGGTGGGTGCGGCCCGAGGTCGAGGCCGAGGAGCGCCCCCTGCGCGAGGTCATTCCGTAGGACGGGCCGGGTGGGCGATCAGCCAGCCGGCGATCCGGGGGTAGACGTCCTGGGCGGCGTGATCCCCGGCGCCCAGGTCCAGGTGGCCGTAGTCGGCGTGGTCGCCGGCGGCGCGGGAGAGGACGTGGAAGGCGCGGACCTCGCTGCCCACGGCCTCGTAGTAGGCGCGGACCCGGTCCGGGTGGACGATCCGATCGGCGCGCCCGGCCAGGAAGAGCATGGGGATCCGGACCCCGCCCAGGGCGGAGGCGTAGTCCAGGTCGCCGTCGGCGCTCACGAAGGCCCCGTCGTGGCGCCGGGACCGGGCGAGCTGCCGGAACTCGCCCCGGGCCAGCGGCGAGACCACGCGCCGCAGCAGCATCCGGGCCGCGTCGGGGGCCATGTTCTCGGGGGCATACAGGAAGTCCCGCAGGCCGGAGAGGACCCCTCGCTCGCGCCGGGCCAGGAAGCGCGCGCCGGTGCGGGTGGGCAGGGTGCGGGTCCAGAACAGCCCGGAGAGGCCGAGGGCCGCCTCCAGGACGGGATCGGGATCGCTGAAGTCGAGCGGGGAGCCCACCACCACCGCCGAGGCGATGCCGGGGTCGTCGGGGTGGGCGGCCAGGTGGACGGCCAGGACCATGCCCCCCATGGAGTGGACGACCACGTGGGGACGGTCGTGGCCGGTCTGCCGGCGGACGTGGTCGAGGAGGGCCGGCAGGTCGTGCTGGCCCAGGTCGTCCACCGTCCAGCCACCGGGAGGACGGCGCCCGTCCGCGTCCCGGAAGGCGTGCCCATGACCGCGCAGATCCCCGTTCCAGACATCGAAGCCACGCCGCTGGAGGTCGCGGGCCAGGCTGCGGCCGGGGGCCAGGTCCCAGAAGGCGCTGTTGGAGGAGATGCCGTGGATCAGCAGCACCGGCGCGCCGGGTCCGGGGTGGTGGACCACCGCCGCGGAGGCGCCGTCGCCGGTGGGGATGTGGGCCACCGGGGCGGGCTCGGGGAGAGGACGCACCGGCGCGGCCGCGGCGACGGGCTCGGGCACGGGCGCGAGGGGCGCGTCGGGGAGGGGCCGGGAGCTGGGGCCGTACGCTCCGGGCCGGCGACGGAGGGCGCGGAGGACGGCCCGGTGGGCGGCGGGGTCGGTGAGCAGGTCCAGGTGGTGGAGATCATGGTCGGACAGGCGGTTGCGGCCGAGTCGGACCACCCGGCGCCGGGGCAGCGCCCGGCTCCAGGGGACCACCACCTCGACAGGGGCCACGTCGTCGGCCAGGGAGACCACCACCTCGACGGGGACGTCCAGGTTCGCGAGATCCACGGGCGGCCCCGCGGCGAGGGTGGCGATGAGCTCCACCGCGAGCTGCCGCGAGAGGCAGCCCAGCTCGTCGGCGTGGGCCACCCCCGGATCGGCGCCGGCCCAGGCCCGGGCCTCGGGGAGGGCGTCGAGCGCCAGCGAGGCCGGGAGCCGGGGGTCGTCGGGGAGGGCCGTCGGGTGTCCCAGCACCGGGCCCAGCAGGATCAGCCGCTCCACCGGGGCGCGGGCGGCCGCCTGGACCGCCAGGGTGGCGCCGATCCCATGGGCCACCACCGTCGGCCCCTCCCTCTGGGCCAGGATGGCGGCCAGCCCGTCGACCGCGGCCTCGAGAGGCAGGTCGTGGCAGGGGAGGTGGACCTGGTGGACGTCGTGCCCCTGGGCCCGCAGCGCCATGATCAGGTCGGAGGTGGCCAGGGGCCGGGTGCCGGGGGTGCGCACCACCACCACCGCCGGCCCCTCGCGCAGCGGGGCGTGATCCACCGAGACGACCGGTGGTCCGGCCGTGGCCAGGGCCATCCAGGCGAGCAGCACGCGGTCCTCCGGGCGGGCCCTATCCCGGAGATCGCCCGGGGGGCGGGCGCGGGGCGTAAGGAATGGATCGCCCGAGCGTTCGGAGGGCGCGAGGGTGGGCCGAGGCCGGCCCTCGCGGTAGACTGCCCCCCCAACGTGCTCCGAGGCCCTCATGCCGCGCCCGCTCACGCCGTCCTCCGCTTCCGCCGCCCGCCCGTGGGCCCCGAACCTGCGCCACCTGCCAGTGCTGCTGGGCCTGGTGCTCGGGCTGGCCGCCTGCCCCTCCGAGACGCCGGCCCCGGCCAAGGACACCGCCTCCGCCGCCGGTGCGGATCGCGAGGATGACGAGGGGACGGCGGATGCCTCCGACCGGGACGCGAGCCCGGGCTCCATCGCCGTGGAGCCGGCGACCACCGCCGATCCGGACCCGCTGGGGGCGGGCACCGCGGACGCCACGGACGGCGGCGAGGACGACGATGCCGCCCCCGAGGGTGCCAGCGCGGGGGCTTCGGGGGCCGGACAGGCCGACGACGAGGACGGCGGGTCCAGCAGCGGGGCGCGCACCACCGCCATGGCCACCCCACGTGCCAGCGGCGGTGGCGCCTCTGGCGGACGCTCCTCCGGGGGGAACCGCGACGGCGGGAGCACCACGCGGACCCGGACCACCCCCGAGCGGTCCACCACGCCCCGCACCCCGCGCCCCGACCCCGAGCCCCGCCGGGTGGCCGACGGCGGCGGGGACCCCGGCGGCGTTGGCCGGGGCGTTTACGGCGTGAAGG
>CAZPJM010000258.1:0-7341 GCA_964586865.1 uncultured Enterobacteriaceae bacterium
CCCCACGCCCCCCCATGCAGACCCTGTTCCACCAGGACGTCGTGGTCGCCCCCCTCGGCTCCGGCTCCCGCGGCAACGCCACCTACATCGGCGACGGCAAGCACGGCGTGCTGGTCGACTGCGGCCTGTCCACCCGTCAGATCCTGCTGCGCATGGAGCGGGCCGGCCTGGCCGACGCCCCCATCGACGCCGTCCTGGTCACCCATGAGCACGCGGACCACGTCGCATCCTGCGCCATCCTCGAGCGCAAGCTGCGCCGTGAGCGGGGGGAGGGCCCCCGCTTCGCCATGACCGCCGGCACGGCCCGCGGGGCGCCGGCCCGGTGCCTCCCAGAGGCGGTCGAGCTGGTGCAGGCCGGGACCGCCTTCACCGTCGGCGGCCTGCGCATCGAGCCGGTCAGCGTGCCCCACGACACCCGCGACCCGGTCGCCTTCACCGTCGCCAGCGGGGCCACCCGGGTGGGCGTGCTGACCGACCTGGGCACCCCCACGCGGCTCCTGGTCCGCCAGCTCGCCTCCCTCGACGTGGTGCTGCTCGAGTTCAACCACGACGTGGACATGCTCCTCGAGGGCGACTACCCGTGGCACCTCAAGCAGCGGGTGCGCGGTCACCACGGGCACCTCTCGAACCGCCAGGCCGCCCGGCTCCTCCGCGAGGGCGCCGCCCGCTCCCAGCGCCTGCAGCACGTGATCCTGGGCCACCTCTCCGAGGACAACAACACGCCCGCCCGGGCCGTCGCCGCGTGCGAGGAGGCCCTGGACCGGGCCGGGCGGCGCGCCGTGACCATCCACGTGGCCGAGCAGGACACCGCCATCGAGCCCATCCGCCTCACGAGGCCCATGAGCTTCGACACCGCGCGCCCACGGACGCCCGGCCCGCGGATCACCCGGCTCCGGGGCGCGGCGGATCCGGTCCCCGACGCCCTCCAGGCGACCCTCTTCCCCCAGAAGGCCGGGGCCGGCGAGGGCTGATCGAGCGCCCGCCCCCCCTGAGACGGTGCCTCAGGCCGCCGAGGGATCGCGCGCGGCGCGCTTGCGGCGGCGACGTACCACGCGACGGATGCGACGCCGGCGACGGCCCCCGGCCACGGCCCCGGCGAAGCCCGTGACGAGCGGCGGCACCCAGGCCCACACCAGCACGCCGGCCCACGGGAGCATCCAGTACCAGGATCCCTGGCGGACCTCGGAGCCGACCGAGAGCGCCACCACCGCGGCCAGGGACGCGACCAGGTAGCCCCCCCCGAAGGCCCGGACCCGCCCCGGGTGGCCCGAGAGCCCGGCGAGCAGCGCCCCGAGGGAGCAGGCCCCCGCGAAGACGAAGTGGGCGGGGAGGAGGAGCCAGGCGGTCCCGCCGGCCAGGGCGAGGGGCACCAGCAGCACCCCGAGGAGCGCGGCCAGGACCCCGATCAGCCCCTGCACGGCCTACTCCGCGCCGGGGGTGGCCGGAGGTGCCCCGCCGCCGGGGGGTGCCATCCCGCCGGGCGAGCCGCCGGCTCCCCCGGGGGAGAGGTCGAAGCCGGACAGGTCCAGGTTCTTCAGGGCTTCTTGGAGGCGGGCGTCGTCGCCGCCCGGCCGGTCGGTGGTGATGGTGTCGGAGGGGATCCAGCCGAACACCGTGTCGGCGCCGAGGGGCCCCTGGTCGCGCTGCATGACGCGCAGCCGCCCCTCGTCGGCCTCGACCACCAGCACGATCAGCTCGGCGCCCTTCTCGAAGACGGGCCCGGCATCCTCGGCGTCGGGGAAGCGGGTGGACGGGGTGCGGGCCTTGGCCCAGACGGTGTCTCCGTAGGAGGGGGCGTCCTGGGCCAGGGCCGGGGCCCCCACCAGGGTGAGCAGCAGGGTCGCCAGGGGGGCGAGGCGGGCGCGCGACATGGATCGACCTCCAGCGTCGCCGTTCCTAGCGTGGCCGGGCCGGGCATGCCCGTGGCCCCACCTCACCCGTCCTCGGCCCCACCCGCTCGGTCGGGTCCACGCTCGCGCTCGGGCCCTCCCTCGCCGTCGGGCCCCTCCTCGGGGTCGTCGCGATCCGGCTCCGCCCGGGTCGCGGCCTCCGGGGACCGGCGGTCCCGGCCGGCGGTGGACGGGGCCTCGGGCCTGCGGGCCGCGTCGGCCAGCGGCTTGAGGTGCACGGAGAGGCTCACCTCCAGGCTGTGGCTGGTCACCAGATCGAGGAGGTCCTCCTTGATCTTCAGCTCGTCCAGATAGTTGCGGGCCTCTCGGGCCACCAGGCGCACCGCCTCGGTCTTGGCCCGGTCGGACATCTCGAGCATCCCCGTGAGGACCTCGCGCGTGTCCTCGGCCAGCTCACGGCGATCCAGGAGCCGGTAGAGCCGCTTGCGCAGCCCCGTCCGGACGCGCTCGTCGGCAGGTGGCGGGACGCCATCGCCGGGCATCTCGGGGCCGGGCCCGCGATCGTCCCGTTCCTCGGCCATGGGACCTCCAGCGCGGAGAGCGTACACACCACCGCCGCCAGCGAAAAGCCGCGGGCATCAACCGGGGCGGACCGCCGCCGATGGGAGGCCCCACCCGTGGAGGCCCCGTGGATCCCCTCGCCGAAGCCCGCACGCACTGGGAGGCCGGCCGCGTCGTCGAGGCGTGCCAGCGCTGCGACGCCATCCTCGCCCGCCACCCCGACGATGCCCAGGCGCTCCTCCTCGCGGCCGAGATCGCCACCCGCCACGGCGAGCCGGGACAGGGCGAGGCGCTGGCCCGTCGGGCGCTCCGCGCCGTGGATCTCGCCCCCGAGCCCCTGCTGCGGGCGTGTACGCAGGTGCACGACCTGGGGCACCGCGAGGTGGCGGCCAGCACCTTCCAACGGGCCCTGCGCCGCCACCCCCACGACCGGGACCTGCGCTTCCGGTGGGGCGTCTTCCTCCTCGTGACCGGCCGGCCGGCCGAGGCCCTGGCGGTGGCCGACCAGCTGGCCGTCGACGAGGACGTGGCCGAGCTCCACGCCCTGCGCGGTCTCTCCCTGCGGAGGCTCGGCCAGCACGAGGAGGCGGTCCTGGCCTACCAGGCCGCCCTCAGACAGGATCCCGAGCGCGTGGAGTGGTGGCAGCACGTGGGCGACGCCCGCATGGACCAGCGCCGCTACCCCGAGGCCATCCGCGCCTTCCGCAACGCCCTCACCGCCGCCACCCGGTCCCCCCGGCCCGACGCCCACCGGGTGGCCCTCCTGCTCCTACGGCTGGCCGACGCCTTCTCCCGCTCCAACCTCATCGAGGAGGCGTGGCGCTTCTCCGAGCAGGCGCTGGCCCTGGACCCGCACAATGCCCGCGCCCTGTGGAACGACGTCCACCTCTTGCCCATCATCTACACCGACCAGAGCGAGCTCCCCCCGGTCCGTCGGCGCTACCTCGAGCGCCTCGAGCACGCCCGGATCCACATGCCGCTGCACACCGCCCGCGAGTGCGGCACGGCGGTCGCATCCCTCAAGAGCCCTTTCTACCTCCACTACCAAGGCGGCGACATGAGGCCCGTCATGGAGCGGTACGGCGCCCTGGTGGATCGGGTGGTGCGCGCCTGGCAGCCCGAGCTGTGCGTCCCGCCCCCCATGCCGCCCGTCGAGGGCCGGCTCCGGGTGGGCTTCGCCTCGTGGCTCTTCCGCCACCACACGGTCGGCAAGCTGTTCGGCGACTGGATCCGCGGCCTGGACCGCCGCCGGTTCGAGGTCTTCGTCTACCACCTCGGGCCCAAGGTGGACGACCTGACGCGGGCGCTCGCCGACTGCGCCGACACCTTCCGCCACCTGCCCTCGGCCGACCCCCTGGGGATCGCCCGCCAGATCCGCAGCGACGCCCTCCACGCCCTCGTCTACCCCGAGATCGGCATGGCCAGTCCCACCGTGGTGCTCGGCGCCCTCCGCGCCGCCCCGGTGCAGGCGGTCGCGTGGGGCCACCCCATCACGACCGGGCTGCCCGCCATCGATCTCTTCCTGTCGAGCGACGCCATGGAGCCCGCGGACGGGGATGACCACTACACCGAGACCCTGGTGCGGCTGCCCGGCCTCTCCATCACCCTCCGGCCCCCCGCCGAGCCCTCGGAGCGGGACCGGGCCAGCTTCGGCCTCGCCGAGGACGACGTGGTCTTCCTGGTACCCCAGTCCCTCTTCAAGCTCCTGCCTGGAGAGGACGACCTCTACGCCCGGATCCTGGCGCGCGTCCCACGGGGCCGCCTGGTCTTCCTCGCCAACCCGTCCGAGACGGTCACCGGCCTCTTTCTCCGCCGCATCGAGGCCGCCCTGCGCGCCCGGGGAGTGGACCCGGCCGGCCGCGTGGTGGTCCACGGCGCCCTGCCCTGGGAGGACTACCTGGCCCTCAACCAGTTCAGCGACGTCTTCCTGGACGGGCTCACCTGGTCTGGCGGCATGACCACCGCCGAGGCCCTGGCGATGGACCTGGTCCCCGTCACCTGCCCGGGCCCGGTCATGCGCGCCCGCCACACCGCCGCCATCCTCACCGAGCTGGGCGTCACCGACACCATCGCCGACGACCGCGACGACTGGGTCGACCTGGCCGTCCGCGTCGCCACGGACCGCGCCTTCCGGACCGACCTGCAGCGGCGCCTGCGCAGCGCCCGGGGGAGGCTGTACGAGGATCCTCGGATCATCCCGGCCCTCGAGGCAGCCCTGGAGGCGGCCGTCCAGGCCAGGCGCCCGGCCACCGCCGGCTGAGGCCCACCCGGAGCGGGTGCGCAGCTATCCGAGCACGCCCTCGACCACATCGGCGGCCTCGGCCGCGGCCCCCAACCGCGCCCGCCCACGCGCCGCCTCGCCCATCCGCGTCAGGGCGGCGCCATCCGCGAGCAGGGCGTGGACCTCGGCCCGGGCGGCCTCCAGATCCCAGCCCGCCTCGACCCGGACCCGCGCCGCGCCCGCCGCCTCCAGGCCGCGGGCGTTGTGCTCCTGGTGGTTCTCGGTGACGTTCGGGCTCGGGATGAGCAGGCTCGCCCGCCCCACCGCGCACAGCTCGGCCAGGGTCGTGGCGCCCGCCCGGCACACCACCAGATCGGCGAGGCCATAGGCCAGCCCCATGCGATCCTCGTAGTCCACCACCGCGACGCCCTCGGGCAGGGTCTCGCCCAGGGCCGCGCGCACCTCGTCGTGGAAGCGGCGGCCAGTCAGGTGGAGGACCTGGAAGCGACGGTCCGGATCCCTGGCCACCGCCACCGCCAGCTCGTTGATGCGGGCGGCGCCGAGGGAGCCCCCGACGAAGAGGACCACCGGGCGGGCCGGGTCCAGGCCGTACCGGGCTGCCGCGGCCTCGTCGTCGCCCTCCAGGACCTTCTCGTCGACGGGCACGCCCACCACGTGACGCGGCGCCGCGCCAGGCAGCCGCCGGGCGGTCTCGGGGTAGGTCAGCAGGACCGCGTCGGCGACCCGGGCGCAGAGCTTGTTCGCGAGCCCGGGGGCCACGTTCGCCTCGTGGACCACCCGCCGGCGCCCCAGGGTGAAGGCCGCCAGCACCGGGGGCGCCGAGATGTAGCCACCGACCCCCAGCACCAGGTCCACCCGGTCGCGCCGGAGGGCCCGGCGGGCCTCCAGGATGCTGCCCAGCAGGCTCCAGGCGAAGGCCACCTTGCCCGGCAGGCCCCCGCGCGGGAAGGCCGGGGCCCGAAGCCCGACGAAGGGGTAGCCCCGCTCGGGGGCCACCCGACCCTCGAGCCTGTCCGCATCGCCATAGTAGAGGACGTCGTGGCCACGGGCCCGCAGGGCGTCGCCCATGGCCAGGGCCGGGTAGACGTGTCCGCCGGTGCCGCCACCGGCCAGGGCGATCCGCGCCATGGGGCCTCCTGGGCGGCGCCCCTACCGCACCGGCCCGCCTCGCGCTGCCCGTGTCGGGACCGTGACGGCGAGCCGCGCCCCACCGCGGCCGACAACCGTCCCGTTGCCGGTCGACGGCCAGCGTGGCACACTGATGTCGTGCTGCTTCGAGGGCCCGTACGGCGCTTGGCACTTTTCGTCATCAACCCTGACGAACCCCGGCCGACCGGTCACATTGGAGTTGCACGATGCCTTCCTGGAGGACCTCCATGCGCGCCACCCATCTCCTGGGCCTCACCACCCTCGCCGCTCTCGCCGGCGGCTGTGCCGCGGTCGACAGCGACCTGCAGTACCGGGGCACCCTGAACACGCCGACCAACGGCGTCGTCCTGTTCGAGGACGGCGAGCTCGGCCACGCCGGCATGGCGGGCACCACCTGCGTGGTGACCCCCGATGGCCGCGTCGCCAACGACGTCGACATCGACCGGGACGATGACGAGGAGGTCGTGGACGGCTCGGTGCACGACGGCGGCGTCGTCCTCGCCCGGACCCGCGGTGAGCTCCACGTCATGAGCCGCGTCGAGGACTTCAACCCCGGCGTCGCGCACATCCCCGTGGCCGGGGTGACCGACGCCCGCTTCACCGGGCCCGGCGCCTTCGCGGCCCTGACCGACTGCGCCGTCGAGTTCTTCGTCGATGACGGCAACCAGAACTGGGCCCCCACCACCGTCATGCCCCTGACCGACATGGGCTGCGCGAGCATGGACCCCTCCTTCGAGATCGACGACGCCACCGGCACCGCCTACGTCGGCAACGACTCGGGCATCTTCGCCGTCAGCCCCGACGCGACCACCCGCCTGGCCGACCGGACCGACCACGTGGTCTACGCCGCCGACCTGGGCGCCCTCGCTCTGGCCGACTCCGGCACCACCCAGGTCTCCCTGGTGGGCACCGACGGCGCCGAGCGCTGGTCGGCCGACCTTCCCGGCACCGTCCACGACGTCTTCGACCTGGGCGCCCGCGACGCCGTGGGTGTGATGGTCGCCCGCGACGGTCAGGGGACCCTGATGGTGCTCGAGGCCAGCTCCGGCGAGGTCCGCCAGCAGTTCGACCTCCCCGACGTGGCCGACGTGGTGGCCGCCGCCAACGGCCACACCCTGGCCCTCGTCCTCGACGACGTGGTCCACTACTACAACCTGCGCTGATCCACGCACCGGCGGGGCCCCTCGGCCCCTCCCCACACCGGCCCGGGCCCTCCTCCAGGGGTCCGGGCCGTCGTGCGTCCAGGCCTCTACGACGCCGAGCGGCCTCGCCCCCCGACCGACGACCGCTCGGGCCCCCACCGGGCCGCGCGGACCCCCATCCGCGACCGCTCGGGGCCTCCGCGAGGGCCGCCTCGCCCATGTTTCCGACAGGGACGGTCCGCTTGCATCGATACGTGGCGGTTGCCCGGCCCCTGGCCCGGCGATAATCGCCAGCCTCCCCACGGGAGCCTCGCTCCCCGGGTCCTCGCCCGCGGCTCCGCGCCCTCTGCGCGCACCGGGATGGCCCACCCCTCCCACCGCCCCCCCGGCGCCCTCC
>CAZPJM010000259.1:0-7339 GCA_964586865.1 uncultured Enterobacteriaceae bacterium
GCGAGGTGCGGACCCTGCTGCGCTACGCCACCGGGATCCCCGCCCTGGTGGAGCGCCGGGTGGGGCGGGGCCGGGTCCTGCTGTGGACGTCGAGCCTGGACTACGACTGGTCCAACCTGCCCACCCAGGCCGTGTTCATGCCGCTCGTGCAGCGGATCGTGGGCTACCTCGGGGGCGAGGCGGGCGGCGGCGCGGCGCGCCTCGAGGGCCAGGTGGGGCAGACCGTGTCCATCGAGCTGCCCGATCTGGCACTCCAGCCGGTGGTGGTGGGCCCCGACGAGGAGCCGGTCCGCAGCCGCATCGAGGGCACCTGGCTCTTCTTCACCCCCGAGCGGCCCGGGGCCTACCGCTTCGAGGTGGAGAGCGCCCCGACGCTCGCGTGGGTGGCCGTGAACCTGGACAACCGCGAGTCGGACGTGCGCCGCTACGACTCGGTGGCCGAGGCCGAGGCCGAGATCGTGCCCGACCTCTTCCTGCGCCACCTGGACCTCTCCCCGTGGCTCCTGCTGGGCGCCCTGGGGCTCATGCTCATCCAGGGGCTGCTGGCCCTCGGCGGGAGGGCCCCATGAACCGCCGCCAGCTCCTGCAGGCCCTCGCCGCCGCCACCGGGGCCCTGGCCCTCCCCGGTCCGGCCCGGGCCTTCGGTGAGGCCAGCAAGGTCGACATCGTCGAGCTCGACCTGGGGGCCGGCACCCGCAGCCGCCCCGATGCCTGGACGCGCCTCCTCTCCGAGGTGCGCGCCACCACCTCGGTCGAGACCCGCGACGTCTTCGACGGCGGAGGGATCCCCCGGGTCCGCCCCGAGGATCCCGAGCTCTTCGAGCACCCCTTCGCGGTCTGCGTGGGCGATGGGGCCTTCGCCATGCCCGACGACGACGGCCTGGAGCAGCTCGCCCGGTACCTGGCCTACGGCGGCTTCCTGCTGTTCGACGACATCACCGGCAGCGCCAGCTCGGGCTTCGAGAAGAGCGCCCGGCGGCTGATCCGGATCCTCTACCCCACCCGACCCCTCACCCCGCTCCCCCGCTCTCACAGCCTGTACCGGGCCTTCTTCCTGCTGGACCGTCCGGTGGGGCGCGTCGCCCGGTTCGACGAGCTCGAGGGGATCACCCTCGGAGGGGTGCGCATCGAGGGCGAGCG
This sequence comes from uncultured Enterobacteriaceae bacterium, assembly GCA_964586865.1. GTDB lineage: Bacteria > Myxococcota_A > UBA796 > UBA796 > REDI01. The sequence goes on from CAZPJM010000259.1 coordinate 1,141, forward strand.
CCGGATCGACACCACCATCACGCCGGTGATGCTGATGCGGAACGACCTGTCGGGGGCCCTGGAGCGTGACCGGGCCGGCCGCCATCCCCACGCGGTGGTGCCCGGCGGCGAGCCCCAGCGCCGCGAGGCGGTGAAGCTCGGGATCAACCTGATGATGTACGCGCTGACCGCCAACTACAAGAAGGACCAGGTCCACGTGAAGGAGCTCATCGAGCGCCAGCGCAGCCAGCGAGGGTTCCTCCCCCGATGATCGACTGGCTGCTGGGCGGAGAGATCGGACCGGCCGGGGAGCTGCTGTTCCTGACGCCGGACTGGATCGTGTGGCTGGCCGGGCTGGCGGCGGTCCTGGCGTGGGTCCTGGCCTCGCTGGGCGAGCGGCCCCTGTGGGCGCGGGCCCTCGAGCTGCTCCTGTGGGGGCTGGCCCTGGCCGGTCTGGTGCTGGCCGTCGCCCGGCCCACCTGGGTCGAGGAGCAGGGCCGGGTGGAGCCCGGGCGCCTGGCGGTCCTGGTCGATGCCTCCCGGTCCATGGCCGTCCTCGAGGACGGGGCCCCGCGCTCGGACGCCGTGGCGCCCCTGCTGGACCGCCTGGACGGCGCCGACGTGGACGTCTACCGCTTCGGCAGCGATCTCTCGGTCGGCGCGCCCGAGGACTTCACCCTGCCCGGCACCGACCTGGAGGGCGCCCTGGACGCCCTCTCGGAGCGGGTGGCGGGGGAGCGCCTGGCCGGGGTCGTGGTCCTCACCGACGGCCTGGACCGGGGCCTGCTCCGGCGTCGCTACCAGCGCGAGGAGCGGCCCGTCCCCCCCCGGCTGCCCGGCCCGCTGACCATCTACCAGGTCGGCTCGGCCGGAGATCTGCGCGACCTGGTGATCCGGGATGTGAGCGCCGGCGGCTACGCCTTCCGGAGCGAGGACTTCACCATCACCGCCCAGCTCGACAGCGTGGGCTACGCCGGCCGGCGGGTGACCGCGACGCTCGAGCGCGACGGGGCCCCGGTGACGGCCCGCAGCGTCACCCTCGACGACGAGGGGCAGGCCCAGGTCTCCTTCCAGGTCACCCCCGACGCGGTGGGCCGCTTCACCTTCGAGGTGAGCGTGCCGGTCTGGGACGACGACGCCGTGCCGGCCAACAACCGGGCCCCGGTGGTGGTGCGGGTGGTGCGGGACCGCATGAGCGTCCTGCAGGTGGCGGGCGCCCCCTCGTGGGATGTGAAGTTCATGCGCCGCTTCCTGAAGGGGGATCCCAGCGTCGACCTGGTGAGCTTCTTCATCCTCCGCACCCTCGAGGACATTCGGGGCACCGACTACGTGGACGACGAGCTCTCCCTCATCCAATTCCCCTACCAGGACCTGTTCAGCGAGGAGCTCGAGAACTTCGACGTGGTCATCTTCCAGAACTTCGACCACGAGACCTACTTCCAGCAGGACAGCCGGATGCTGCTGGACAACATCCGGGCCTTCGTCGAGGAGGACGGCAAGGGCTTCGTGATGATCGGGGGCGAGCGGTCCTTCGACATGGGGGGCTACGCCGGCACCTTCGTCGAGGACATGCTGCCGGTGGAGCTCGGCGTGCAGGGCCAGCCCTTCGACGCCACGGCCTTCCGGCCCACCCTCACCGAGGACGGCCGCCGCCACCCCATCACCCGCCTCTCGCTGGATCCGGCCGAGAACGTGGCGTGGTGGGAGCGCCTCTCCGAGAACGACGGGGTGAACAAGGTCCGTCGGGCGAGCCCCGGCGCCACGGTCCTGCTGCACCACCCCACCCTGACCGGGGCGGACGGCGCTCCCATGCCGGTCCTCTCGGTGGCCGAGGCGGGCGAGGGGCGCGCCATGGCCCTCACCATCGACACGAGCTGGCGCTGGAGCTTCACCGAGGCGGCCCAGGGCCGGGGGAACCAGGCCTACCTCCGGTTCTGGAAGAACGCCTTCCGCTGGCTCGTGAAGGACCCCAGCACCAGCCGGGTCACGGTGGACACCCCGCGCGAGAACTACGGTGTCGGGGACACGGTCCGGGTGGTGGTCCGGGCCCGCGACGAGGGCTTCGCGCCGCTCCCCCGGGCGCAGGTCCAGGCCACCATCTCGGGGCCTGGCGGAACCACCACCCTCGAGGGGCTCACCAGCGCCGATGGCGAGGTGGCCCTGGAGGTCCCGGCCAGCGACCGGGGGGCCCACCGGGTGCAGGTCGAGGTGCGGCGGGGCGGGGGCCTGGTGGGCGAGGACGAGACCGTCTACGCCGTCACCACCCGGGACCCCGAGCTGGACGAGGTGGCCCCCGACGCCGCCTTCCTCCAGTGGCTGGCCCTGGCCACCGATGGCGCCTACCACGGCCCCGGCGATCGCTCGGCCCCCCTCCGCGACCCCGACAGCGGCCGCACCGTCTGGGAGCGGCGCGAGACCGCCCTGTGGCGGGCCCCGCTGCTCGGGATCGGCATCCTGCTCTTCGGCGGCCTGGCCTGGTTCGTCCGGCGTCGGTCGGGGCTGCGGTAGACCCCCCGCGACGACGACCCCGGAACGCACGGGGCGGAGCCGGGGTCGAGGCGTCGGGATCGGGTCGGTCCGGGCCGCGGGGCCCGGAGCGTCAGATGCTCGTGTTGCGGATGTAGAGCTTGTCCTTGTCGGCGTCGTAGCGGAACTCGACCGGCGGCGGGAGCTGGCGGTTGCTGCACTGGACGTAGGCCTTGGCCTTGTGGGGGGCGGTGCCGAGCTCGCCGCGCCAGCGGGTCACGGTGACCTTGCCGCCGTCCACGCAGTGCTTGCCCTGCTGCTTGAGCTGCTTGAGCTGGTAGGCCTTCCACTGATCCTTGGACTGGGGCGTGTGGCAGCGCTCCGGGTCGCAGAAGCGGTCGATCCAGGTGTCCAGGTCGCCGGACTCGGCCACCTGGATGGCTTCGGCCAGGAGCTTGGCGGCGCGGTCCTCCAGGTCGCCGGCCAGGGCCGGGGAGGCGGAGAGCAGGGCCACGAGGGCGATGACGGGGCGGGCGATGCGGATCATGGAGACCTCGGGTCAGTGGGGCGGGGCCAGTGTACAACGCCAGGGAGCGGCGGGCGAGTCCGGGGTCCGAGGGGCCGGGGCAGCCGCTCGGGGAGCGCGGACCCGCGGCGGCTCCGACGTATTCCCACCCTGGATCTTCGAGGGCGCGGGCCCTCGACAGGAAGGTGGAAGACCGGGGCGTCGGCTCGATGGGCGCGGGTTAGGGGCCCCGGCCTGGAGGTCGAGGTGGGAGCGCACGAGGACGCGGCGTCAGCCATCGCCGGGCTGTGGGACGACGGCGGGGCCGCGGTCCTGGACGCCGCCGAGCTCCCCTCGGACTGGCTCGAGGTCCTCGCCCCCATCCCCGACGTCCTCTTCCTCGATGCCCGCCAGGCCCTGCTCGACCCCCGCCTCCTCCTGGGCCGGCTGCGCGACCTGTTCGCCCAGGCCGGGCGCGGGCCCCAGGCCCTCATCCTGGCCGACGCGCTCTGGCAGCTCCGCGCCGAGGAGGACGGCCCCGACGCGCCGGACACCCTGGTGGCCCGGGGGCGGCTCGGCGCGCTGCTGGATCGCTTCGTCGGCCCCGACGAGGCCCACCGCCCGCTGCACGAGGCCTACGAGGGCCTGCGTCGGCGGACCGACGACCCGGACCTGCGGGTGGCCACCGCCGCCGTGGACCTGGCCCGCAACGCCCACCGGCGCGAGGACCTCCCCCGGGCGGCCCACCTGCTCGAGCACGCCCTGCAGATCCGTCGCGTCCTCACCCCGCGCAAGATCGGCCTCGTGGCCGCACAGCTCGCCGAGGTCCTCCAGGCCGTCGGCGAGGAGGAGCGCGCCGCCCAGGTCCTTCAGCACGCCTGGGAGCAGCTCCGCGGCGAGAAGGGCGAGCACGACCGCCTGACCCTGGACCGGGCCCGGACCCTCGGGGCCCTGTGGCTCTCGGTGGATCAGCCGGAGCGGGCCGTCCCGGTCCTCGAGAGCCTGTGGCGCTGGGTGGCCGAGCACGGCGACATCGAGGAGAAGGCCCAGGTGGCCTACGACCTGGGGCGGGCCTGCGACCTCTCGGGGCACCGGGACCCGGGCTACCGACTGGTCGAGCAGGCCATCCGCTGGACCCGGGCCCTGGTCGACGAGGACGGCGAGCCCCACCCGGAGCTCCCCTCCCGCCTGGCCACCTGGGCCCGCATCACCGAGGAGCGCGGCCGCCGGGACGATGCCGAGGGCTTCCTCATGGAGGCGGTCGAGGTCGAGCGCCAGCTCCACGGCCCCGACTCACCCGATGTGGGGATCCGCCAGGCCGCCGTCGGCGACATCGTCTACCGCCAGGGTCGGCTCGACGAGGCCATCGGCTGGATGGACGCGGGCCTGGAGCTGCTCCGGGGCGCCCTCGGCGATACCCACGACCTCACCGTGGTCGTGGCCGAGCGCCTCGTCGAGCTGCTCATCGAGAAGGCCGACGCGGCACGGGACGCCGGCGAGGTCGACCTGGGCTGGGAGTACATCTACCGGGCCCGCTACCTGGGCCTGGACATCCTGGGGCCCGACCACCCCGCCCACCAGAGGCTCCAGACCTGGAGCCGGTAGGGCGGACAGCACGGCCCCTGCCGCGGGCTGGACCGCCGCAGCCAACCCGTTACCGTCGCCGCCGCAGCGGAGGAGCCCGCCATGGCCAAGGCCCAGTCCGACCCCGCCGTACCCCTCGAGCGGGTGCGCAACATCGGCATCGCCGCCCACGTGGACGCCGGCAAGACCACCCTCACCGAGCGGGTGCTCTTCTACACGGGGGCGAGCCACAAGATGGGCGAGGTCCACGAGGGCGCCGCCCACATGGACTGGATGGCCGAGGAGCAGGTCCATGGGATCACCATCACCTCGGCGGTCACCCAGTGCCCCTGGAAGGACCACCTCATCCAGATCGTCGACACCCCCGGCCACGTGGACTTCACCATCGAGGTGGAGCGCTCCATGCGGGTCCTCGACGGGGCGGTCATCGTCATGGACGGGGTCCGCGGCGTCGAGCCCCAGACCGAGACCGTGTGGCGCCAGGCCAACAAGTTCGACGTGCCCCGCGTGCTCTTCATCAACAAGATGGACCGGCCCGGCGCCAACTACCAGAAGTCCCTGGACAGCGTGCGCAACCGCTTCGGCGACCAGGCGGTGCCGGTCGGCATCCCGGTTCCCGGCGAAGATGTGGTGCTGCACGCCATCGAGCGGCGGGCCTACGCCTTCGGGGGCGACCGCGGCTCCGAGGTCACGGTCCGGGACCTGACCCCGGACGAGGTCGAGATCCTGCGCCCCTTCCGCGAGACCTTGCTCATGGCCCTGGCCGAGCACGACGACGACCTCGCCGAGGTGGTGCTCATGGACGAGGTCCCCGAGCCCGACCAGGTGTGGGAGGTGCTGCGTCGCACCATGCAGGCCGGCAAGCTCCGGCCCGCCTTCGGGGGCTCGGCCCTCCGCAACTGGGGCGTCCAGCCCCTCCTCGATGCGGTCCTGCGCCTCATGCCCTCCCCCCTCGAGGTCCCGCCCTCGGTGGGCCGCCACCCCGAGACGGGCGAGGCCATCGAGGTCCCCATGGTCGAGGACGGCCCCCTCGTGGCCCTGGCTTTCAAGGTCCAGCTCTTCGACGGGCGTCGGCACGTCTTCGCCCGGGTCTACCGCGGGGTCCTCGAGCCGGGCGCCACCGTGGCCCTGGCCGGGCGCGACATGACCGAGCGGGTGGCCCGCGTCTTCGGCGTCGACGCCAACCGCAAGACCCGGATGCAGCAGGCCGTCGCCGGCCAGATCGTCCTCCTCGCCGGCCTTCGGCACGCCACCACCGGCGACACCCTCTGCGACCCCGCCGAGCCGGTCCTGCTCGAGAGCATCACCGCCCGCGCCCCGGTCCTCGGCCTGGCCGTCGAGCCCGAGTCCTCGAAGGACGCCGACAAGATGCACGAGGTGCTGCGCAAGATCACCGAGGAGGACCCCACCCTCCTCTTCGAGGTCGACGAGGACACCGGCCAGAACATCCTCAAGGGCATGGGGGAGCTCCACCTGCAGATCACCTTCGAGCGGCTGGTCCGCGAGTTCAAGCTGCCGCTGCGGGTGGGCAAGCCCCGGGTGGTCCACCGCGAGAGCATCGCCCGGGAGGCCACGGCCGAGGGCGGCGTCGAGCGGATCCTCGAGGCCGGCGACAAGCGCATCGAGCTGCGGGCCCAGGCCGTGGCCACCGTCCGCCCCCTCGAG
>CAZPJM010000260.1:0-7321 GCA_964586865.1 uncultured Enterobacteriaceae bacterium
GGTGGAGGGCGCCCTGGCCGAGGCCCGCACCCTGCGCGACGCCCGCCCGGGCCCGCCGTCCCCCCTCCCCGGCGTCGTGGAGGTGGAGGCGGAGGTCGAGACCACCGCCGTCACCGTGGGCGACCCCGACGACGACGAGGTCACGGTCGAAGTCTTCCCCGATGCCCGCTCCGGCCCCGTGGAGGACGGCGCCGCCGACGACGACCGGGTCCTGGCCGCGGTGGCCTCGGCCGATCACGGGCGCCTCCTCCGGGAGCGGCCGGGCTGGCTGGAGGCCCGGACCGGCCTGGACACGGCCAGCCTCCAGGCCGCCCTCCATCGCCTCGCCGCCGAGCAGCGGATCCGATGGGACGGCCAGCTCTGGCAGCCGGTCGGCGACGTGGCGGCCTCCCCGGCCCCCCCGCCGTCGGTCCCCACCGACCTGGAGGCCCTGGCCCGCCACCACGAGGCCCAGGTGGTCCTCTCCCTGTCCCGCGCCGACGCCGCCCGGGTCCGCAGCCTGTCCCGGCGCACCCGGGCCGAGCTCGCCGCCATCGAGGCGGCCTCCCACCCCAAGGAGACCCTGCTCCTGGTGCGCGCCGACCCCTGAGCCGAGGGGCGGGGTTGCGCGGCGCCTGCCCCGGCGTGAGGAGAGGCCGGGAGGTCCCATGAACCTGCTCCTGGGCGTGACCGGCGGCATCGCCGCCTACAAGGCCGCCGACCTGACCAGCCAGGCCATGAAGGCCGGGTTCCGGGTCCGGGTCATCATGACCCCGTCGGCGACGCGCTTCGTGGGCCCGCTGACCTTCGAGGGGCTGACGGGCGAGCCGGTCTTCGTGGACGTCCTGGGCACCGGCGCCGATCCCGAGGGCAGCAGCGCGGTGCGCCACATCTCGTGGGCCCGGTGGGCGCAGCTCGTGTGCCTGGCCCCGGTCAGCATGTCCACCTTGGCCAAGCTGGCGTGCGGCATCGCCGACAACGCCCTCCTCACCGTGGTCCACGCGGTGGAGCCCGACGTGCCCGTGCTGGTGGCCCCGGCCATGAACACGCAGATGTGGGACCACCCCACCACCCGGCGCAACCTGGCCTGGCTCGCCGAGACGGGCCGCTACGAGCTCGTCGCACCCTCCAGCAAGCGCCTGGCCTGCGGCGAGGTGGGGGTCGGTGGCCTCGCCGAGGTGCCCGACCTGCTGCAGGCCCTCGAGACCGCCCGGGGACGGCTCCAGGGCTGATGGACCGGGCCCGACCTCACGGCTCGCCGCCGTAGACCGGGAGCGGCCCGCGCCGGTGGGCGAAGATCAGCGAGGTCTCGACGTGCCGGACCTCGGGGCGGGTCCCCAGCGCGTCCAGCGCGAGCTCGCGCAGGTGGGCCACGTCGCGACAGGCCACATGGAGCAGCAGGTCGTCGGCGCCCGAGAGCTGGAAGACGGACACCACCTCGGCCAGGGCGCCGAGCTCATCGGCGAGGGAGGCAACCACCGGGCCGGCCTGGGAGTGGAGGCGCACCGCGACCAGCGCCTGGAGGCCCACCCCCACCGCTGCGGGATCGACCCGGGCGTGGAAGTCGATGAGCACGCCGTCGGCCCGGAGCTTGCGGACCCGCTCCAGGCAGGAGGACGGGGCCAGCCCCACCGCCTCGGCCAGGTCCTTGTTGCTGACCCGACCGTCCTCCTGGAGGCGGCGCAGGATGGCTGCGTCGATGGCGTCGAGGCTCCGTGACAACCCGGTCTCCCGCACCCGCTTCGATGGAGAAGCGTCAGCCCCGAAGATACCACAACGATGTCGGCGATGCGCCGTGGCTGGCCCGGAGGCCCCCGATGCGCCCCACACCCCTTCCCATGATGGACCCACCGGCCCCGGTGGCCGATTCCCGCGAGTCGCTGATCCGCGACGTGGCGGTGGCCCTCCACCGCTCGGGGGCCCCGGCCCATCGGCTCGAGGGCGCCACCTCCGCCCTGGCCGAGCGCCTGGGCCTGGAGGCGCGGATCTTCTCCATGCCCACCGCCGTCTACTGCAGCTTCGGACCCGAGGCGGCGGCGCGGACCGTGCTGCTGCGGGCCGCCCCCGGCACCCTGGATCTGGGGCGTCTCGCGGCGGTGGACACGGTGGTGCGCGAGGTCATCGCCGGTCGCCTGGCCACCTCGGAGGCCCGGGCCCGGCTGGAGCGGGCCCTCGAGGCGCCTCCCGCCCACCGCATGGCCATCGTGGTGCCCACCATGGGGCTCACGGGCGCGGTGGCCGCCATCCTGCTGGGTGGGGGCCCCGCCGAGGCCGCCGCTGCCGGGATCGCTGGCCTGGGGGTGGGGGGGCTGACGGCCGTGCTCTCCCGCAACCCGCGCCTGGACCCGCTGGCCAACCTGCTGCTCGCGGCGCTGGCCGCGCTGCTGGCCGGCCTGTGGACCCGCCTGGTGCTGCCGGCCGACGCGGGGCTGGTGACGGTGGCCGCCATCATCGCGCTGGTCCCCGGCCTCACCCTCACCGCCGCCCTCACCGAGCTCGCCACCCGCCACCTGGTCTCCGGGACGGCCCGGCTGGCCGACGCCGCCACCTCCTTCGCCACCCTCGGGCTCGGGGCCCTGGCCGGCACCACCCTCCTGGCGGCCTGGCCGGCCCCGCCGCCCCCCGATCTCCCCTCCCCGGCGTGGCTGCCCTGGGCGCTCCTGCTCCCGGCCGCCCTCTGCTTCACCGTCCTCCTCCAGGCGCCCCTCCGCGCCTTCGGCGGCATCCTCCTCACGAGCATGCTCGGCTACGCCGCCGTGGCCGGGCTGGGTCCCTGGGTCCCCCACCCCCTCGAGGCCACGGCCGGGGCCTTCGTGGTGGCCCTGACGAGCAATGCCCTGGCGCGCTGGCGGGACACCCCCGCCGCCGTCAGCCTGGTGCCCGGCCTCTTCCTGCTGGTGCCCGGCAGCGTGGGCTTCCGGGGCCTGACCGACCTGCTGGGCGCGGACCTGATGACCGGCATGGACCACCTGGTGGGCGCCCTCCTCACCGGCGCGGCGCTGGCCGCCGGGCTGGTGGTGGCCCAGGTGACGCTTCCTCCCAGGCGTTCCCTCTGACCCTTCAGGTGCTCTCGAGCCCCTCGAAACGACATGAGGGTTCCTCAGGCCTCGGTGGCCGCCTCGTCCGAGGGGCCGGTGGCGGGGCCTGGGGCGTCGTGCTCGCCCCGGGCCGAGGGCGGCTGCTCCACCACCGGCACCCTCCGGAAGAAGCGGGGGCGGCGCCGGCGGGGTCCGGGTCGCTCGAGCGCCAGGGTGAGGCCCAGGGCGGCGGTCAGGCCGCACAGCACCACCCCGCCCTCGACGAGGCGCTCGGCCAGGGAGGCCGGCACCCGGTAGCGGAGGAGCACGGGGATCCCCCAGGACAGGGCCCCGACGGCCAGGCCCAGCCCGTCGAGCCCCGGTCGCCCCACCCCGCGGCGGGCTCCCCGGGCCCAGGACAGGGCGGCCAGGACCACCGCGAGGAGGACCAGCCCGCCGACGAAGGCCTCCGGAGCGCCTCGGGAGAGGGTCAGCGCCACCCCGCAGGCGGCCAGGCTCACCACCCCCAGGTCGCGCCACCGGCTCGCCAGGAGCTGCACCCCGGCGATGGCCACCGCCGCCACGGCCGCTCCCTCGCTCGGGGTCCACGCCTCCACCGCGCCTCCATCGTCCGGGACCCTATCAGCGACGCCCGCTCCCGTCGCCGTGGGCCCGGGTGCGGCCCCCTCTCCCACCGGCTACAGACCGCGACCATCGCCGGGTCGGCCCCGGCCGCAGGAGGTCCAGTCATGGGTACCGAGGTCAAGCAGCAGCACGTCGCGTCCTTCTCGACCCACCCCGACGCCTACCGGCACTGGCGCCTCGACATCGACGGTCCCGTCGCCACCCTCACCCTCCAGATCGACGAGGAGAACGGCCTCCGCCCCGACGACTACCTCCTCAAGCTGAACAGCTACGATCTCGGCGTGGATATCGAGCTGCACGACGCGGTGGAGCGGCTCCGCTTCGAGCACCCCCAGGTCCGGGCCGTGGTGGTGACCTCGGGCATCCCCAAGGTCTTCTGCGCGGGCGCCAACATCCGCATGCTCGCCAGCTCGACCCACGGCTTCAAGGTGAACTTCTGCAAGTACACCAACGAGACCCGCTGCGGCATCGAGGAGGCCACCCGCGAGTCCGGGCAGATCTACCTGGCGGCGCTCAACGGCACCGCCTCGGGCGGCGGCTACGAGCTGGCCCTGGCCTGCCAGGAGATCGCCCTCATCGACGACGGCACCTCGGCGGTGAGCCTGCCCGAGGTCCCGCTCCTGGGGGTCCTCCCCGGCACCGGCGGGCTGACCCGCCTGGTCGACAAGCGCATGGTCCGCCGCGACATCGCCGACGTCTTCTGCACCAAGGCCGAGGGCTTCCGGGCCCGCGACGCCGTCAAGAACCGGCTCGTCGACGCCAGCTTCCCCCGGAGCAAGTGGGACGACGGCATCACCGCGCTCGCCGACGAGCTGGCCGCCCGGCACCCGGCCCGGGCCACCGAGGGGATCGCCCTGCCCGCCGTCGACCCCGAGGTCTCCGAGGACGGCCGCACCCTCTCCTACCCGTTCGTCCGGGTCGAGCTCGACGAGGACCTGCGGACGGCCACCCTCACCGTGCGCGGCCCCGAGCAGGGCCCCCCCGCCGACGCGGCCGCCCTCCGGCGCGAGGGCGCCGAGACCTGGGGGATGGCGGCCTTCCGCCAGCTCGACGATGCCCTGCTGCACCTGCGCTTCAACCACCCCACCCTGGGGCTCCTCCTGATCCGCACCCAGGGCGACCCCGACATGGTCCTGGCCCACGACCGCGTCCTGCACGACGCCTCCGGTGACTGGTTCGCCGACGAGCTGCGCTGGCTCCGGGGCCGGGTCCTGCGCCGCGTCGACAACACCGCCCGCTCCCTCTTCGCCTTCATCGAGGAGGGGAGCTGCTTCGTGGGCACCCTCTTCGAGCTCGCCCAGGCCTGCGACCGCCAGTACATGTTCGAGGACGACGACGGGAAGGTCACCATCCAGCTCAACGATGCGAGCAAGGGCCTCTACCCCATGTCCACCGGCAAGACGCGCCTCGAGACCCGCTTCATGGGCGAGCCCGACGCCCTCGAGCAGGCCCTCGGCGCCCTCGAGCCCCTCACCGGCCCCGACGCGGTGGATCTCGGCCTGGTCACCATGGCCCTCGACGACATCGACTGGGAGGACGAGGTCCGCATCGCCGTCGAGGAGCGGGCCAGCCTCTCGCCCGATGCCCTGACCGGCATGGAGCAGAACCTGCGCTTCGTGGGCGCCGAGAACTGCGAGACCAAGATCTACGGTCGGCTCTCGGCGTGGCAGAACTGGATCTTCCAGCGCCCGAACGCGGTGGGCGAGGAGGGTGCCCTGACCCTGTTCGGCCACCCCGAGCGCCCCACCTTCGACTGGAAGCGCACCTGATCCGGCCGGAGGGTCCATGTCCATCGCCCACCACCTCGAGCGCCTCTCCCTGTACGGCGCCGGCGCCATCCGGGTCGTCCCCACCGCCGGCGAGGACGAGTTCCAGCTCGGCGAGGGTGGCGGCCTCGAGGCCGCCTACGAGGAGCACGGGCGGGCTCCCCTGCTGGATGTGCTCCGCGACCCCGCCGTCTCCGGCCTCACCCTGGCCGACGGCTCCCTCGAGGTCGAGGCGGTCCGGGCCGACGGGGCCGTGCGGGTCTCGGTGCGCTGGGACGGCCAGGTCCTGACCGACGACCGCGTGGATCTGCCGCCGGCGAGCCCGGTGCGGGGCGGGCCCGTGTTCCGCCCCGATCCGGCCAGCCGCGTCGACGACCTGGACGCCGCCCTCCACCGGGTCGACGCCCCGCTCTTCCGCGTCGAGGACGAGGTGGGTCGCCCGGCCTGGTACGGGCACGGCTGGCACGGCCCGGGCCTGGGCGCGCGGCCCCTCCTGGGCACCGTGGACCCCGTCGATCCCGCCTTCCTCGGCAGCCGCGCCTTCCAGGAGGCCCACGGCTGCCGCTGGTCCTACGTGGCCGGCGCCATGGCCGGCGGGATCGCCAGCCCCGATCTGGTGGCCGCCATGGCCGAGGACGGCCTGCTCGCCTTCTACGGGGCTGGCGGTGTCCCCCTCCCCGCCGTCGAGGGCGCCATCGCCGATCTGGCCGGTCGCCTCGCGGGGCGCACCAACTGGGGCGCCAACCTGCTCCACAACCCCAACGAGCCCGCCGTCGAGGAGCGCACCGTCGACCTCTACCTGGCCCACGGCGTCCGTCGGGTCAGCGCCTCCGCCTACATGGACCTGACCCCCGCCGTGGTGCGCTACCGCCTGGCCGGCCTCCGCGAGGGCCCCGGCGGCGCCGCCCTCTCCGACCACCAGGTCCTGGCCAAGGTGAGCCGCCCCGAGGTGGCCGAGAAGTTCCTGCGCCCCGCCCCCGACAGCCTCCTCCAGCAGCTCGTCGCCGACGGCCACCTGCCCGCCGACCGGCTCGACCTGGCCCGCCGCCTCCCCGTGGCCGAGGACATCACCGCCGAGGCCGACTCGGGCGGACACACCGATCACCGCCCCCTCGTGGTGCTCCTCCCCCTCCTCCAGGCCCTCCGCGACCGGATCGCCCGCGAGCACGACTACGCCGTCGCCCTGCGGGTGGGCGCCGCCGGGGGCCTGGGCACCCCCGCCGCCCTGTGGGCCGCCTTCGCCCTGGGCGCCGACTACGTCCTCACCGGCTCCGTCAACCAGGCCGCCCGCGAGGCCGGCACCAGCCCGCTCGCCAAGGCCATGCTCGCCGAGGCCGCCTACACCGACGTGGCCAGCGGCCCCGCCCCCGACATGTTCGAGCTGGGCGCCAAGGTCCAGGTGCTCTCCCGCGGCTCCATGTACGCCCGCCGCTCCCAGCTGCTCTACGACCTCTACAAGGGCCATCCCTCCTGGGAGGCCATCCCCGAGAAGCAGCGCCAGAAGGTCGAGAAGCAGATCCTTCGCCGCTCCTTCGAGGATGTGTGGGCCGGCACGCGCGCCTACTGGGCCGAGCGCGACCCGCGCCAGGTCGAGAAGGCCGAGCGCGACCCCCGCCACCGCATGGCCCTCTCCTTCCGCTGGTACCTGGGCATGACGAGCCGCTGGGCCCGCACCGGCGAGGAGGACCGCAAGCGCGACTTCCAGATGTGGTGCGGCCCCGCCATGGGGGCCTTCAACGCCTGGTTCGCCGGCACCGATCTCGAGCCCGTCGAGGCCCGCTCCGTCACCGCCATCGCCCGGGCCCTCATGACCGGCGCCGCCGTCGAGGCCCGCCGCGCCCGCGCCCGCAGCCTGTCGGCCTAGCCCGCATCCCTCATGACGCGCTCTGCTGCACCGGCGATCTGCCTGTTGCG
>CAZPJM010000261.1:0-7255 GCA_964586865.1 uncultured Enterobacteriaceae bacterium
TGGCGGCGGGGGGGGGCAGGGGTGGGCGGGTCGAAGCCAGCGGGCGGTTGGCCCGGCGCGGGGAGTCCCTGCACGTTCTCCCGCCGCTCGGACTCGGACAGGCGGGTGTGGTAGCGGAGGGGGAAGGCCACGTTCTCGCCGGCGGTCAGCCCCTCGAACAGGGCGCCGTCCTGGAAGAGCATCCCGAAGCGGCGGCGGAGGGCCTGCTTCTGCGATCGGCTGGCGGTGGCCATGTCCACGTCGTCGCACCAGACATGGCCGCTGTCGGGCTCCAGCAGGCCCACCACGTGCTTCACCAGCACCGACTTGCCGGCGCCCGACGGCCCCAGGATCGAGGTGGTCTGCGCTTCGGGGAAGGTCAGATCCACCCGGTCCAGCACCACCAGATCGCCGAAGCGCTTGCTCACCTGTTCGAGTCGGATCTGCACCGGATCAGCCGTAGGCCAGCAGGCTGACCGCGAAGTTGACCAGGACGCAGACGACGGCGCTGACCACCACGGCCACGTTGGTGGCCCGCCCCACCCCCTCGGGGCCCGGGGCGCTGGCGAAGCCCGCGAAGCAGCTCACCAGGCAGATCACCACCCCGAAGAGCACCGCCTTGACCGCGCCCAGTCCGAAGTCGGCGAGCGTGGCGGTGGCCTGGACGTAGGACCAGAAGACCTCGCCGTTCTGCCCGAGCTGCCACACCGAGACCCCCCAGGCGCTGCCCAGCACCGTGATGAGGGAGACGAGGGTGAGGGCGGGCAGGACGGCCAGGATCCCCAGGATCCGGGGCGTGACCAGCAGTCCGTGGGGGTCGAGGGCCATGACCTCGAGGGCGTCGATCTGATGGCCGGTGCGCAGGGCGGCGAGCTGGGAGGCCATCTCGGTGCCGGAGCGGGCCGCCACCAGGACCCCCACCATGATGGGGGCGAGCTCGCGCACCCCGGCCAGCGCCACGAACATGCCCAGCAGCCGCTGGCCGCCCAGGGGTCGGAAGGCGTGGAAGCCCTGGAGGGCCAGGGTGGTGCCGACGAAGAAGCTGATGACGAGCAGCACGGGCAGGGCGCCCACCGCCACCCGGTAGGCCTGGGCCAGGGTGTCGTCCCAGGGCAGGCCCCGTCGGGCGGTGGCCAGGACGACCCGCCCGGTGAAGAGGCCGAAGCGGCCCACGGTGGCGAGCAGGTTCACCCGATCACCCCGAAGAGGGCGCTCGTGAGGAAGTAGTCGACGACCACGCAGGCGGTGAGGGCCACGACCACCGTGTCGTTGACGGCCCGACCGATGCCGGCCGCCCCGCCGGTGGTGTTCCAGCCCCGATGGCAGGCCACGAGCCCCACGAGCAGCCCGAAGACCACCCCCTTGACCAGCCCCCCCGCGATGTCACCGAAGGCGGTGAAGGCCCACAGGTTGCGCCAGTACAGCCCCTGCGGCAGGTCGGTGACCAGGGTGGTGGTGAGCCAGCCGCCGACCAGCCCGGCCAGGGCGCCGGCCAGCAACAGGATGGGCGTGCCGAGCATGGCCGCCAGCACGCGCGGCACCACGTGGATCCGCAGGCCATCCACCGCCATCACCTCGGTGGCATCGAGCTCCTCGCGGATTCGCATGGTGCCGAGCTCGGCCGCGAAGGTGCTCCCGGCCTGGGCGGCGACGAGGGCGGCGGTGAGGACGGGCGCCAGCTCCCGGAAGACCGCCAGCGACTCCAGAGACGCCACCAGGCGTTCGGCGCCGAAGAGCCGGAGCACACCCAGCCCCTGGAGCGCCAGCACCATGCCGGCCGGTCCCACCACGGCCACCACGGGGAGGAGGCTGCGGACCACCACCCGCCAGAGCTGCAGCGCCAGGGCCTCGAGGGACCAGGGCGGGGTCACGGCCCGCACCAGCACGGCGCCCGCGAAGCGCCCCCAGGATCCGGTGGCCGCCAGCAGCCGCATCACACCTCCACGCATCCCCTACACGGAGGCCGCCGGCTCCGCACCCGGACGGGCTCAGGACCCGTCCGCGGGCGTCAGGGTGATCGCGATCTGATCGTCCAGGCGCCGTTCGCCGACGTCCTCCCGGACCCGCTGCACCGTGGCCCCTTCGTCGGGGCCCGTGTCGGGCTCGTCCTGGCGGGGTGCCTGGTCCAGGCCCACCCCAAGCGGCTGGTCGACCTCGGTGCCCGCGTCCAGGAGCTCCAGCTCGAGCACCGACACCCGGGGCGAGGCGTCGTCCGGGTCGAAGAGCGGCACGCCCTGCTCGGGGGTGGCCACGATCCAGTCGTTGGAGTTGACCCACATGGTGGCCAGGCTCAGCCGATCCCCGGGCAGCCCCTCGACCTCGAAGGTGAAGGACATGCCGGGCCCGATGGGCGGCGGATCGCCCGAGACGGTCTCGGTGAAGGAGCCGGCGTCGTCGATGCCCTCGGAGCCGGCCAGCTCATCCACCAGGGGGGCCGGGTCGCCGTCCTCGGCGAGGGACTCGAGGCCCGGGGTGGCCACCTCGCCCAGCGCCACCATGCGCACCGTCTCCTCGTGGACCGCCCAGGCGCCGGGCGAGAACAGCGGCGTGACGCCCACCGAGGGGGCGAAGGCGTCGGCCAGCGGGCCCGCCTGGCCGGCCTCGGCGAGCAGCTCGGTCTCGGGGCTGGCCTCGCGGCCGGGCTGCACCAGGTCGATGCGGTCGGCGTGCACCATCCACAGCATGGGCGAGACGGGCGCCGGACCCCCGGCCACCGCGTTGCGCCCCACGTTGGTCACGGTGACCTCGAAGTCGATCCCGCCGGCGTGGTCGATGTTCACGTTCAGGACGTCCTCGGGGTCGGGCCAGCGGTAGCCGTCGGGACCCTTCCAGTCCGGCCCCTCGAGCTCGGTCACCAGACCCCCTTCCTCAGGGCCCTGCTCGTCGGCCGGGAGCGCCCCGTCGTGGTTGTCGGCCTGATTCGGGCCCTCCCCGGGCGGACCGTTCACCTCGGTGCCCGCGTCGTAGAGCCAGAGGCGATCCGAGAGGTCTCCCTCCATGGGCAGCCCGGCCTCGTCCCACAGGGGCAGGCCCTCCGCCGGCAGGGCCACCAGGATGTCGTTGCTCGGGATGAGCATGGTGGCCAGCGAGAGCCGGTGCCCGGGGGCCGCCTGCACCGTGAAGGTCACCTCCTCCCCGGGCTGGAGCGGTCCATCCTCGGGCCCCTCCTGGATCCCGGCGGCCAGGATGGGCCGGTCCATCCCGACGTTGTCGACCTGAACCGTGAAGGTCGTGGGGCCCGGGAGGTCGGGGTCGTCGTCCGGGGTGTCGTCGTCCGGCGCACCACAGGCCAGCAGCGCGAGCACGGGGAGGACCGGGTGGAGTCTCGGGACGGACATGGAGGTTCCTCGGGAAGGAGGTTGATCACAGCGCTTGTCTGAACATGATGCATGCATGCAATCAGTGTGAAGCTGCAGCCTGAAGTCTGTATTGAATGCAACACGGACCTGGGATGGGGGTCGGGGAGGCCCGCTCGAGGCGGGCTCGCCCTTCCTCGATGCCTTGCAGCGGATAGGCGGGGGGCGGAGGAACGTGGCGCGCTCCCGCAAGCACGAGATCGGCGTCGGGGCCATCCTGGTGGTGGCCGCCGTCATCCTTGGCTGGATGGCCGTCCAGGTCGGCGCGGTGCGCCTCGGAGACCGGGTCGAGGTGGAGGCGCGCTTCCTCGATGCCGCCGGTCTGCAGGTGGGGGCGGCGGTGTCCGTGGCGGGCGTCGAGGTGGGGACCGTGGACGCGATGCAGGTCGATCACGACCGGGCGGTGGCCGCCATGGCGCTGGACCCCGGCGCCGGACTCACCGAGGGCACCCGCGCCCGGGTGCGGAGCCGGTCCATCCTGGGCGAGAAGTACGTGGAGCTGCTGCCTGGCCCGCGGGAGGCGCCCCCGCTCGAGGACGGCGACACCCTCCCCGTGCTGGGTCCACAGTGGGAGATCGACGAGCTGGTGAGCGCCCTCGGGCCGCTGGTGGCCTCGGCCGAGGGCGGCTCCCTGGGGCAGGTCCTCGAGGCGCTGGCCCGGGCCGTCGAGGAGGACCCGGATCGGGTGGCGCGCATCCTGCGGAACGCCGACGAGGCCATGGCCGATGGGGCCGAGGCCGCCGCCGAGCTCCCCGATCTCGCGCGGGATGCCCGGGCCACCGTCCGCGAGGCGCGCGCCGTCTCCGAGGCCCTCGCCCGCGCCACCGCCGAGGGCCGGGCCGTCCTGAGTCGGGCCGACGGGGTCATGGACGACGTGGAGGCCGCCACCGAGCCGCTCCCGGGCGCCGCCGCCGACGTGTCCGCCGCCGCCGAGGAGGCTCGCGTCACCGCCGCGGAGGCCCGCGCCCTGGTCGAGGCCCTCCGCACCCACGAGGGCGACCTGGAGATCCTGCTCGACAACCTGTCCGGGCTGGACCGCGAGGCCATCCACGAGATCCTTCGCGAGGATGGCATCCGGATCCGCTTCAGCGACCCCTGACCGGCCCGCGCGGGGGTCCCCCGCGGACCCTCGGGGGCAGTATCGGATTGCCGGGGTTCAACGTACGGCGTATGGAAGGCTCTCCTCGCACCAGGAAGGCGCCCATGCGCGAACAGCAGCAGCCGCAGATGTCCAGCCCCGACATCAACCAGTCGCTCCCCGCGCAGGACGCCAGCGGCCCCGCCATGTCCCCGGCGGGCGTCGCCCAGGAGGAGCAGGGCAACCAGGCCCTCACCGACCAGATGTGCGGCAACGAGGAGGAGCTGCCCGAGGACCTGCAGGCGTTCCTCTCCCACGGTGTCTTCGGCCCCGAGAGCATGATCGCGCCGACCAACATCGGCGGGTTCGACGCCGAGTTCGATCCGGCCACCGGCCAGCTCCTCGTCACCGTCGTGGCCTCCATGAACTTCGTCGACGGCCTCACGCTGGCGGGCGGAACCTTCACCGCCGGGCACGCCCAGCTCAATGATGCGGCCGCCGACGGCAACCTCCTGGCCACCCAGGAAGAGAAGGAGGCCTTCCTGGAGCAGTTCGTCTGGGGGGACGCGGAGAAGACCCAGTGGCTTGCTGACCTCGAAGCCAACGTCCAGGCCCTGTGGTCGAACCGGTACAGCTTCTCGGTGGACCGGGAAGGTTGGGAGTGCGTTCAGGCGAGCGTGCTGGTCGACATCGACATCATGGAGGCGAACCGGCCCGACACCCACGTCCACTGCACGTCGTACAAGGTCCCCGAGGACGGGAGCTACGACGTAGGCGCCAGTGTCCTCACGACCGACAGGGACCCCCACGACAACGAGATGCGGCTCTCCAGCCGGGACGTCCTCTCCCCCGAGGACGCCGCCGAGGCCAGCCTCCTGCGTCGCGAGATCTACTTCGACGAGGACAGCGCCGACCTGAACCAGGCCGCGACACGGCGCCTCGACAGCGTCAGCGCCGACTTCGACGATGCCAACAGCGACCTGACCAATCCCATCGAGCTGGTGGGCCGCGCCAGCTTGGGCGGGAGTCGCCGCCACAACCAGGCGTTGTCGGAGGAGCGGGCCCAGGTGGTCAGCGAGTACCTCCAGAACAACGAGGGGGTGTCTGCCAAACGCATCACGGCCCGCGGCGCGGGCGAGGAGGGCGCCACCGAGGATGCAGAGTGGCAGCGCGTCGACCTGATCGTCGATGGAGCAGCCGGTCAGGACGTGGCCGCCCACGAGTTCGGACATGTCCTGGGCTTGGGTGACGAGTACGTCGATAGCAAAGACCACTACCCGGACGGCACCTTCCGGGGGACCGGTCTGCCCACGGGCGACCCCTCCCGGCACGACCAGTTGGCCAAGGACATCGGGGTCACCGGAGGCGCCATCCACGAGAACAACGATCGGATCATGTCCATGGGCTCGCGGGTCGAGCCGGCGCACTACTCCACCGTCGGCTGGGCGCTGAAGCAGCTCACCGGCATCCCAGAGTGGACCATCGACTCGTGAAGGCGTACCTCGTCCTCATCCTCGCCCTGTGGTCCTGCGGCGGCGCTTCCAACGGAGCCGCTCCAGCCGCAGCGACGCCGCTTCCCGCGACGACCCCGGCTACTGCTGATGCCGCCGCCCCCGAGCAGGCCGCTCCCCCCGGGGCGCCGGACCTTGGAGATTCCATGCCCCGACTCGAGTCCACCACCGGCCTTCCCGAGACGCTGCAAGACACGGATCCGTTGTGGGAGACGGTGGTCGGGCCCGACCGTCGCGGGGATCTCACCGCCATGCGCCTGTACCCCGATGGCCGGCTGTACCACTACTCCGCGAAGCGGCGCATCCGGGCGGAAAACGGTCTCCCGAAGCGCGTTCCGGCCGATCCGCGGTGGCGTCTCGACGCACGGGTCGGCGAGGATGGGCTGCAGGCTGTGCGGGAGGCGTTGGCCGAGCTGTGGGGCACGTCGCTCGCGGAGCCCGAAGGGGTGCACCAGGGCGAGGTGCTCCGTACCTACCGGGCGGCGGACGGAGACAGGTCCTGGCACGACCAGGTGATGGGGGAGCCGCCCCCTCGCGTCACAGCCGTCGACCACGCGCTGCAGCGCGGCATCGTCCCCGGCTCCGTACCCATCCAGCAGGAACAGTAGCGGGCTCGGTCCCGACCCTCGGCGCCCTCAGTCCTCGGCCTCGCCGCCCGCCTCTTCCCGGGTGCCCGGGTCGAAGTCCGAGGCGGCGTGCCGCTCCGGCAGCTGGCCCGCGGGGTCGCCCCAGGTCCGGTTGACCATGAAGCCCCGCTGCACCGCGGGGCGCTCCCACAGCCGATCGATCCAGCCGTTCAGGTGTCGGTACTCCGCGATCGAGAGAAAGACGTCGGCGCCCTCGTAGGCCTTGCCCCGCGCGATGGCGCCGTACCAGGGCAGCACGGCCATGTCGGCGATGGTGTAGGCGTCGCCGGCCAGGAAGGGCGCCTCGGAGAGACGCCGGTCCAGCACGTCGAGCTGGCGCTTCACCTCCATGGTGTACCGGTCGATGGCGTACTTGATCTTCGCGGGAGCATAGGCGTAGAAGTGCCCGAATCCGCCCCCGAGGTACGGGGCCGCACCCACCTGCCAGAACAGCCAGGACAGGGTCTCGGCGCGCCCGCCTGGATCGCCTGGCAGGAAGGCCCCGAACCGCTCGGCCAGGTAGAGCAGGATGGCGCCCGACTCGAAGACCCGTCGGGGCGGGTCCGCGCTGCGGTCCACCAGGGCCGGGATCTTGCTGTTCGGGTTGATATCCACGAAGCCCGAGCCGAACTGCTCACCCTTCATGATGCCCACCGGCCAGGCGTCGTACTCGGCGTCGTACCCGGCCTCGAGGAGCTCCTCGAG
>CAZPJM010000262.1:0-7202 GCA_964586865.1 uncultured Enterobacteriaceae bacterium
CAGGACGCAGCACAGCAGACTGCACAGGACGCCGAGCAGGGAGGGGAGAAGATCCATCATGGAGGGGGCTCCGATCCGGTTGGGAGGTGGGTCGCCGCATCGTCCGCCACGCGGACCCGGGCGTCAAGAAGGCGGCGGGTCAGGGCCGGCCCGCGTCGGCCTCGGTCTCGGGGGGGTGGAAGCGGTAGATGGTGGTGCCGGGGACACCGCGCTCGAGCTCGGAGGCCACGGCGCGCTCGGCCGTGACGCGATCCTCGTCGAGAAGGCGGAGCTCCCGCTGCATGCGCTGATTCTCCAGGTCGACGGCCTCGAGCTCGGCGTTGGCCTCGCGCAGCTCCTCGGTGAGCTCCATCCGACGGACCAGCCCGTTCTCGCCCCAGATGGCGGACAGCACGACCGCGCCGATCACGAAGGCCGGCAGCACCGCGAGCAGGAACCGGTGGACGAGGGGGGGACGCACGGAGGGGCCGAGGGGGGAGGGCCAGGGGGCCGAGGGAGGGCGGCGGAGGGAGGACGCGAGGGTAACGGAGGGGCGAGACGGGCACAAGGCCGTCCGCAGGGCGTTTCAGATCCCGAGGCGTCGGGCCGGGCGACGGGAGTCTGCGTCACAGACGGCTAGAGTTCCTCCACCCCCGCCTCGGTGGCGATGGCCAGGCGCGACAGCCCCCGGGAGCGGGCCTGGTCCATGACCGTGACCACCCGGCCGTGGGCCACGCCCGTGTCTGCCTTGATGACCACGAGCGTGCTCGGGTCCCGCTCGGCGGTCCGGGTGAGCAGGCGCTGGAGCTGCTCGGCGGTCACCGGTCGGTCATCCACATAGACGGCGCCGTCCAGGGTCATCCAGATGTTCAGATCGTCCTTGTCGGCCACCACCACGTCCTGGGAGGAGCGGGGGAGGTCGACCTGGATCCCCGGGGTGTTCCGGAAGGTGGTGGACACCATGAAGAACAGCACGAGCTGGAAGACCACGTCGATCATGGGCGTCACGTCGATGAGCGGGTCGGGGCGACGACCGACGGCGAACCTCATGCGCCCTCCCCGTCCTCGGCGGTGTCCTCGTCGAGGGGCACGAGGGGTCCGGGCTCCACGCCGGCCTCGGCGCTGACCAGCTCGAGGGCGGTGAGGGAGCTCTCCTCGAGCTCGATGAGCAGGCGGTCCACCCGCCCCAGCAGGAAGCGGTTGGCCACCACCGCCGGGATGCCCACCGACAGGCCCGCGAAGGTGGTGATCAGGGCCTGGGAGATGCCGCCCGCCAGCTTGTCGATGTCGCCGAGGCCCTGCTCCTGGATGGCGGCGAAGGTGGCGATCATGCCGCCGACGGTGCCCAGCAGGCCCAGGAGGGGGGCGATGGCCGCGATGGTGCCCACGATGGGCACGAAGCGTTCGAGCTCGGCGGCTTCGCGGCGCCCGACCTCCTCGAGGCGCTCCTTGATGAGCTGGCGCGGGGCGCCCCGGACCTGGATGGCCACGTCCAGCACCCGACCCAGGGCCGACCGGCTGGCGCGCACCGCCGCGAGGGCCCCGGCCCAGTCGCCGGCGCGCAGGTGCTCGAGGGCGGTGCGCACCAGGCTGCGCGGCGCCACCCGGGAGCGCCGGAGGGCGTAGAGCCGCTCGAGGAAGGCGGCGAGGGCGATGATGGAGCAGAGCCCGATAGGGATCATGACCGGGCCGCCCTCGATGAGGTAGCGGGTCAGATCCGTCAGCCAGGACACGTCGCCTCCGGGAAGGTCGAGCGGGTGTAATCCCTGGTCGTCCCCGTCGCGACTCCCTGGAGGCCGCGGCCCACCCCCCCGGTGCCGGAGGCGACCCGGCCCCCCACCGCGCCGGTACCCAGGGCTGGCCATCTGGTGGGCGGTGGCTAGCCTCGCTCCATGTCCCGCCGCGCCGCCGCCACCCGCCGCCTGCTGCTCATCGGACTGGGGCTCGTGCTCTGCCTGGCCCTCGCCAGCCTGCTCCACCCGCGGGTCCGCTACGTGGCGGTGGCGGCCACCTACCAGCTCGAGCTGCTGTGGGGCCGGGTCCCGGTCGAGGAGGCCATCGCGGCCGGCCACTTCACCGAGGAGGAGGTGGCCACCCTCCGGCGGGTGCCCGCCATCAAGGCGCACGCCCGGCAGCTCGGCCTGGCCGACACCGGGCACTACAGCACCATCAACCCCCACTGGGACCACACGGTCTGGAACGTCTCGGCCTGCGAGGAGCTCGCCTTCCGGCCGGTGCGCTGGTGGTTTCCCATCGTGGGCCGGGTCCCCTACCTGGGCTTCTTCGACGAGGAGGCCGCGCGCGCCACGGCCGACGAGCTCCGGAGCGCCGGCCACGACGTCCACGTGCGCACCGCCGGAGCCTGGTCCACCCTGGGCTGGTTCGAGGATCCCCTCCTGCCCCACATGGCCCGCTGGTCCGAGGCCCGCCTGGCCGACACGCTCCACCACGAGCTCACCCACGCCACGGTCTGGATCCCCGGCTCGGTGGCCTTCAACGAGTCCCTCGCCAACTTCGTCGGGCGAACGGCGGCCATGCGCTACCTCGAGACCACCTGGGGTCCGGACAGCGACGAGGTGGCGGCCGAGCGCCGCCGCCGCGCGGACCGGCAGGTCTACCTGGACATGATGCGGGCGGTGTATGGCGAGCTCGACGCCGTCTACACGGACCCGAGCCTCTCCGAGGCCGACAAGCGGTCGCGAAAGGCCGCGATCCTCGAGGGGCTGCCGGACCGGGCCCGGGCCGCCGGCTTCTCGGACCCCGCCCGCTGGGCCCGGTGGTTCGAGGAGCAGCCGTGGAACAACGCCCGCCTGGTCCAGTTCCGGGTCTACAACCGGAGCCCGGCCTGGTTCGAGGCCGTCCTGGAGCAGGAGGGTGGCGACCTGGCCGCCTTCCTGGCACGGATCGAGGCACTGGCGGCCCAGGCCGACGACCCCTACCGCGCCCTGGCCGAGGCCGCGGGCGTCGATCCCGCCACGCTGGAGGACGACCCCGTCCGCTGATCCGGGCCTCGGGAGGGAACCGCAGCGGCCGCCGCGGGTCGGACCCGATGGGTCAGGACGGTCTGGCGCCTCACGGCCGTGTCCAAGATTCTTGGACATCCGTTCACCCTTCGGACATCCATGTCCCAGGTCTGCGTCGGCCCAGGGTCCCCCGGACCCGCGACGACCAGGGTGCCATCTCACGGGGATCCGCCTCTCAGGCAGTGGATCGGACCGGGTCACGAGGGCGTGACCACGGCGTGTCGCACCTGGCACAGCGATTGCTTGGTCCCCTGGTGTCAACGCCGTGCAAGGCGAGACGAGGAGACACCATGGCTGCTGTGGCCCGCAAGGCACGCTCCCCTTCCCGGCGCCGGGATCGCTCCGACGACGATGGCGCCCTGCTCAACAAGTACCTGCGCAGCATGGGCACCATTCCGCTGCTCTCCGGCGAGGACGAGGTCGAGGTCGCTCGCCGTGTCCAGGAGGGCGGCGCCGATTCCGAGCTCGCCAAGGCCGCGCTCATCAAGGCGAACCTGCGCCTCGTGGTGAGCATCGCCAAGCAGTACAGCTACCGGGGGCTCCCGCTGGCCGACCTGATCCAGGAGGGCAACCTGGGCCTCATCAAGGCCTGCGAGAAGTTCGACTACACCCGTGGCTTCAAGTTCTCCACCTACGCCTCGTGGTGGATCCGCCAGTCGATCATCCGGGCCATCGAGAGCCAGATCCGCACCATCCGGATCCCCATCTACAAGCTCGAGATCGTCAACCGCGTCCACCAGACCCAGAAGATGCTGGCCCAGCAGCTCGGCCGCGAGGCCACCATGCAGGACGTGGCCGACCACCTCGAGATGTCGGTGGACGACGTCGAGGACCTGCTCAAGCTGGTCAAGGAGCCCATGAGCCTCGACACCCCGGTGTCCGAGGAGTCGGACAGCACGGTGGGCGACTTCATCGAGAACCCCGACGTGGACGCGCCCGACGCCCAGGTCGAGGAGGACGCCCTCCGCGAGGAGATCGCCACCGTCCTGGCCACCCTCTCCCCCCGCGAGGAGAAGGTGGTGCGGATGCGCTACGGAATCGGCGAGCCCACCCACTACTCCCTCGAGGAGATCGGCAGCCGCTTCTCGCTCACCCGCGAGCGGATCCGCCAGATCGAGATCAAGGCCCTGCGCAAGCTGCGCCACGCCAAGCGCCGCAAGGCCCTGGAGCACTTCCTGGGGGCGTGAGCCCGCCGGCATCGGCCCCCCACGACTGCCTCGCCGCCCACCCGGCCTCAGCCCCCGGGTGGGCGGCCTTCGTGGAGCCTCAGTCCTGGTCCCGGCCGTCCTCGATGTCCAGGGCCGCCTCGACGAGGGGACGCACCTCCTGCTGGAGGGGCGCGGAGAACCCGGTCGCCGTCCCCGCATCGCCCTCCATCATCAGAAGGGCCTGATAGCCCCGGGCCCGATCCACCCACGGCACGGTTCCGAACGCGCCCGCCGACGAGGCCACGTCGCACGACGGCACGCCGCCCTCGCACTCGAGCCAGGTCCCGAAGCCGTAGCGGAAGTCGGCGATCCCCTCGTAGGGGGTGTTGGCGACCCGGGCCTCGGGGAAGGGATTCTCGAACAGGCGGTCCACCGCGCCAGGGGACAGGAGCCGGGTCCCGTCCCAGGCGAGCCCATCGCGGACCACCACCGCCAGGAAGGCCTCGTACTCGTCGGCGGTGGCCAGCAGCCCGCCCGCCACCAGCGGATTGGTGGTGCCCGCCTGCTGCTTGGGGACGGTGACGTAGCGGAGGTCCGGGTCGGTGAGGCCGAGGGGTTCGGCCAGGTCGGTCCGGAACAGGGCGTTCCAGTCCTGTCCGCTCTCCTCCTCGGCCATGGCCCCCGCGATGTGCTGGTGCGTGGGCCCGTAGTCGAGGGTGCTGCCGGGCGTGGAGGCGGGGGGCTCGCTGCCGATCTCGAAGGCGCACTGGGCGAGGGTGATGTTCGTCCGCAGCGTGCAGAAGGGCCGCCCCTCGTAGCCGCTCACGAAGCTGCCGAGCTGGTCGAGGGTGATGCCGGCCTGGACGCCGCGCCAGCCCAGCACCCCGCCGGTGGTGCTGTCCAGCGAGAGGCGCCCCTGCTCGACCTGGCGGAGGAGCACCAGGCCCGAGACCAGCTTGCTCGCCGAGGCCACGGGGACGCGGACATCGGGCTCGAAGCCCCCCACCGTGTGGCGGTAGCGGATCCGGCCCTCCCGGTCGCGGACGATGAGCGTCATGCCGGTCTCGGGCATGCCCTCGTCGGCGGCGGCGTCGAGCCGGTCGGTCACCCGCTGCCAGGCCGCGGCCGCCTCGGGATCGCCGGTCACGTCATCGGGGGGGAGGTCGGTGTCGGTGTCGGTGTAGACGGTGCCGCCGCAAGCCAAGGCCAGGGTGGCGAGGATCGGCACGAGGGTGCGCACGGGGCCTCCAGGCAGCGGTCCACCCACGAGAACGGATGGGCTCCTGCCATGTTGAATCGAGAGAGGGTCTCGTCCAGACTGCGCGCCGGAGGACGCATGGCGGAGCAGGGACACCGGGTGCACGTGGGCTACCACGCCTGGATGCTGCAGGACGAGGTGCGCAACACCGCCTTGGAGGCCATGATCCGCGCGCTGGTCCGCCCGGGCGACGTGGTGGCCGACGTGGGCACCGGCACCGGCGTGCTGGCGGCGCTGGCGCGGCGGGCCGGGGCGGCGCGGGTCTACGCCATCGACGCGAGCCCCATCGTGACGCTCGTGGGGCGGATGGCCCGCGACAATGGACTGGACGGGATCATCCCGGTCCAGGGGGACGCAGCCACGGTGGAGCTCCCCGAGCGGGTGGACGTCTGCTTCAGCGAGTGCCTGGGCAACTTCGCCTTCAGCGACGCCATGTTCGCGGCGGTGGGGGCCTTCGCGAACCGCTGGCTGGCGCCGGATGGGCGTCGGGGGCCGGTGGCGGTGCGGCTGTACCTGGCCCCCCTCGATGCCCGCCTGGTCTTCGAGCCCGAGCGGACCTGGACCGCACCCTGGCGCGACCTGGACCTCTCCGCCTTCCTGGCGGCCGAGTACCCCCGGGTGCGCACCGGCGCGGCCCCCCCGAGCTTCCTCCGGGCGCCGGCGCGGCAGGTCCTCTCCTTCGACCCCTACGACCGCGCCGACCACTACACCCTCGAGGCGAGCTGGTCGCTGGAGGCCGAGCGGCCCGTGACCGCCCTGGCCGGCTGGTTCGAGGTGGACTGGGCGCCGGGGGTCACCATGACCACCGCCCCCGACGCCCCGGGCACCCACTGGTCCCAGACCCTCTTCCCCCTCCCCCCGCGCACCCCGGGCCCCGACGAGACCCTGCGGGTGGCGCTCTCGGTGGACTTCGACGCCGCCGAGGTGCCCCACTACCGCTGGGAGGCCACCTATGCGGGGCCCGAGGGGATGCGCGCCCGGGCGGCCCTCGACGAGGACCGCCTCTTCGACCCGGGCGGGCCCCGAGGGGTCAGACGTCGGTAGGCCAGGCGTCGCAGGTACAGACCAGGTTCTTGTCACCGTAGACGTTGTCGATCCGGCGAACCGTGGGCCAGTACTTGTGGACGCGCTGGTGCTCCGAGGGGAAGGCGGCCTCGCGGCGGCTGAAGGGGTGGTCCCAGGCGTCGGCGGTCACGCTCTCGGCGGTGAAGGGGGCGTGGCGGAGGACGCTGTCCTCGATGTCCACGGTGCCAGCCTCGACCCGGCGGATCTCGTCGCGGATGGAGATCATGGCGTCGGCGAACCGGTCGAGCTCCTGGCGGGACTCGCTCTCGGTGGGCTCGACCATGAGGGTGCCGATGACCGGCCAGGACATGGTGGGGGCGTGGAAGCCGTAGTCCATGAGGCGCTTGGCCACGTCGTCGACCGTGACGCCGGCACTCTTGAAGGGCCGGGTGTCCAGGATGCACTCATGGGCGACGAAGCCCTCGGGGTTCGTGTAGAGCACGTCGAAGTGCCCCTTCAGGCGACGGGCCAGGTAGTTGGCCGCCAGGATGGCGACCTCGGAGGCGCGCCGCAGTCCCTCGGGGCCCATCATGGCGATGTAGGCCCACGAGATGGGCAGGATGCTCGGGCTGCCGAAGGGCGCGGCCGACACGGCGCCCACCGCCTGGGTCCGGGTGCCCGACTCGCGGAGCAGGGGGTGGCTCGGCAGGAACGGGGCGAGCCGCTCCACCACCCCGATGGGGCCCATCCCCGGGCCGCCACCGCCGTGGGGGATGCAGAAGGTCTTGT
>CAZPJM010000263.1:0-7192 GCA_964586865.1 uncultured Enterobacteriaceae bacterium
GATCGTTTCACGTGACTGGAGTTCAGACGTGTGCTCTTCCGATCTGGTGCCCCCCACGGCGCCCCGCCGCCACCCCCCGGCCGTCGAGCCACTCGACGAGGGCCTGCTCGAGGGCGTGCATGGTGCGCCGCACCCCGAGACGCCGCCGCCGGAGGTGGATGATCAGGTAGCCCACGAGCTGGCCCGGGCCATGGTAGGTCGCCAGCCCGCCCCGCTCCGTGCGGTGGACCGCCACGCCGCGATCTCGGAAGAAGGACGGCTCGGGCAGGTCCGGCACCGCCCGCAGCCCGGTGGTCACCACCGGCTCGTGCTCGAGGAGCCACAGGACCTCGGGCCGGGCCTCGCCGTCGAGCAGGGCCTCGCGATGGGCACGCTGGGCGTCGAGGGCGTCGCGGTAGGCCCACCGCCCCCGCCACGAGACCTGGACCGGGGGGAGGACCGACCATGGATCGGGGCGGGCGGTCATGGGTCGACCAGGATCACCACCCGGCCCCGGCCGAGGACCTGGGTGCCCAGGAGGTGGGCCCGCACCGCCCCCGAGCCCGTGTGGTCGAGGGTCAGGTCGGCCCCCCGAGCCCGGCGCGCCCGCACCACGAGGGGATCGTCGCCCGCCCGCACCGTGGCCGGGTGGGCCGCGTCGGAGACCCACACCGCGGGGCTGGTCTGAAGGGCCTCGGGCGTCCAGAGGGCCCCGCCCCACAGCAGCTCGCCATCGTCGGCGAGCAGGCGGGGGGCGAAGGCGGGCAGCGCGCCGGTCCCCCGGGCATCGACCACCAGCCCGGTGTGCTCGGAGGGGGTCGGCTCCGAGGGGGTCGGCCGGGACAGGGTGAGGGTCCAGGGACGCAGGTAGTCGGCCAGATCGAGCTCGCCGAACAGGGTGACCCGGCCCGAGGCGTGGTAGTGGGCCTCGGAGATGGCCCAGCGCTTGACCCGGTTCTCGAGGGTGTCTCCCAGCTCGGGCCGCTCGAGGAGATCGCCGATGGTCACGTCGGCGCGGGCGGCCACGTCGGGGAGGCCCTCCAGGATGGCGGGCCCGATCTGCTGCCGGGCGCGCTGCTCGGTGGCCTCCTGCCGCCCGGCCACGCCGGTACCGACGCGGGAGGCCTCGGCCTCGACCACGAGGCGGGTCCAGTTGACGACCGCCCCGCTGCCCAGGGCCCGACGCACATCGACCGGCTCGCCGGGGGGAGGGTCGGCGAGGGCGGGCAGGGCGAGCAGCAGGGGCAGGAGGAGGCGGGGCATGGCGGAGGGGGAGCGAGGGAGGGCGGATCAGGCCAGGACCACGGCGTCGGGGCGACCGAAGAGGGAGAGGAGATGCTCCTCGAAGGGGGCGCCGGCGTCGAGGGCGTGGTGGGGCAGGCCGAGGGTGGCGGCGTACCGTCCCGGGACCTCGACCACGACCCGGGCGTGGCTGGTGCCCGGGTGCCGGCGCAGCAGGGCGGCGAAGGCGTCGAGGCGGGGGCCCGAGAGCTCGTCGGCGCGCAGGCGGAAGGTGATGTCGCGGATGGTGCGGGTACGCACCTCGGCCAGGCGCTCGGCGGAGCGGACCCGGATCTGGAGGCTGCCCTTGCGGGACTCGAGGGTGCCCGTGACGAGCACCGGCTCGCCCGCGTCGATGGTGCGCTGGGAGCGGGCCCAGGCCCCCGAGAAGAAGGTGCACTCGATGCTGGCGTCCACGTCGTCGAGCTGGACGAAGGCCATCCGGTCCCCGCCCTGGGTGCGGATGGTCCGCACATCGGCCGGGATCCCCAGGATGCGGACCTCGTTGTCCAGGTCGATCTCGTCGAGGCGGGCGATGGGGACCGTGGCGAAGCGGGCCACGTCGGCGCCGTGGACCTCCATGGGGTGGCCGGTGAGGAAGAGGCCGAGCACATCGCGCTCGTGACCGAGCTTCTCGGTGAGGGGCCACTCGGAGACGTCGGGGAAGCGAAAGCGGGGCGCCCGGGGCGCGCTGGGGCCGCCGCCCCCGAACAGGGAGACCTGGCCGGCGGCGCGGTCCTGCTGGTTGCGGGAGCCCACCGCCACCGCCGCGTCCAGACCCTCCATGAGCGCCCGCCGCGGGAGGCCCGAGAAGTCGAAGGCGCCGGCCTTGATCAGCTGTTCGATGACCCGCTTGTTCACACGCTTGAAGTCCACGTGCTCGAAGAAGGCGAAGGCATCCTCGAAGCGGCCGCCGGCGGCCTCGCGGGCCTCGAGGATGGCCTCGACCGCGGCGCCGCCCACGTTCTTCACCGCCTTGAGGCCGAAGAAGATCACGTCGCCCTCGGGGCGATCGCCGGGGGGCGGCACCTCGAAGGCGGCCTGGGACCGGTTGAGGCAGACGCTCTCGACCCGGATGCCGTGGGCCTGGCAGTCCCGGATGTAGAGCAGCACCTTGTCGGTGTTGGCCGCCTCGATGGTCATGAGGGCGGCCATGTACTCGGGCCGGTAGTGGGCCTTGAGCCAGGCGGTCTGGTAGCTGACGTAGCCGTAGGCCGCCGAGTGGGACTTGTTGAAGCCGTAGGCGGCGAACATGGCGAGCTGATCGAAGATCTCGACCGCCTTCGCCTCGTCGATGCCGCGCTCGACCGAGCCCTCCACGAAGCGGACCTTCTGCCGGGCCATCTCCTCGTGCTTCTTCTTGCCCATCGCGCGGCGGAGCAGGTCGGCCTCGCCGAGGGAATAGCCGGCCATCTCCTGGGCGATCTGCATGACCTGCTCCTGGTAGATGATGGTGCCGTAGGTCCCCTCGAGGATGGGCTCGAGCATGGGGAGCGGGTAGGCGACCTCGGTGCGGCCGTGCTTGCGCTCGACGAAGTCGTCGGTCATGCCCGACTGGAGCGGGCCCGGCCGGTAGAGCGCCACCAGCGCCACCATGTCGTCGATATTGCTGGGCTTCAGGCGGCCGAGCAGGTCCCGCATGCCGCTGGACTCGAGCTGGAAGACGCCCAGGGCGTCCCCCTCGGAGAGCATGGCGTAGGTCGCCGCGTCGTCGAGGGGGAGGCGCGCCATGTCCACGGCCACGCCGTGGTTGCGCTCGATGAGCTGGACGGCGTCGCGGATCTGGTCGAGCGTCTTGAGCCCGAGGAAGTCGAACTTGATGAGCCCGATGCTCTCGGCGGACTTCATGTCGTACTGGACCACCGGCCCCCCCTCGGGCCCGTCGCGGTAGAGGGGGGCGTACTCGACGAGGGGCTTGTCGGCGATGACCACGCCGGCGGCGTGCACGCCGGTCTGCCGGCACAGGCCCTCGACCCGCCGGGCCAGCGAGAGGACCCGGCGGACCTTGGGGTCGCCCTCGTACATGTCCTGGAGGAGCTCGACCTGGTCCAGGGCCTTGTCGATGGTGATCTTGAGGTCGTCGGGGATGAGCTTGGCGATGCGGTCGGCGTCGGTGAACGTCATGTCCAGGACGCGGCAGACGTCGCGGACGGCGGCCTTGGCCTTGAGGGTGCCGTAGGTGATGATCTGGCTGACCAGAGGGGCGCCGTACTTGTCGCGGACGTGGGCGATGGCCTCCTCGCGGCGGTCCTGGCAGAAGTCCACGTCGATGTCGGGCATGCTGACGCGCTCGGGGTTGAGGAAGCGCTCGAAGAGCAGCCCGAACCGCAGCGGGTCGATGTCGGTGATGCGCATGGCGTAGGCCACCAGGCTGCCCGCCGCCGAGCCGCGACCCGGCCCCACCGGGATGTCGTGGTCCTTGGACCAGTTGATGAACTCGGCGACGATGAGCATGTACGCCGGAAAGCCCATCTGGTTGATGATGTCGATCTCGTGCTGGAGGCGCTCGGCATACTCGGCATGGCGCCCGGCCGGCACCGCGTCCTGGCGGAGGCGGAGCGCCAGGCCCTCGCGGGCGTACCAGGCGAAGTAGCCCTCGAGGTGGCCGGCGCCCTCGGGCCGGGCCGGGATGGCCTCGTCGGGGGTGGGCAGGCCGTAGTCGCGGGGGGGCGGGAAGGCCCGGTAGAAGTAGGCCCAGTTGGCGTCGGTGTCGGGCTGGGCGGGCCGATCCTCGGGACCGGACGGCGCCACGTGGTCCGGCGGGGTGGTCGCCGGGAAGTGGTAGGTGCTGAAGTCGAAGTCGTACCGGCACCGCTCGGCCAGGGCCACCGTCCGGTCGAGGGCGTCGCCGTCGTCGGGAAAGAGGGCGCGCAGCTCATCCTCGGGCTTGAACCAGGCCTGGTCGGTGGGGGTCTGGAAGCGCTGGGGGTCGGTGACGCTGCAGCCCTGGGCGATGGCGTGGAGCACGTCGTGGACGGGGGCATCCACCGGGTCCAGGTAGTGCACGGCGTTGGTGATCACCGTGTCGAGGCCGAGCTCGGCGGCC
This sequence comes from uncultured Enterobacteriaceae bacterium, assembly GCA_964586865.1. Classification (GTDB taxonomy): domain Bacteria; phylum Myxococcota_A; class UBA796; order UBA796; genus REDI01. The sequence continues at coordinate 4,307 of CAZPJM010000263.1, forward strand.
AGGGTGCGGCTGCCCTCCAGGATGGCGTCCCCGCCGTCCAGGCCCAGGTCCTGCAGCTCGACGTGGAGCTGGTCGTCGCGGAGGACCTCCCGCAGGCGCACGAGACGCTCCCGGGCCAGGTCCACCCGGCCCGCGGCCAGCGCCCGGCCCAGCACGCCCTTGCGACCCCCGGTGAGCACGATGAGGCCGTCGCGATGTGCCCGGAGCAGGTCCAGGTCGATGCGCGGCCGGTAGTACATGCCGTCGTAGATGGCCCGGGTGATCAGGTGGCAGAGGTTGCGGTAGCCGGTGGGATCCTCGACGAGCAGGACCACCTGGTAGCCACCCTGCACGCCCTGGGGGTCCTGGTGGCCCACGCCCTCGGGCTGGACGGCGACCTCGGCACCCAGGACCGGGTGCACGCCGGCGCCGCGACAGGCCTTGTAGAAGGCCACCGCCCCGTAGAGGTTGCAGGTGTCGGTGAGGGCCACCGCGGGCATGCCCAGCTCGGCGGCGCGCTTCGCGATGGCGCCGGGGCTGGCGGTGCCGTCGAGGAGGCTGAACTGGGAGTGGACGTGGAGGTGGGCGAAGGACATGGCGCGGACCCCGAGCGGTCCCAGGTCCCTATCCGAGCGGCCGGTCAGGATCTGTCCGCTCCCCTCCCCCGGCCGACGCGGTACCCTCCCCGAGCGCCCGGAGGCCCTCGTGTACCGCCAGACCCTCACCGTGCCCACCGAGGGGCGGGGCTTCATCGACCTCACCGGATCCATCGCCCGGGTCGTCGCCGAGTCCCGCATCTCGACCGGCCTCTGTCACGCCTTCTGCCTGCACACCTCGGCCTCGCTGATCCTCCAGGAGAACGCCGACCCCGACGTGCTCCGGGATCTGGAGACCTGGATGAGCGGTGCGGTCCAGGACGGGGATCCGCGCTTCCACCACCGCGACGAGGGGCCGGACGACATGAGCGGCCACGTCCGCACCGCCCTCACCCGGACCTCCCTGGTGCTCCCGGTACAGGACGCCCGCCTGCACCTCGGCACCTGGCAGGCGGTCTACCTGTGGGAACACCGGACCGCCCCCCACACCCGCCGGGTGGTGCTCACGGTGTGGGGGTAGGCCTCACTGCCCGGGAGCCTCGGGGGGCCCGCAGTCGGTGCCGTCCACCACCGCCTCCTCGAGCCGGCGATCCGCTTCGATCCACCGCTCGATGATGTCCTCGGGGACCTCCTGCTCCCGCAGGACGGTCCGGAGCAGGGCCAGGCGGCGCCGGAAGTGCCCCCGATTGATGGGAAGCGGACGATGGACCCGCGCGATGGGCCGGCCGGTGTAGGCGGGGGGGCCGCCCAGGTGCCCGGCGGCGTGCTCCACCTCGTGCCGGACGATGCGCTCCCGGTCCCTCCCGATGAAGTGGAAGCCGATGATCAGGTCGTCGAAGACCCGGTCGACGAAGGCCCGGACCAGCCGCTCCAGCCCCTCCGCCCCGCCGATACGCGCGTAGTCGGTGCTCATGGGCAGGGCCTAACGCGGCTCGCCGCCGGCCCTCTCGTCCGCTCGGCTACCCTGGGGACCTCCCGGAGCCTCCATGCCCTCCCCCTTCCCCGACCTTCCCCCCGATCAGCGCGGCCGGGTGCGGGTCCTGCGTCACAGCTCGACCGCCCTGGCCGGCAACCCGTGGGGCGATCCGGCCGAGCGGGACGTGCACGTCTACCTGCCCCCCGCCTACGACAGCGGCTTCACCTACCCGGCCATCCTGGTGCTGGCGCCCTTCGCGGGCACCGGGGCGGGGCTGCTGGGCCGGGGGCTCACCGACATCCCCCTCTCCACCCGGATCGACAGGCTCATCGCCGAGGCCGGCTGCCCGCCCTTCGTGGCCGTGATGCCCGACGTCATGACCTCGGTGGGCGGCAGCCAGTTCCTGGACTCCCCGGGGCTCGGCCGGTACCAGACCTGGATCGCCGAGGAGCTGCCAAGCTTCATCGCCGACCATGTCTCGCTGGATGGCCGCTGGGGCGCCGTGGGGCGCTCCTCGGGGGGCTTCGGGGCCCTCCGGCTGGCGATGGACCGGCCCGGGCTGCTCGCCGCGGTGGCCTGCCATGCCGGCGACATGGGCTTCGATCTGACCTACCTGCCCGAGATCCGCGGCGCGGTCATGGGGCTGCAGCGCCACGGCGGCCTCGAGGGCTTCGTCGAGACCTTCTGGTCCCGCCACCGGCCCGACGGGCACGCCTTCGCCGCCCTCAACGTGCTGGCCATGAGCTGCGCCTACGCCGGCGATCCCGAGGCCTCCCCCTACCCGTGTCGGCTCCCCTTCGACGTGGAGACCGGGGCGCTGGACTGGCCCGCCTTCGAGGCCTGGCTCCCCCATGACCCGGTGCACCGCGTGCATCACGACGGGGTGGCCGCCGCCCTGGCCGGGCTGGACCTCCTCCACCTGGACGCGGGTGAGAGCGACGAGTACGGCCTGCACCTCTCGCTGCGCCGCCTGGTCCGCAAGCTCGAGGACCTGGAGATCCCCCACGTCCACGAGGAGCACCCGGGCGGGCACCGTGGCACGTCCTTCCGCTACGACGTGAGCCTGCCGGCGCTGGCGCGGGCCCTGGTGGAGGGCCGGTGAGGGAAGGCGGGCCGCGGCCGGGGGGTCTTCACGGGGCCATGATGGGTGCCCGGCTCCTCCCCCTGCTGCTCCTGGCGCCCCTCGCCGGCGCCGCCCCCACCTGGGAGCGCGGCGCCCCCAACGCCGCGCTGGCGCTGGCGAACCGGTTGCTGGAGGGGAACGGCGCGGTTTACGTTTTCAGCGATTTCCAGCGGACGGAATGGGGGGCGGCCGACTTTTCCCGGTACGCGGGGCTGCATTTCTACCTCCGGCCGGTGACGGAGACGCCGGTTGCGAATGTCGGCGTCGCCGCG
>CAZPJM010000264.1:0-7133 GCA_964586865.1 uncultured Enterobacteriaceae bacterium
GCTCGCGGAGGTGCGACAGGGCCTGGCAGCCGTTGCAGATGCCGAGGGTGAAGGTGTCGTCACGGTGGAAGAAGGCCTGGAAGGCGTCGCGGAGGGCCGGCTGGAAGAGGATGCCCTTCGCCCAGCCGCCGCCGGCGCCGAGGACGTCGCCGTACGAGAAGCCGCCGCACAGCACGGCCCCGCGGAAGGTCGCCAGGTCGGCGCGGCCGGCGAGGAGATCGGACATGTGGACGTCGACGGCCTCGAAGCCGGCGCGGTCGAAGGCGGCGGCCATCTCGAGCTGGCCGTTGACGCCCTGCTCCCGGAGGATGGCCACCCGGGGGCGGGCCCCGCCGATGAAGGGCGCGGTGATGTCGTCGGCGGGGTCGAAGGAGAGGTCGAACTGCAGCCCGGGATCCTCCCGGTCGAGGAGTGCGTCGTAGGCCTCCCGGGCGCAGTCGGGGTCGTCGCGCAGCGCCTGCATCCGGTAGCTGGTCTCGGCCCAGGTGCGGTGGGCGTCGACGGCGTCGAGCTCGAGGAGCACGGCATCGCCGGTACGGAAGCGAAGACGCCGGTCGGTCGTCGCGACCCCGAGGTCGTGGACGGGGACGCCATGGGCCTCCAGGTGGGCGCGGATCCGCGCGGCGTCGTCGGCGCGGACCTGGAGGAGGCCACCGGGCTCCTCGGCGAAGAGGGCCGCAACGGCATCGTCACCGAGGGCCGCCAGGTCCAGGTCGACGCCCAGGTGACCGGCGAAGGCCATCTCGGCGGCGGTGACGAACAGGCCGCCGTCGCTGCGGTCGTGCCAGGCGAGGACGGCGTCGTCGCCGTGGAGGGCCTGGAGGCCGTCGAAGAGGCCGCGGAGGAGCGCCGGATCGTCGAGGTCGGGCGGGGTGGCCCCGAGCTGGCCGTGGACGTGGACGAGGGCCGAGCCGCCGAGGCGGTTCTGCCCGCGGCCGAGGTCGAGGAGGAGGAGGCGGGAGGGGGCGTCCCGGAGCTGGGGGGTCCAGGCGGCGCCGGCGTCGGTGCAGGGGGAGAAGGCGCTCACGATGAGGCTCAGCGGCGCGGTGACCCGTTTCTCGACGCCGTCCTCGGTCCACACGGCCCGCATGGACATGCTGTCCTTGCCGACGGGGATCGCCAGGCCCAGGGCCGGGCACAGCTCCCGGCCCACGGCCTCGACGGTGCGGTACAGGGCAACGTCCTCGCCAGGCGTGCCGGCCGGCGCCATCCAGTTGGCCGACAGCACGATCCGCTTGCGGTCGGGGACGGGGGCCGCGACCAGGTTGGTGAGCGCCTCGGCGATGGCCAGGCGGCCGGCGGCGGGGCCGTCGAGCAGGGCGACGGGGGTGCGCTCGCCCATGGCCATGGCCTCGCCCTCGACGGTGTCGTAGGTGGCGGTGGTGGTGGCCACGTCGGCGACGGCGACCTGCCAGGGGCCGACCATCTGATCCCGCGCGACCATCCCGGTGATCGACCGGTCCCCGATGGTGATCAGGAAGTCCTTGGCGGCCACCGTCGGCAGCCGCAGCACCCGGCGGGCGGCCTCCTCGAGGTCGAGCCCAGCCGTCTCGAAGGCCTGCCGCGGGCGCGCCACGGTGGCATCCTCCCGGTGCATCCGAGGGGGCTTGCCCAGCAGCACCGAGAGCGGCATGTCGATGGGGGTGTCGTCGAGGAGCGGGTCGTCGAGGCGCAGCTGCCCGTCGTCGGTGGCGTGGCCGACCACGGCGAACAGGGCGCGCTCCCGGGCACAGATCGCCTCGAAGGCGGGGAGTCGCTCGGGGTCGATCGCCAGGACGTACCGCTCCTGGCTCTCGTTGCACCACAGCTCCATGGGCGAGAGCCCGGGCTCGGCCGAGGGGACCCTGCGCAGGTCGAAGCGGGCGCCGCGGCCCGCGTCGTGGACCAGCTCGGGCAGGGCATTGGACAGGCCGCCGGCGCCCACGTCGTGGATGCTCAGGATCGGGTTGTCCGCCCCGCGGGCCCAGCACCGGTCGATGACCTCCTGGCAGCGGCGCTCCATCTCCGGGTTGGCCCGCTGCACGCTGGCGAAGTCCAGCTCGGCCGAGCTGGCGCCCGACGCCATCGACGAGGCGGCGCCCCCGCCCAGTCCGATGAGCATGGCCGGCCCGCCCAGGACCACGATGGCCGCGCCGGCGGGAAAGCCCTCCTTGAGGACGTGGCCCGGGCGCACGTTGCCGTAGCCGCCGGCGATCATGATGGGCTTGTGGTAGCCGCGGACCTCGGTGCCGCCGGACGCCGGGACCTCCAGGCTGAAGCTCCGGAAGAAGCCGGTCAGGTTGGGCCGGCCGAACTCGTTGTTGTACGCGGCGCCGCCGATGGGCCCCTCGAGCATGATCTGCAGGGCGCCCGCCATGTGGGCCGGCAGGCCATGATCCTGCTCCCACGGCTGGGGATCGCCGGGCAGGTGCAGGTCCGAGACGCAGAAGCCGGTCAGCCCGGCCTTGGGCTTGCCGCCGCGGCCGGTGGCGCCCTCGTCGCGGATCTCCCCGCCATTGCCGGTGCCCGCCCCCGGGTGGGGCGAGATGCCGGTCGGGTGGTTGTGGGTCTCGACCTTCATGAGCAGGTGCACGGGCTCGCGGACGGCCCGGTAGGCGCCCGTCTCGGGATCGGGGAAGAAGCGGCCGCCCTCGACACCCTCGACGACCGCGGCATTGTCGCTGTAGGCGGACAGCACCCGGCCCGGCGTGGTCTGGTGGGTGTGGCGGATCATCCCGAACAGGGAGTGGGCCGCGTCCTCGCCGTCGAGGGTCCAGGTGGCGTTGAAGATCTTGTGCCGGCAGTGCTCGCTGTTGGCCTGGGCGAACATCATCAGCTCGACATCGGTCGGACCGCGACCCAGGCGGGTGAAGGCCTCGACGAGGTAGTCGATCTCGTCGTCGGCCAGGGCCAGGCCGAGCTCGGTGTTGGCGGCGTGAAGCGCGGTCGATCCCTCGGTCGCCAGGGGGATCCGGCGGAGGGGGCGGGGCGCCTCGGTGCGGAACAGGATCGCCAGGTCCTCGACCGTGTCGAAGACGGCCTCGGTCATGCGGTCGTGGAGCAGGGGAGCCACCGCCTGCCGGTGGGCGCCCGCCAGATCGGTCAGGGCCAGGGCCAAGCCCCGCTCCACCCGCTCCACCGCCTCGAGGCCCGCGTTGCGGACGAGCTCGGTGGCCTTGGTGGACCAGGGGGAGAGGGTGCCGGGGCGGGGGGCCACCACCAGGTCGGGGACCAGGGCGCCGCGGGGTCCGGTGCCCTCGTCGAGGAGGGTGCCCAGGCGGTCCCGCTCCACCGGGTCCAGGGGGCGGGCGAGCCGGGCCACGTAGACGTGCCGCGTGTCGATGGCCGACACCTCGGGGGCGACCTGCCGGATCCGCTCCAGCAGGCGCCGGGTGCGGAACGGGGACAGGGCGGGGCGGCCGAAGCGGATCTCCATGGGGCCTCCATCCGAGCCGGGTCGGGGGAGGGGCCCCTATGCCGATGGGGCGGGGAGGGCGCGGCGGCCCCGCCTCAGCCCACCAGGCTCCGGTCGGCCCCGTGCCGCTCGAGGATGTCGGCCAGCACCCCCATGGAGACCGGCTTGGTGATGTGGGCATCCATGCCGGCCTCCAGGCAGCGGCGTCGATCCTCGGCCTGGGCGTGGGCGGTGAGGCCCACGATGGGGAGGGTCAGGCCCAGCGCCCGGGCCCGCCGGGTGGCCTCCAGGCCGTCCATCCCGGGCATCTGGATGTCCATGAAGACCAGATCCAGCGGCTCGGCCCGCAGGAGGGCCAGGCCGGCGGCCCCGTCCTCGGCCAGCAGCACCTCGGCGCCGAGCCGGCCCAGCATGGCCCGGGCCACGGAGCGGTTCACCGGGTGATCCTCGACGACCAGGACCCGCAGTCCGGCGCCGGGGGCCGCCTCGGCGTGGCGAGGCGCCAGGGGGGCCTCCACGGACCCGGCCACGGCCAGGCGGACCGTGAAGGTGAAGGTGCTGCCGTGCCCCTCGTTGCTCTCGAGGGTGAGCTGGCCGCCCATGCGGCGGGCGAGCTGTCGGGCGATGGCCAGGCCCAGGCCCACCCCGCCGTGGCGGCGGGCGGCGCTCTCGTCGAGCTGGGCGAAGGGCTCGAAGAGGGTGGCCTGGCGGTCGGTCGGGATGCCGGGCCCCGTGTCCACCACGTGGAGGGCGAGGGTGGCGGCCCCCCCGGTCAGGCGGACGCCCGCGCGGAGGACGACCCCCCCGCGCTCGGTGAACTTGATGGCATTGCCCAGAAGGTTGCCCACGACCTGACGGATCCGGTCCCCGTCGCCCTCGAGGTGCAGATTGGCAGGGATGTCGGTCTCCAGGGTGAGGGCGAGCCCCTGGCGCTCCGCCCGGCCCCGGTGCAGACGGATGAGCTCGTCCAACAGGGCCCGCGGCGCGAAGGGGCCCACGTGCAGGCCCAGCTCGCCGGCCTCGGCCCGCGCCACGTCCAGCAGATCGTCGATCAGGCGGAGCAGGGTGCGCGAGGCCCCCGTCATGTCCTCGAGCCAGGATCGCTGGCCGGGCGTCAGCTCGGTGGTCTCGAGCAGCTCGGCCAGCCCCAGGATGGCGTTCATGGGGGTCCGGATCTCGTGGCTGACGTTGGCCAGGAAGGCCGACTTGGCCCGACTCGCCGCCTCGGCCCGCGCCACCTCCTCCTCGAGCGCGGCGATGGCGCGCCGGGTGCGGGTCTCGTCGAGCATGGCGCCCACCATGCGCACCGGCGTGCCCGAGGCGTCCTGGAGGGCCCGCCCGGTGGCCCGGACCCAGGCCCATCGATCGACCTCGTCCTCGAACGTGCCCTGGCGGACCAGGCGAAAGTGGATGTCGTACCGCGCGTGGCCCTCCAGGTGCCGCGCCACCGCCTCCTGGACACGGCCCCGGTCCTCGGGGTGCACCGCATCGAAGAAGTCCCGCGAGGTCCCCTGGGTCGGGCCGGAGGTGCCGCTGATGTCCTCGAAGGCCGGCCCCGACCACAGGACCTCGCCGGTCCGCAGGTCCCAGTCCCACAGGGCGGCCAGGGTGGACTCGAAGGCCACCGCGTACCGCTGGCGGAGCTCCTCCAGGGCGATCCGCTGCTCCACTTCCTCGGTGATGTCCTGGAACACCCCGAAGAAGCGTCGATGGCGCCCCGCCACCCGATCCCCCACCGGCTGACCGATGCACTGGACATGGCGGAGCGGGCCGCCCTCGGCCAGCACCCGGAGCTGGAAGCGGAAGGGCTCGCCTGTGTCGGCCGCGGTGCGGATGGCCGCGTCCACCTGCGCCTGATCGTCGGGGTGGTAGTAGGCGACGGCCTCGGGGAAGGTGGGCTGGCCCTTGGCCGGGTCCCGGCCGTGGATGCGGAACAGCTCGGGGGACCACCGGACCTCTTCGGTGGAGAGGTCCAGGCTCCAGTGGCCGACCCGGGCCAGCTCACCGGCGAGGGTGAGGGTGCGGGTGGTGCCGGCCAGGGCCTCCTCCCGGGCCACCGCCTCGGTCACGTCCCGGGCGACGGCGTGGATGCGCCCCCCGCTCGGCTGGCTGTTCCACTCGAGCCATCGCCACGAGCCGTCCCGGTGGCGGTAGCGGTTGCGGAAGCCCACCGAGGCACGGCCCTGGCGGATCCCCTTCAGCTCGGCCTCGGTGCGGGACCGGTCGGCGGGGTGCACCCAGTCCAGGACCGGCCGACCGCGGAGGGCCTCGGGTGACCATCCCAGGGCGGCCTCCCACCCCGGAGAGACCCACACGAAGTCCCCCTCGACGTCGGCGGCGACGAAGAGGTCCACACCGAGGTGGGCGAAGTCGGCGAGGGTGGGTTCGAAGGCCACGCGTGCTCCTCACCGTGGGCTATCGGCACCGCGACACGCTACCGGAGTCCCCTCCCCACGCCCATCCCCCGAATGGGGTGACCCCCCGGAGTCGTTTCGTGCCCGTCCGCCTCCTCGAAGATGCCCTGATCGATCAGATCGCCGCCGGCGAGGTGGTCGAGCGTCCCGCCTCGGTGGTCAAGGAGCTCGTCGAGAACAGCCTCGATGCCGGGGCCACCACCCTCCGGGTCCAGCTCGCGGGGGGCGGACGCAAGCTGGTGAGGGTCGTCGATGATGGGCACGGCATGGACGAGCACGACGCGGTGCTCTGCCTGGAGCGGCACGCCACCTCCAAGATTCGTACGATCGATGACCTGGTGCAGGTCCGCTCGCTCGGCTTCCGGGGCGAGGCCATTCCCTCCATCGCGAGCGTCAGCCGCTTCGAGCTGCTCACCCGCCGCCACGCGGACGAGGCCGGCACCCGCATTCGGATCGAGGGCGGCACGCTGCGCGGGGTGGAGCGGGCCGGCTGCGCCCCCGGGACCCAGGTGAGCGTGCGCGAGCTCTTCTTCAACCTGCCGGTCCGCAAGGCCTTCCTCCGCACGGTGCCCACCGAGCTCGGGCACTGCGTCGAGGCCGTCATCCGCGAGGCCCTCCTCCGCCCCGACGTGGACGTGACCGTCACCCACGAGGGGCGCACCGTGGTCCAGGCCGCCCGCGCCGAGGACGTGGCGGCGCGGGCGCGCGCGGTGCTCGGCAAGGACGCCGAGGCCCTCCGGCCCGTCTCCGTGTCGGACCGGGGGATCACCGTCACCGGGCTGGCCAGCCCGCCGGGGGTCCACGCCAGCAGCGGCAAGGGCGTCTACCTCTACGTGAACGGGCGCTACGTCCGCGACCCGGTCCTGCGTCGGGGCCTGCGCGAGGCCTACCAGGGGATCGTCCCCCGGGGCCGCCACCCCATCGTCGTCCTCGATCTGCGGCTCGATCCCGAGCAGGTCGATGTGAACGTGCACCCCTCCAAGACCGAGGTGCGCTTCCGCAACCCCCGCGACGTGGTCGACGTGGTCTCGGGCGGGCTGCGCGAGGCCCTGCGGCGCGCCGCCATCACCCGGCAGGTCCAGGACGAGGCCTTCGGGAGCCGCACCCGGCGGGCCGATCCGGCGGCCCGACCGCTGCCGTTCGAGGGGCTGCCCTCCCACCCGGCCGACGATCCCACCTTCGTCGAGAAGGCGCCTCCCACACCGCGGCTCCCGGACTGGCTGGCGGCCGAGGCCGGCCTGACCCCGGGCGCACCCGCGCCGGCCCCGTCGCCGCGGGTGCGCCCGGGGTAGATCGGAAGAGCACACGTCTGAACTCCAGTCACG